>DASYKC010000204.1:0-51857 GCA_035995885.1 Caldimonas sp. | reverse complement strand
CGTGATCATCGACGAGGCGCAGAACCTGACGCCCAAGCAGATGAAGACGCTGATCACGCGCGCCGGGCCCGGTACCAAGATCGTCTGCCTCGGCAACCTGGCGCAGATCGACACGCCCTACCTGACCGAAGGTTCGTCGGGCCTCACCTACGCCGTCGATCGCTTCAAGGGCTGGGCTCACTCCGGCCACGTCACGCTGGCGCGCGGCGAGCGCTCGCGCCTCGCCGACTTCGCGAGCGAAGTGCTCTAGGGACCACTTCGCGAGCGAAGTGCTCTAGCGCCGGTCGACGGCGAGGCGCGCCGCGCCGCCTTCACGCGCTCAGCGCGCGAGGTCGTCGAAGAACGCCTTCGAGTTGGTCTCGCGGCCGAGGAACTCGCGCACCAGCTCGCGCGGCGGCAGCTGCCGGCCCTGCGCCAGCACCATTCGCCGATAGCGCGCGCCGACGACCGGATCGAGCCGGTCGTCCTTGAACGCCGTGCGCAGGTCGTGGGCGACGACCAGGCTCCACAGGTAGCCGTAGTAGCCGGCCGCATAGCCGCCGGCGATGTGCGCGAAGCCGGCCGGGAAGCGCGTGTCGGCGACGTGGCCGAGCGGCGTCGCCCCCTCCATCCGGCTCCAGAGCGCCATCGGCTCGGGTACATCGGCGGTGTAGAGCGCCAGGTCGTAGCTCGCGAAGAGGAGCTGGCGCGCGGTCCGCATGCCCTTGCCGAAGTCGCGCGCGACGCGCGCCTTGTCGATCATCTCGTCGGGCACCGGCCGGCAGGTCGGGCAGACCTCGGCGAACAGCTTCAGGACCTTCTTGTCGTAGACCCAGTCCTCGAGCATCTGCGACGGCGCCTCGACGAAATCGAGCTGCACGTTCGAACTCGACTGCTGCGCGTTGCGCGTCGCCGACAGGTTGTCGTGGAGCGCATGCCCGAGCTCGTGCAGCAGTGTCTCGAGCTCGTCGAGCGTGAGCCCTTTCCTGTCGTTGTTGACGACCAGCGCCGCCTGCGCCGTCCGCCCAATGCGGGTGGCGGCGCTGCGCAGCGGCCAGACTGCCGCGTGGTTGTACTTGCCCTCGCGCGGGTAGGGATCGATGTAGAGCGTCGCCAGCGGCTTGCCGCTCTTCGCGTCGCTCACCGCGTAGGCGCGCGCGTCCTCGTGCCAGAGGGCGACGGGGACCGACGTGTAGCGGATCCCGAGCATGCGCTCGGCGACGCGCATGACGAAGCGCAGGCTCTCCTCGGCCGGGAAGTACTCGCGGAACGCCTCCTGGTCGACGCTGTAGCGTTCGCGCCGCAGCCGCTCGGTGTAGAAGGCGAGATCCCAGCGCTCGAGGCGCGTCGCCGCCGCCGGCGTGCCGAGATGGCGCGCCTTGGCGTCGCGCATCTCGTCGAGGTCGCGCAGCTCGCGCGCCTGGACGGCGCTGCGCACGTCGTTCAGGAAGCGTTCGGTCGTCTCGGCGTTTTCGACCATGCGCCGGCGCAGCTGGAAGTCGGCGAAGGTCTTGACGCCGAAGAGGTGCGCGTAGTCGCGGCGCAGCCGGGCCAGCTCGCCGAGCAGGGCGAGGTTCGCGTCGCCGCCCTCGTTCTGCTTGGCGCGCCAGAAGCGCTCGCGCGTCGACGCTTTCTCGGCGCGCCCGGCGACCGGGTTCAGGGTCGGGTAGTCGAGGCCGAGCAGGACCCTGCCGGCATCGTCGCGCGGCTTCGTCTTCCAGACCTCCTCGGGCACGCCGGCGAGGTCTTCGACGGCGACCGCGATCCTGACGTTGGCGTCGCGGATGCGGGCGCCGAACTGCTTGTCGAGGTCGGCGATGCGGTCGCTCAGCTGCTTCGCGTGCACGCGATCGCCCGGCGCCAGACCGACGCCCGCGTCCTCGAAGCCTTCGCGCGCGAACTTGACGAACTCGCGCTCGATCGCGTCGCGCGGCTTGACCGCGACGAGGGCGCGGTAGAGCGTCTCGTTCTGGCCGAGGCTCGAGGCGAACTCGGACCAGCGCTGGCTGCACGCCTGCGCCGCCTCGCGGATCGCCTTGTCGGGGTGGACGTTCTCGAGCAGCCCGATCGGCGCCGACGCATCCTCGACCGACGCGTTGAGGTCGTCCCAGGCGGCAAGCCAGCGCGCGTCGGCCGCGTGCTTCTCGAGCGCCTTGACGCGCCGGTCGGCATCGCCGAGCGCCGCGTCGCACGCCGCCGTCAGCGCCGATGCGGACGCGAAGCGCGGGAACGCGGGTCCGGGCAGCGACGTCGCAGCGGAAGCGGCGGCGCCGATCACGCCGGCGCCGAGGACGAAGGGCAATGAGAATTTCATCGAGGAATCCTCAGGAATGCGGTTCGACGAGGTCGCGGATCTGCTGCAGCGCCGTCGGGTCTTCGATCGTCGTCAGGTCGCCGGCGTCGCGCCGCTCGCAGATCGCCTGGATGGCGCGACGCAGGAGCTTGCCGGAGCGCGTCTTCGGCAAGGCGGCGACGAAGTGGACGCGCGCCGGCCGCGCCAGCGCGCCGAGCTGGCCGTCGACGGTCTTCATGATCTCGCCTTCCAGGCGCATTCGCGCGCTCGCGTCGCCGAGCGCGCTCGCGTCGCGGGCGACGACGAAGGCCATCGCGACCTGGCCCTTGAGCGCGTCGGCGACGCCGACGACGGCGACCTCGGCGACGTTGGCGTGGCTCGAGATGCTCTCCTCGATCTCGCGCGTACCGAGGCGGTGGCCGGCGACGTTGATGACGTCGTCGGTGCGGCCGAGGATGAACCAGTAGCCGTCGGCGTCGCGGATGCCCCAGTCGAAGGTGTTGTAGAGCTGCCGGCCGGCGATGCTCGTCCAGTAGGTGGCGACGAAGCGTCGATCGTCGCGCCAGACGGTCTGCATGAAACCGGGCGGCGTCGGCCCGTCGATGGCGACGACGCCCTTCCTGCCGGGCTCGTCGATGTCGAGGCCGGTCGTCTCGTCGACGAGGCGGATGTCGTAGCCGTACATCGCGACGCCCGGGCTGCCGTACTTGCTCCGCATCGGCGCGACGCCGTTGGCGACGGTCAGGATCGGCCAGCCGCTCTCGGTCTGCCAGTAGTTGTCGATGACCGGCTTGCCGATCGCGTCGGCGATCCACGACGCGGTCGGCTCGTCGAGCGGCTCGCCGGCGAGAAAGAGCAGGCGCAGGCTCGACAGGTCGTGAGCGCGCAGGTGCTTCGGGTCCTGCTTCTTGAGGACGCGGATCGCGGTCGGCGCCGTGAACATCACCGTCACGCGGTATTTCTCGACCAGCTGCCACCAGATGCCGGCGTCGGGCCGGATCGGCAGGCCTTCGTAGAGGATCGTCGCCATGCCGGCGATGAGCGGGCCGTAGACGATGTAGCTGTGGCCGACGACCCAGCCGATGTCGCTGGTCGAGAAGTAGGTCTCGCCTGCGGCGCCGCAGAAGATGTGCTTCATGCTCGCCGCGAGCGCGACCGCGTAGCCGCCGGTGTCGCGCTGGACGCCCTTCGGCTTGCCGGTCGTTCCGCTCGTGTAGAGCGTGTAGCTCGGATGCGCGGAGTCGACCCAGGTGCACGGCACGACGTCGTCGAGGTGGCGCTCGCGCAGGGCCGCGTAATCCTCGTCGCGGCCGGGCGTGCGCGCCATGGGCGCGAGGCCGCGATCGACGAGCAGCACCTTCGCCGGCTTGTGCGTCGCCAGGCGGATCGCCTCGTCGAGCAGCGGCTTGTAGGCGATGACTTTGCCGGCGCGGCTGCCGGCGTCGGCGCTGACGATCACGGTCGGCTCGGCGTCGTCGATCCGGTTCGCCAGGCTCGTGCTGGCGAAGCCGCCGAAGACGACCGAGTGGATCGCGCCGATGCGGGCGCACGCGAGCATCGCGAACACCGCCTCGGGAATCATCGGCATGTAGATCAGGACGCGATCGCCGACGCCGACGCCGAGGCCGATCAGCACCGCGGCCATGCGCTGCACTTCGGCGTGCAGCTCGGCGAAGCTGTAGATGCGTTCCTGGCCGGTCTCGGTCGAGACGTAGATCAGCGCGCGCTGCGCCGCCCGCGTGGCGAGGTGGCGGTCGACGGCGTTGTGGCAGAGGTTGGTCCTGCCGCCGACGAACCAGTCGACGAACGGCGGCCGGCTGTCGTCGCAGACCGTCTCGAATGGCGCGGCCCAGTCGATCAGCTCCGCCTGCTCGCGCCAGAACGCCTCGCGCTCGTCGAGCGAGCGGCGCCGGAATGCGTCGAACGGCGCCGACGCTGCCATCACCGATCGACCTCCCGGGCAGATGCCGGCAAGGCGACCATCGTCGTCGCGCTCGGCGGCGTGCAGCCTGCGTCGCAGCACTTGCCCGGCTGTCGGTTCGCGGTGATGGCGCGGCCGGGCGATGCGAGAACGCCGCGCTCGAGGAGACGCTCGACCAGATCGACCTTGTCGCCGACCGGATAGTTGCGCCAGATCTCCTGCCTCATCGCCGCCGGCGAACCGCCGCCGTGCAGGCTGATCACCGAGTACCAGCCGCCCTGGTACGACGCGGTCAGGTCCTCGATCAGGCGCGCCGCCTCGATGCGCTTGTCGTAGGGAACGGCCGGGTTGGCGCGCAGCACGTCGGCGAGGTTGGCGGCGGTCTCCGGGTTGTGGTCTTCGTCGGGACCCGGCAGCGTGACGATGAGGCCGCCCGAGACGTAGTGGGCGATCCGGTGCATGTCGTAGATCTGGTTCGCGAGCAGGAGCTTGCCGATGTTCGAGAACACCGGGTCGGGCATCACCGTCGTCGAGTGCGCGTCGGCGCTCGCGTACACGCTCGCCGCGACGCCGCAGGCGTAGAAGCCCTCGACGATCGTGATCAGCTCGACCATCTGCTCGCGCAGGTGCGTCTCCTGGCCGGGATCGAAGCCGTTCGCCTCGCACATCAGGGCGCCAGCGCCGATGAGGAGGTCGCCGAAGCCGGCGCGCGCGGCGATGCAGGTGTGGCGATGGTGGGTCGCGTAGCTGTACGTGAGGTGGGAAGAATGCTCCCACTCGCCGGCGAGGAAGACGCGCTCCCAGGCGACGAAGACGCGGTCGAAGACGACGACGCCGGTCGACTGGCCGTACTTGTTCGAGAACAGCGCTGCCTTCTCGCCCGGCCGCCCGGCGGGCCGGGCGACGATGGTCACGCCGTCGGCATCGCACGGCACCGCGCAGCAGACCGCGAAGGCGGCGTCGGCCTCGCTCATGTTGCGGCACGGCATGACGAGGAGCTCGTGCATGTACGGCGCGCCGGTGACGATCGCCTTGGTCCCCGAGATGACGATGCCCTTCGCGTTCTGCGCGACGATGTGGACGTAGCTGTCGACGTTGGCCTGCTCGTGCGGCCGCTTGCTGCGATCGCCCTTGGCGTCGGTCATGGCGATGCCGACGCTGAGGTCCTTGTCCTGGAAGTCGTGCAGCCAGGCGGTGAAGCGCTCGCCGTAGCGCGTTCCCTTGTCGGCGTCGATGCGGCCGGTCGCCTGCGTCAGGGCGCTGAACGCGTCGTGGGCGAGGTAGCGCTGCGCGCAGCCGGTCTCCTGGCACAGGACGCGCACCGCCTCGAGCTTGTTGAGCAGGTCGGCGCTGCTCTGGTCGACGTGCAGCATCCGGTTCACGGTCTTGCCGCTCGACGCCTGTACGGCGCGCATGATCGGCGCCAGCTCGTCGCGCAGCGCGAAGTCGTAGGTCAGGCCGATCGCGTTGATGCCCGGCTGCAGCGCCGGCGCGTCGACGACGCTGGCGACGCGCGCGCCGTCGACGAAGACGCGCGGCGAGTAGCGGCGCAGCGATTCCCGGTAGTCGGCGGAGGTCATCAGCATGGGGTTGTCTCCGAAGGGTCCGGCGTCGATTGTGCCGACGCCGCGCACATGTCCGAGAATGGGCGATCCGAAGGAGCCTGGCGATGAGCGTTCTCTGCAAGCCCGACGAGTGCACGCTGCTGATCATCGACGCGCAGGTGCGGCTGATGCCGGCGATCCACGACGGCGAGACGGTCGTTCGCCGCTGCGTCCAGCTTGCGACCGGCGCGCGCGAGCTCGGCATCCACGTCATCGGCACCGAGGAGAACCCGGACGGCCTCGGCCCGCTCGTCGCCGAGATCGCGGCGCTCTGCGACACGACGCTCGCCAAGTTCCACTTCTCGGCGCCGGCCGAAGAAGGCTTTCTGCGCCGCCTGCCCGCCGGCCGCGACACCATCGTCGTCGCCGGCTGCGAGGCCCATGTCTGCGTCATGCAGACCGTCGCCGGCCTGCTCGAAGCGGGTCACGCCGTCAAGTGGGTCGCAGACGCGGTCGGCTCCCGCCACCCGCACGACCGTCTCGCCGCGACCGAGCGCGCGAGGAAGCTCGGTGCCGACGTCGTCACCACCGAGATGATCATCTTCGAATGGCTCGGCACGAGCCAGCATCCGAAGTTCAAGCGGCTTTCGCAGCTGATCCGCTGAGCGGCGCGCTGCCGCCCTTCGCGCTCAGATCTTCACGACCACCCGGCCGCGAACGCCGCCGCCGAGCAGCGCGCCCGCCTTCGCGATCGCGCCGTCGAGCGCGATCTCCTCGGTGATGAGGCCGAGCGCCGCGGCGTCGAGATCGCTCGCCAGGCGACGCCAGGCTTCGCGTCGCAGCGCGAGCGGCGCCATGACGCTGTCGATGCCGGCGAGGGTGACGCCGCGCAGGATGAACGGCATCACCGTCGCGGGCAGGTCGAAGCCTTGGGCCAGGCCGCAGGCGGCGACGACGCCGCCGTAGCGCGTTTGTGCCAGCGCGTTGACGAGGGTGTGGCTGCCGACCGCGTCGATCGCCGCCGACCAGCGCTCCTTCTGCAGCGGCTTGCCGGGCGCGCTCAGCTCGCTGCGCTCGACGATCTCGCTGGCGCCGAGCTCGCGCAGGTACGCCGCCTCCTGCGGCCGGCCGGTCGATGCGGCGACGCGATGGCCGAGGCGGGCGAGCAGCGCGATCGCGACGCTGCCGACGCCGCCGCTGGCGCCGGTGACGAGCACGGTCCCGTCGCCGGGCTTCACGCCGTGCTGCTCGAGCGCCATCACGGAAAGCATCGCGGTGTAGCCGGCGGTGCCGATCGCCATCGCCTGGCGCGTCGAGAGCGGCGCCGGCAACGCGACGAGCCAGTCGCCCTTCAGCCGGGCGCGCTGGGCGAGGCAGCCCCAGCGCGTCTCACCGACGCCCCAGCCGTTGTGGACGACCGCGTCGCCCGCCTTCCAGCCGGGATGGCTCGACGCGATCACCGTGCCGGCGCCGTCGATGCCCGCGACCATCGGCCAGGCGCGCACGATCGGGCTCTTGTTGGTGATAGCGAGCGCGTCCTTGTAGTTGAGGGTCGAGTACTCGACGCCCACGGTGACGTCGCCCTCGGGCAAAGCCGATTCGTCGGCATCGCGCACCGAGGCACGAAAGCCGGCGTCGTCGTTCTCGAGCATCAAGGCCTTGAACATCGCATGATCTCCTTCGTTCGCGGGACGTTCGGCGACGATAGCGCAGCGACGCTGCACGCCGCACACGATACCGCGGGTCGCCGGCAGGACATGCCGCAGCGCAGAGGTAAGGCATCGTTTCGGCGGTTGACGCCCGGACCGGCCCTCGCCTATCCTGCGCGCCGATGCGAATCTTTCCGACCGCAGCCGGCCGCGCCCTGCAAGGTGTCGCCGCCGCGTGGATCCTCTGCCTCGCCTCGGGCCTGGCCGTCGCCGGCCCCGACGATGCGTCCGATCCGGTGATGCGGCTCCTCGCCGACAAGGGGCTGCTCGCCGCTCCCGCGCCCGTCGTCGAGCCGGAAGCGTCGGCCGCGCCGACGGCGAGCCTGCTGAGCCGGATGCACGACCGCGCCGCCGACCTGACCGTCGCGGCGATGGACCTGATCGGCGTCCGCTATCGGCGCGGCGGCACGTCGGCCGAGACCGGCTTCGACTGCAGCGGCTTCACGCGCCACGTCTTCGAGATGAGCCTCGGCCTCGTCCTGCCGCGTCGTGCCGACGAGCAGGCGGCGGCGCCGGGCCTGGTCGCGGTCAGGCGCGAGGACCTGCGTCCCGGCGACCTCGTCTTCTTCAACACCTTGAAGCGAACGTTCTCGCATGTCGGCATCTACATCGGCGACAACCGCTTCATCCACGCGCCGCGAACGGGCAAGAACGTCCGCACCGAGAACATCGGCTTCGCCTACTGGGCGAAGCGCTTCACCGGCGCGCGCCGCGTCGAGACGACCACTGCGGTCGATGCGGCGAACGCGGCGACGCCAGCGGCGGCCGGCGCCGAGTAGCCTTTCCCTCGCGCCGAGCGGGGCCTCGCGCCCCGACGCGGCGAGCCCTGCGAGGCACAATCGGTCCATGACCGGAAAAGTCATCGCCGTCGCCGACCATCGCTACCGCGCGAGCGCGCCGGTCGTGCCGGCGCGGCTGGTCGCGCCGACCGGTGAGCTCGTCGACACCCTGCGGCGGCCGTTGCGCGACCTGCGCATCTCGGTCACCGATCGCTGCAACTTCCGCTGCAGCTACTGCATGCCGAAGGAGGTGTTCGACCGCGACTACGCCTTCCTGCCGCAGTCGTCGCTGCTCACCTTCGAGGAGATCGTCCGCGTCGCCGCGCTCTTCGTCGCGCACGGCGTCAAGAAGATCCGCCTCACCGGCGGCGAGCCGCTGCTGCGCCGCGACCTCGAGCGGCTGGTGGCGATGCTGGCCGAGCTGCGTGGCGCCGACGGCGGCGGCCTCGATCTCACGCTGACCACCAACGGCTCGATCCTCGCGCGCAAGGCCGCGGCCCTGAAGGCCGCCGGGCTCGGCCGCGTCACGGTGAGCCTCGACGCCGTCGACGACGCCATCTTCAGGCGCATGAACGACGCCGACTTCCCGGTCGCCGACGTGCTGCGCGGCATCGACGCGGCGGAGCGCGCCGGACTCGGCCCGATCAAGGTCAACATGGTCGTCAAGCGCGGCACCAACGACGGCCAGATCCTGCCGATGGCGCGGCACTTTCGCGGCCGCGACGTCGCCCTGCGCTTCATCGAGTACATGGACGTCGGCGCGACCAACGGCTGGCGCATGGACGAGGTGCTGCCCTCGGCCGCGGTGGTCGAGCGCATCGCCGAGGCGTTCGCGCTCGTGCCGCTGCCGGCGGCGGCGCCGGGCGAGACGGCCGAGCGCTGGCGCTACGCCGAGACCGATGTTGCAGGCGAGATCGGCACGATCTCAAGTGTCACGAAGGCCTTCTGCAGCGACTGCAACCGGGCGCGCCTGTCGACCGAGGGCAAGCTCTTCCTGTGCCTGTTCGCGAGCCGCGGCCACGACCTGCGCGCCCTCGTCCGCGGCGGCGCGAACGACGCCGAGATCGCGGCCGCGATCGGCCTGATCTGGGAGCAGCGCGGCGATCGCTATTCAGAGCTGCGCAGCGCTGCCGATGGCCGGGCACCGACAGGCGAGCGGCGCGTCGAGATGCACTACATCGGCGGGTGAGCGAAGCCGCCACGATCCGCCCGCTCGGCGCGGCCGACCTCGCCGACTACAAGCGACTTCGCGACGAGATGCTCGCGCTCCATCCCGAGGCGTTCACGTCCGACGCCGAGACCGACGCGCGCAAGGAGCCGACCGACTACCTGCATCGGCTCGGCCTCGAGCGGCGCGACGGCGGCCAGTTCCTGCTCGGCGCCTGGCGCGCGAAGCGGCTGCTCGGCGCGATCGGCTGCGAGCGCGAGGCCCGGCTCAAGGTGCGCCACATCGGCCACGTCGTCGGCATGATGGTGCGGCCCGAGGCGCGCGGCGCCGGCATCGGCGCCCTCCTCCTCGAGGCATGCGTCGCCGAGGCGCGCCACGTCGGCCTCGAGATGCTGACCCTCAGCGTCACCGCCGAGAACGAGGGCGCCGTGCGCCTCTACGAGCGCCACGGCTTCGCGCCCTACGGCACCTTGCGTCGGGCGCTGAAGGTCGGTGGCCGTTACCACGACAAGCTGCACATGGCGCTCGTCCTCTGACCGGCGCCGGCGCGACGGCGCCTTCGCTCAGACGACGCTGCGCCGCGTCGCCAGCCGCTTCCAGGTCTCGACGACGCTGTCGGGGTTGAGCGAGATCGAAACGATGCCCTCGTCGGCGAGCCAGTCGGCGAAGTCGGGATGGTCGCTCGGCCCCTGGCCGCAGATGCCGATGTACTTGCCGGTCGCGCGGCAGGCCGCGATCGCGCGCGAGATCAGCGCCTTGACGGCGGGATCGCGCTCGTCGAAGTCGCGCGCGAGCAGCTCGAGGCCGGAATCGCGGTCGAGGCCGAGCGTCAGCTGGGTCAGGTCGTTCGAGCCGATCGACATGCCGTCGAAGTGCTCGAGAAAGCGCTCGGCGAGCACGGCGTTGCTCGGCACCTCGCACATCATGATCACCTTGAGGCCGTCGCTTCCGCCGGCGGAGGCGCGCTTCAGGCCGTGCTCGGCGAGCATGGCGACGACGCGCTCGGCCTGGCCGAGCGTGCGCACGAACGGCACCATCACTTCGACGTTCGAAAAGCCCATCTCGCGCCGCACCCGGACGAGCGCCTCGCATTCCATCGCGAACGCCTCGCCGAACGACTCGCTGACGTAGCGCGACGCGCCGCGAAAGCCGAGCATCGGGTTCTCTTCCTCAGGCTCGTAGCGCGAGCCGCCGATCAGCTTCTTATATTCGTTGCTCTTGAAGTCGGAGAGGCGAACGATCACCGGCTTGGGCCAGAACGCGGCCGCGATCGTCGCGATGCCCTCGGCCAGCTTGTCGACGTAGAAGGCGCGCGGCGAGGCGTGGCCGCGGGCGACGCTCTCGACCGCCTTCTTGAGGTCGCTGTCGATGTTCGGATAGTCGAGGATCGCCTTCGGGTGGACGCCGATGTTGTTGTTGATGATGAACTCGAGCCGCGCCAGGCCGACGCCCGAGTTCGGCATCTGCGCGAAGTCGAACGCCATCTGCGGGTTGCCGACGTTCATCATGATCTTGACCGGCGAGTACGGCAGCTCGCCGCGCTCGACCTCGGTGACCTCGGTCTCGAGCAGGCCGTCGTAGACGTAGCCGGTGTCGCCTTCGGAGCAGGCGACGGTGACGAGCGCGCCGTCCTTCAGCACCGAGGTCGCGTCGCCGCAGCCGACGACCGCCGGGATGCCGAGCTCGCGGGCGATGATCGCCGCGTGGCAGGTGCGGCCGCCGCGGTTGGTGACGATCGCGCTCGCCCGCTTCATCACCGGCTCCCAGTTCGGATCGGTCATGTCGGTGACGAGGATGTCGCCGGCCTGCACCTTGTCCATGTCGGCGACCGATTCGACGATGCGGACCGGGCCGGTGCCGATCTTCTGGCCGATCGCGCGGCCTTCGACGAGCACCGTGCCGCTGCCCTTCAGGGCATAGCGCTGCTCGGCCTTGCCCGCCGCCTGGCTCTTCACCGTCTCCGGCCGCGCCTGCAGGATGTAGAGCTTGCCGTCGACGCCGTCCTTGCCCCACTCGATGTCCATCGGCCGGCCGTAGTGCTTCTCGATGACGAGCGCATAGCGGGCGAGCTCGGCGACTTCGTCGTCGGCGAGCGAATAGCGGTTGCGTTGCTCGGTCGCGGTGTCGAGCGTCGTCACCAGCTTGCCGGTCGCGGCGCGGTCCTCGGCCGACGCGAACGCCATCCTGATCAGCTTCGAGCCGAGGTTCCTGCGGATGATCGCCTGCTTGCCGTTCCTGAGCGCCGGCTTGTGGACGTAGAACTCGTCGGGGTTGACGGCGCCCTGCACGACCGTCTCGCCAAGGCCGTAGCTCGAGGTGATGAAGACGACGTCGGCAAAGCCGCTCTCGGTGTCGATCGTGAACATCACCCCGGCCGAGCCGAGATCGCTGCGCACCATCCGCTGCACGCCGGCCGAGAGCGCGACGTCGCCGTGCGCGTAGCCCTTGTGGACGCGATAGCTAATGGCGCGGTCGTTGTAGAGGCTGGCGAAGACCTCGCGCATGCGCGCCAGGACGCCGTCGATGCCGGCGACGTTGAGGAAGGTCTCCTGCTGGCCGGCGAACGACGCCTCGGGCAAATCTTCGGCGGTCGCCGACGAGCGGACGGCGAAGGTCGCATCGGGATGATCGGCGCTCAAGCGCTCGAATTCGCGCCGCACCTCGGCCTCGAACGCCGCCGGCAGTGGCTGCGCCTCGATCCAGGCGCGGATCTCGGCGCCGGCGGCGGCGAGCGCGCGCACGTCGTCGGTGTCGAGCGTGGCGAGCCGGTCGGCGATGCGCCGCGCCAGACCGCCTTCGGCGAGGAAGGCGCGAAACGCGTGCGCCGTGGTCGCGAAGCCGCCCGGCACGCGGACGCCGGACTCGCTCAACTGGCTGATCATTTCGCCGAGGGAGGCGTTCTTGCCGCCGACCGCCTCGACGTCGGACATTCTCAGGGTGTCGAAGCGGGCGACGAAGGCGGTCGCCAGGTGGGTGGATGACATGGGAAGACTCGTGGCTTGTGAAAAACCGGGGTCATCCGACCGGCGCGCGCGGCGGCGGCAACGCCCGGCCTTCGATCGCCGGAGCGCCGCGAAACCTCGCCCGAAGGACGATCGGCTAGGCGGCGGGGGCGAGAGGCGGGAGCGAGCATGCGCGGGTCGAAAAGCCTGCCGATTCTAAGAGCGACGCGTCGATCCCACCGGCGGCTGCCTATCATCGGCAATGATCGAGCCCGCCCCCTCCTCCGCAGCCGCGGCGCTCCGTGCCGCGGTCGCACCGGCACCGAGCCACACGGTGTTCTTCGTCTCCGACGGCACCGGCATCACCGCCGAGACCTTCGGCAATTCGATCCTGTCGCAGTTCGCGATCAAGCCGCGCCACCTGCGCCGGCCTTTCATCGACACGCCCGACAAGGCGCACCAGGTCGTCCGCGAGATCAACCACACGGCCGAGCACGACGGCCGAAAGCCGATCGTCTTCATCACCCTCGTCAACACAGAGATCCTGTCGATCGTCAAGGAGCACGCGCACGGGCTCGTCCTCGACATGTTCAACACGTTCATCGAGCCGCTCGAGGCCGAGTTCGGCATCACCTCGAACCACCGCATCGGCCGCTTCTCCGACGTCTCGGAGAGCCAGGAATACACCGACCGCATCGAGGCGATCAACTTCGCGCTCGCGCACGACGACGGCCAGTCGGCGAAGAACCTGGCCGAGGCCGACGTCATCCTGGTCGGCGTCAGCCGCAGCGGCAAGACGCCGACCTCGCTCTACCTGGCGATGCAGCACGGCATCAAGGCCGCGAACTATCCGCTCATCCCCGAGGACTTCGAGCGCGCCAGACTGCCGTCGACGCTGATGCCGTTCAAGACCAAGTGCTTCGGCCTGACGATTGACCCGGACCGGCTCGCCCGCATCCGCAACGAGCGCCGACCGAACAGCAAGTACGCCTCGATCGAGAACTGCCGCTACGAGGTGCGCGAGGGCGAGACGATGATGAAGAAGGAAGGCATCGCCTGGCTGTCGTCGACGCACAAGTCGATCGAGGAGATCGCAACGACGATCCTGCGCGACCTGAGGCCGGATCGGCTCGCCTATTGATTCGGCGGCGCGGGACCGGCCAGGGGAACCTTCTTCCGATATCGGCGCTCCGGCGGCTACGTGGAAACCCGCGGCCCGGCCTGGCAGGTTTCGTCACTCGCGGGCCGGTATGGTCCTTGCCTTCGATCAGGGCGTGAGCACTCGCCAGATCAGGGCCAAGACTCGGGCCGCCTGCTTCGCATGGCAGTACGCCTTCCATGCCCACCTCATCTGCCGCAAGGCACCGCTGAGCGTTCCCCAGCTCCTCGACCTGACCCAGGCCGTTCATGCCTTCCGCGGCCATCTGGATCCGATCGCCGTCGCTGACGAGATCTTGCTGACCTGGCCGTTCGATGTGACGGAATGGGGCGGTCTCGATTGAACGAGTCGTTCATGGAGACCCATCCCGAGGTCTACAGCCGGGACGACCTGGCCGAACAGGAAGCCAAGCGCCGTGCCGTCGTGTTCGGGCTCCTGTGCGCGCTCATCTCGATCATGTTGAGCATCGGCACGATCGCCTCGCTGATCGTCCTGTGGGGATAGCAGAGCCCAGCCTGCTCGAGACGCCGCGGCCGCTCGCCTTTCGCGATCAGGACGGCGGCTTGCCGACGAGCTGCGCGAACCGCGACAAGTCGACGTTGCCGCCGCTGATCAGGACGCCGATGCGCTGCCCGCGCAGCTCGCGCTGACCGAGCCGGCGCGCCGCGGCGAAGCCGAGGCATCCGGTCGGCTCGACGACGATCTTCATCCGCTCGGCGAAGAAGCGCATCGCCTCGACCAGCTCGGCGTCGGTCGCGGTCAGGATGTCGGCGACGTCGCGGCGAATGATCGGGAAGGTGTGCTCGCCGAGGTGCAGCGTCTGGGCGCCGTCGGCGATCGTCCGCGGCGTCTCGATGTGGACGATCCGGCCGCTGCGAAACGACTGCTGGCCGTCGTTGCCGGCCTCGGGCTCGACACCGTAGACGCGGCACGCCGGGGCGAGCGCGCGCGCCGCGAGCGCCGAGCCGGCGAGCAGGCCGCCGCCGCCGAGGCAGACGAAAAGCGCGTCGAGCGCGCCGACCTCCTCGATCAGCTCCTTGGCCGCCGTGCCCTGGCCGGCGATCACGTCGGGGTGGTCGTACGGCGGGATCAGCGTCATGCCGCGCTCCTCGGCGAGCCGGCGGCCGATCGCCTCGCGGTCCTCGCGGTAGCGGTCGTAGCCGACGACGCTGCCGCCGTAGGCCTTGGTCGCCGCCACCTTCGTGGCGGGCGCGTCGTGCGGCATGACGATCACCGCCGGCATGCCGAGCAGCGTCGCTGCGAGCGAGATCGCCTGCGCGTGATTGCCCGACGAGAAGGCGACGACGCCGGCGCTTCGCTGGCGCTGGTCGAAGCGCGCCAGCGCGTTGTAAGCGCCGCGGAACTTGAACGCGCCCATGCGCTGGAAGTTCTCGCACTTGAAGAACACCTGCGCACCGAGCTCGGCATCGGCGGTTCGCGAGGTGAGGACGGGCGTGCGATGGGCCCGCCCCTCGATCCGCGCAGCCGCGGCGGCGACATCCTCGTAGGTCGGCAACGCCAGCGTCATGCTTGCGCTCCGCCGAATCGATCGGTCGTCATGGCTTTCTGCCACCGGCGGCGCGCTGGTCGATCTCGGCGCGCAGGCGCTCCTCGGTCGCGCGCATCTCGGGCGTGAATTCGGCGCCGAAGTCCTCGGCCTCGAACACCTGACGCAGCTCGAGCTCGACGTTGCCGCCGGCGTCGCGCGCCGGCCAGCGCTTGATCCAGTCGAGCGCCTCCTGGCGCGAGCCGACGCGGATCATCGAGAAGCCGGCGATCAGCTCCTTGGTCTCGGTGAACGGACCGTCGATGACGGTCGGCTTGCCGTTCGAGAATTTCACGCGCGCGCCCTTCGCACTCGGATGGAGGCCTTCGCCGGCGAGCATGACGCCGGCCTTCACCATCTCTTCGTTGTATTTCATCATGTCGGCGAGCAGCTCCTCGCTCGGCATGACGCCGGCCTCGGTGTCCTCGTCGGCCTTGCGGATGATCATGAATCGCATGGAAGTCTCCTGAGAGATGGCGCAGGGGTCGGGCGGATGCGCGACCTCGGCTGCTGTCCTCTAGTCGTGGCCGGCCGGGCCGATTCGACCGATGCGCGGGACGTTGTTGTAACGGATCGGCGCCTGTCCCTCAGCGCCCGTGCTGCCGCGCCGTCTCGTACAGGCACACCGCTGCCGCGGCAGCGACGTTGAGCGATTCGCCGCCGCCGGGCTGCGGGATCGCGAGCATCGCCCGGCAACGCGCCGCGACCGCGGGCGCGATGCCCTGGCCTTCGTGGCCGAACGCCCAGGCGCACGGCCAGGGCAGCGCGAAGGCGTCGACGCGGCGCTCGGCATGCGAGCTGGTGCCGAACAGCGGCACGTCGAGGGCGGCGAGCATCGCCTCGTCGGCACCTTCGACCAGACGCAGGCCGAAGTGCGCGCCCATGCCGGCACGAACGACCTTCGGCGCCCACAACGCCGCCGTGCCGACGAGCGCGACGGCCTGTGTGAAGCCGAAGGCGGCGGCGCTGCGCAGGAGGCTGCCGACGTTGCCCGGATCCTGGAGACGATCGAGGACGAGCGTCGGCTCGCCCGGGCCGATGTCGACGCGCCCGGGCGCCGGAACGAGGAAGGCGATCGGCGCCGGCGACTCGAGCGTGCCGAGCTGGCCCATCGTCGCCGCGTCGACGACGGCGACCTCCGCGGCCGCCTCGGCGAGCCGGCGCAGGCGCGGATCCGCCCAGGCCTCGGCGCTGACGATCGCGTGCAGCACCGGTGCCTCGGGCCGCGCCCGCCACGCGGCGCACAGGTGCTCGCCTTCGAGCAGGACGACGCCGAGGCGACGGTACGACGCGCCGTCGTCGGTCAGTCTTTTCAGGCGCGCGAGCAGCGGATTGCGCCGCGACGTGATCTGGGTGACCTTGGCCACGGCGTCAGAACAGCCGGTCGAGGACGCTGCGGACCGGCGCGAAGCTGCGCCGATGGTGCGGACAGGCGCCGTGCTCGCGCAGCGCGTTCAGGTGCTCGGGCGTCGAGTAGCCCTTGTGGCTGTCGAAGCCGTACTGGGGATGCTCCTCGTGAAGCTGCAGGCAGAGACGATCGCGGTACACCTTGGCGATGATCGACGCCGCCGAGATCGAGCGCACCTTGGCGTCGCCGCCGACGACGGTGCGCACCGGCATCGTCAGCTGCGGCCGCTGGTTGCCGTCGACGAGGACGATCTGCGGCTGCTGTGCCAGCCCCTCGACCGCGCGCCGCATCGCCAGCAGCGCCGCGCGCAGGATGTTCAAGGTGTCGATCTCGGCGACGCTCGCCCAGGCGACGCTGAAGCAGACCGCGCGCTTGCGAATCTCGCGGTCGAGGCGCTCGCGCTCTTCCGGCGTCAGCAGTTTCGAGTCGTTGAGGCCGCGGATCGTCCGCTTCTCCTCGAGGATCACCGCCGCGGCGACGACCGGGCCGGCGAGCGGGCCGCGGCCGACCTCGTCGACGCCCGCCATCAGGCCGATGACGTCGACGATGCCGCGCAGCTTGGCGGCGCGCAGGAAGGTTCGGGCGTGCATCGGCGTCTCAGGCGGCGAGAACCGCCTCGATGGCGGCGGTGGCGAGCGCGCCGGTGTCGCGCTGCAGGTCGCGGTGGATGGCCTCGAAGCGGACGCGCAGCGCCTCGACGGCAGCCGGATCGTCGAGCCACTCGAACGCGGCGGCGGCGATCTTCGCCGGCGTCGCATCGCCCTGGAGCAGCTCGGGAACGGCGAAGTCGCGCAGCAGGATGTTCGGCAGCGCCACCCACGGCTGGTAGTTCATGCGCTTGCCCATCTGCCAGTTGAGCGCGTGCATCACGTAGACGACGACCATCGGCCGCTTGAAGAGCGCCGCCTCGAGCGTCGCCGTGCCGCTGGCGACGAGGGCGACGTCGCAGGCGGCGAGCGCCTCGTGGGCGCGGCCGTCGAGGAGCGTGATCGCGGCGTCGGGCGCGTATTGCTTGCGCAGCGGCTCGACCGCGTGGCGCAGCCCGGTGACGACCGGAACGACGAAGCGGAGCCCCGGCCGCGCCCGGCTCATCTCCGCGGCAGCGCCGAACAGGCGTGGCGCGATGTACTGGATCTCGGCGCGGCGGCTGCCCGGCAGCAGGGCGACGAGCGTCTCGTCGGCGCCGACGCCGAGCGCCGCCCGACTCGCCGTGCGCGGCACCTCGAACGGAATCGCGCTGGCGAGCGGGTGGCCGACGTAGACGGCGTTGATCTTGCGCTTGGCGTAGATCTCCGGCTCGAACGGAAAGATGCAGAGCACGAGGTCGGCGGCGCGGCCGATCTTCTCGATCCGCTTGCCGCGCCAGGCCCAGATCGACGGGCTGACGAAGTGAATCGTCTTGATGCCCGCGGCGCGCAGCTTGAGCTCGACGTCGAGGTTGAAGTCGGGCGCATCGATGCCGACGAAGGCGTCGGGCTTGTCGGCGAGCAGGCGCTCGAGCAGCTGGCTGCGGATCGACAGGATCTCGCGCAGGTGGCCCAGCACCTCGGCGTAGCCGTGCAGCGAGAGCTTGTGGTGCGGCCACCAAGCGGTGAAGCCCTGCTCGGCCATGCTCGGGCCGCCGATCCCCTCGGCGGCGAGATCCGGCCAGCGCGCACGCAGGCTGGCGAGCAGCGCGCCGGCGAGCACGTCGCCCGAGGCCTCGCCCGCGACCATCGCGAAACACGGAACGTCGGGAATCATCGGCCGCGGTGTCGACTCAGCGGGCGATGCCCCGCTTGGCCGAGGCGAGGAAATCGCCCACCAGGCGAACGTCGTCGGCCGCTTCCGGATCGGTCCCGGCGAGCGCGGCGATCCTGATGCGCGCGTCGTCGAAGGTGAGGCCGTCGCGGTAGAGCAGGCGATGCATCTGCTTGACGGCGGCGATCCGCTCGGCCGAGAAGCCGCGCCGGCGCATGCCTTCGGCGTTGAAGCCGCGCACCGCCAGCGGATGGCCGTCGACCATCATGAACGGCGGCACGTCCTGCGACACGTGGCTCTGGAAGCCGATCATCGCGTGCGCGCCGACGCGGACGAACTGGAGCAGCCCGCTCTGGCCGCCGACGATCGCCCAGTCGCCGAGCTGGACGTGGCCGGCCAGGCCCGAGTAGCCGGCGATGATCGTCTGATTGCCGACCTGGCAGTCGTGCGCGATGTGGACGTGGTTCATGATCCAGTTGTCGTCGCCGATGCGGGTGACGCCGGCGTCCTGGACGGTGCCGATGTGGATCGAACAGAACTCGCGGATCGTGTTGCGGTCGCCGATCTCGAGGCGCGTGTCCTCGCCGCCGTACTTCTTGTCCTGCGGCGGGCCGCCGATCGCGTTGAACTGCGAGATCCGGTTGTCGCGGCCGATCGTCGTCCGCCCTTCGATGACGCAATGCGGGCCGACGACCGTTGCCGCGCCGATGCGGACCTGGGCGCGGACGATGGCGTAGGCGCCGACCTCGACGTCGCCGGCGAGCTCGGCGCCGGGCTCGACGATCGCCGTCGCGTGAATCTTCGCCATCGGCGCGTGCTTACTCGACCGCGCGCACCGCGCACATCAGGCCGGCCTCGACGGCGGTCTCGCCGTCGACGCTGGCGCGTGCGTGGAACTTGAAGATGTTCGATTTCATCCGGTCGAGGGTGACGTCGAGGATCATCTGGTCGCCCGGCTCGACCGGGCGCTTGAAGCGCGCCGAGTCGATGCCGGCGAAGTAATAGATCGAGTTGTCGTCGGCCTTGGCGCCGACCGCGTCGAACGAGAGCAGCGCCGCCGCCTGGGCCAGCGCCTCGAGCATCATCACGCCGGGCATCACCGGCCGGCGCGGGAAATGGCCGAGGAAGTACGGCTCGTTGGCCGTGACGTTCTTGAGCGCCTTGATGCGCTTGCCGTGCTCGAGCTCGAGGACGCGATCGACCATCAGGAAGGGATACCGGTGCGGCAGCTTCTTCAGGATGTCGTGGATGTTCATCGTCATGGCGACTTCTTCTCCAGCGCTCGCACCCGCTCGCGCAACGCGTGGAGATTGCGAAGGGTGGCGGCGTTCTTCTCCCACGACGCATTGTCGTCGAACGGAAACGAGCCGCTGTAGAAACCCGGCTTGGCGATCGAGCGCGAGATCTGGGTCGCGCCGCCGACGACGACGTGATCCGCGATCGTCACGTGGCCGTTGACGCCCGAGCCGCCGCCGAGCATGCAGTGGGCGCCGATGGTGGCGCTGCCGGCGATGCCGACGCAGCCGGCGATCGCCGTGTGCGCGCCGATCCGCACGTTGTGGCCGATCTGGACCAGGTTGTCGATCTTGACGCCGTCGCCGATGACGGTGTCGCCGAGGGCGCCGCGGTCGATGCAGGTGTTGGCGCCGATCTCGACGTCGTCGCCGATGACGACGCGACCGAGCTGCTCGATCTTCTCCCAGCGGCCCTGGTCGGGGGCGAAGCCGAAGCCGTCGGCGCCGACGACGACGCCCGGATGGAGGATGCAGCGGGCGCCGATCGTCGTGTCGAAGAGGATGGTCACGCGCGGTCCGAGCCGCGTCGCCGCGCCGACAGTCGAGCCGTGGCCGACGAAGGCGTGGGCGCCGATCGTCACGCCGTCGGCGAGCACGACGCCGGCCTCGACGACGGCGAAGGCGCCGATCGCGACATCGCTGCCGATCTCCGCGCCGGCGTCGACGACGGCGCTCGGATGGACGGCGCGCGGCGCCGGCGGCCGGGTTCGCCCGGCCCACCACTGCGTCAGCCGGGCGAAGTAGAGGTACGGGTCGGCCGTGACGATCGCCGCGCCGCGCCCGACCGCAATCTCCTTGAACGCCGGCGCGACGATCACGCAGCCGGCGCGCGAGCCGGCGAGCTGCTTGTCGTACTGCGGATTCGAGAGAAAGGAGATCGTCGACGCCGTCGCCGATTCGAGCGGGCCGATCGATTCGATGCGAAGGTCGCCGTCGCCGATCAGTTCTCCGCCGAGCCGCTCGGCGATCTCGCGAAGCGTGACATCGCCCAAGGGGCTGCTCGTTACTTGCCGCCCTGGGCGTTGAGCGCCTTGATCACCTTGTCGGTGATGTCGACCTTCGGGCTCCAGAACACGGCCTCCTGCAGGATCAGGTCGTACTTCTCGGTCTCGAAGATTTGCTTGATGACGCGGTTGGTGCGCTCGACGACGGTGGCGAGCTCCTCGTTCTTGCGCTGGCTCAGGTCTTCCTGGAACTCGCGCCGGCGCCGCTGCAGCTCGCGGTCCTGGTCGACGAGCTCCCTCTGGCGCCGCGTGCGCTCGGCCTCGGCCAGCGTCGGCGCGTCCTTGTCGAGCTTGTCGCTCGCGCTCTTCAGGCGATTGGCGAGGTCGTTGAGGTCCTTCTCGCGCTTCGAGAACTCGGTCTCGAGCTTGGCCTGGGCCGCCTTGGCGGGAACGGCGTCGCGCAGGACACGGTCGCTGTTGACGTAGCCGATCTTCAGTTCCTGCGCCGATGCGGCCGACGCCGCACCCGCGAGCAGCGCTGCCGCGAGCAGCGATTTCAGGGTAAGGCTGTTCATCAAAAGGCTGTCCCGATCTGAAACTGAAGCCGCTGGATTCTATCTTCCGGCTTCTTCCGGATCGGCGTTCCGTAACTGAGCTTCAGCGGGCCCACCGGGGAGATCCAGCTGACGCCCAGTCCGGCCGATGCGCGCAGGCTGTCCAGGGTGAGCTTCTCGCCCTCGCCCCAGACGTTGCCGGCGTCGGCGTAGACGAAGATGCGCAGCGTCCGGTCGGCATTGGCGCCCGGCACCGGCAGGTAGAGCTCGTTGTTGAGGTTGAAGCGCCGGTTGCCGCCGATGAAGGCGCCGGTGACGTCGACCGGGCCGAGCGAGCCCTGGTCGAAGCCGCGCACCGTGCCCAGGCCGCCGCCGTAGAAGTTCTTGAAGATCGGGTACGGCCGGCCGCCCAGGCCCCTGCCGTAGCCGAGCTCGGCGTTGACGCCGTAGGTGAACGACCGGGTGATCGAAAAGTACTGCTGGCCCTGCAGGTTGGCCCGCATGTACTTGGCGTCGCCGAGCGCCGCGTAGTCGAGGTTGACGCGCATGTAGCGGCCCGCGGTCGGCACCAGGGCGCTGTCGCGGTTGTCGCGCGTCCAGCCGATCGTCAGCGGAATCGAGCTGCTCGTCTCGCCGAACTGCTCGCGGTAGAGGAAGTAGCTGTTCGGCAGCTGCGTCGCGCCCCGGATCTCGGTGCGCTCGGCGCCGACGCCGAAGAAGACCGTGTCGTACTCGCTGAACGGAACGCCGAAGCGGACCGCGACGCCGGGAGTGACGAGCTCGTATTCCTCGCCCTGGCTGTTGATCGGCCGGCTCGTCCGGTAGTAGACGTCGATCGCGCGCGAGATGCCGTCGATCGTGAAGTACGGGTCGACGGTGCTCACCACCAGCGTCCGGTTGAACTTGCTGGTGTTGACCTCGAGGCCGAGGTAGTTGCCCGAGCCGAAGATGTTCTCCTGCTTGATCGACGCGGTGAGCGAGAGCTTGTCGGCCGACGAGAAGCCGGCGCCGAGCGAGAGGTTGCCGGTCGGCTTTTCCTTGATCGTGATCGTCAGGTCGACCTGGTCGGACGAGCCGGGCACTTCCGCGGTGTCGACGTTGACTTCGCTGAAATAGCCGAGCCGGTCGACGCGGTCGCGGGAGAGCTTGATCTTCCGGCCGTCGTACCACGACGACTCGAACTGGCGGAACTCGCGCCGGATCACCTCGTCGCGCGTTCGCGTGTTGCCGGCGATGTTGACGCGGCGCACGTAGACGCGGCGCTGCGGCTCGGCCACCAGCGTGACGACGACCCGGCCGTTGGCGCGATCGATCTCCGGCCGCGACTCGACCTTGGCGAAGGCATAGCCGAAGGTGCCGAAGCGGTCGACGAAGGCGCGCGTCGTCGCCGCCACTGCTTCGGCGCGGTAGGCGTCGCCCGGCTTGACCGTGACCAGGGTGCGGAAGTCCGCTTCCTTGCCGAGGTAGTCGCCCTCGAGCCTGACCCCCGTCACGGTGTAGGGCTGGCCTTCCTTGACGTTGATCGTGATCGTGATGTCCTGCTTGTCGGGCGAGATCGTCACCTGCGTCGACTCGATGTCCATCTCGAGGTAGCCGCGGTTCTGGTAGTACGCGCGCAGCGTCTCGAGGTCGGCGTTGAGCTTGGCGCGCGAATAGCGGTCGCCCTTCAGGTAGAAGTTCAGCCAGCCGCCGTCGTTGAGCTCGAACAGGCCCTTCAGCGTTCCTTCCGAGAACGCCCTGTTGCCGGCGACGCGGATCTCGCGGATCTTCGCCGGCTCGCCTTCGGTGACCGTGAAGGTGACGTTGACGCGGTTCCTCTCCTGCGGCGTCACCGTCGTCACGACCTCGGCGCCGTAGAGGCTGCGCGTCAGGTACTGGCGCTTCAGCTCCTGCTCGGCGCGATCGGCGAGCGCCTTGTCGAACGGCAGGCCCTCGCCGATGCCGAAGTCCTTCAGCGACTTGATCAAGGCGTCCTTCTCGAACTCCTTCATGCCGACGAAATCGATGCTGGCGATGACCGGGCGCTCGTCGACGATGACGACGGCGACGCCGTTGTCGATGTCGATGCGGACGTCCTTGAAGAGGCCGGTCGCGAACAGCGCGCGCAGCGCGGCCGCGCCCTTCTCGTCGGTGTAGGTGTCGCCGATCCGGAACGGCAGCGCCGCGAAGACGGTGCCGGCGTCGGAGCGCTGCAGGCCCTCGACGCGGATGTCCTTGAGGACGAACGGCTCGACGGCGCGGGCAGCGCCGACCTGCAGCG
Organism: Caldimonas sp.; assembly: GCA_035995885.1. Taxonomy (GTDB): domain Bacteria; phylum Pseudomonadota; class Gammaproteobacteria; order Burkholderiales; family Burkholderiaceae_C; genus Schlegelella_A. The sequence goes on along the minus strand of DASYKC010000204.1, from coordinate 28,616 downwards.
CGACGGCGAGGGCGATGGCCGACGGGGCGAAGCGAACGAGGAGCGAACGACGGATAGGACGAGCGGGCGGACGATCGTGGAGATGCATGCGGTCGGTCATCGGAGACCCAGGGTCATTGGAGACCCAGCAGGCGGGCCATGTCGTTGTAGAGCGCCAGGGACATCATCATGAGCATGATGGCAACCCCGCCACGCTGCAGCCTGTCGAGCCACAACTCGGAGACCTGACGTCCTGTCACGGCCTCGAAAAGATAATACATGAGGTGCCCGCCGTCGAGGACGGGCAGCGGCAGCAGGTTGAGGACGCCGAGGCTGACGCTGACGACGGCGAGAAAGCCGAGGTAGTACGCCAGGCCGAGGCGCACCGACTGGCCGGCGTAGTCGGCGATCGTCACCGGCCCGCTCAGGTTCTTGAGCGACGCCTGGCCGATGATCATCTTGCCGAGCATCTTGACCGTCAGCACCGACATCTGCCAGGTCTGCGTCACGGCGCTCGTCAGGCCTTCGACGGGACCGTAGCGGACCGACGTCATCTCCGGCGCCTGGCCCGGGAAGAGCTCGAGCCGGCCGACCCGGCTGCCGGCGTCGACGACGACCGCAGGCGTGACGACGAGGTCGGTGCGCACGCCGGCGCGCTCGATGCGCCAGCGCATCGGCACGGCGACGCCGGACTTGCCGCTGGCGCGGATCGCCTCGCGCGCCTGCGATGCGTCGCCGATCGCGACGTCGTCGATCGCGATGATCCTGTCGCCCGCCTTGAGGCCCGCGGCCGCGCCCGCGCCGCCCGCCTTCACCTCGCCGAGGACCGGCTCGCTCCACGGGCTGCCGAGGCCAATGCGCTGCATCGTCTTCGCGTCGAGCTCGGCGCCGACGAGCGACGCCAGCGCGAGGTGGGCGCGGCGCTGGCCGCGGCCGTCGCTGGCGCTGAGGAGGAGGTCGATGTCCTCGCCGTGCAGCATCGCCTGCGTCACCTGCCAGCGCAGGTCGGTCAGCGAGCGGATGTCGTGCCATTCGCCGCCCTCCTGCGACCAGGCGCGAACCCAGTCGCCGGCGCGCATGCCGGCCTTGTCGGCGAGGCTCGCCGCCGCCGGCGGGCCGAGCAGCGCCTTCGGCTCGTCGACGCCGATCCAGTGCGCGGTCGCGTACAGCGCCACGGCGAGGGCGAGGTTGGCGAGCGGCCCGGCGGCGACGATCGCCGCGCGCTGCCAGAGCGGCTTGCGGTTGAAGGCGCGGTCGAGCTCGGCCGGAGGGACATCGCCTTCGCGCTCGTCGAGCATGCGGACATAGCCGCCCAACGGCAAGGCGCAGACGACGAATTCGGTGCCGTCGGGCTTCGGCTGGCGGCGCCAGAGGACGCGACCGAAGCCGATCGAGAAGCGCAGCACCTTGACGCCGCAGGCGACGGCGACGCGGTAATGGCCGTACTCGTGGACGACGATGAGGACGCCGAGCGTCAGGAAGAAGGCGAGGACGGTGACCATCATCGGAGGATCGCCGCAGGCGCGGGCCGTGATGCGACGCGGCGCCCGGTGGAGATTTTCATCGCGCGAAGCCTTTCAGGAGCTCGGCGGCGCGCCGGCGCGCCTCGTGGTCGAGCGCGAGCAGCGAATCGAGCGAGTCGGCGGCACCCGGTCCGGGCATGAGCGTTTCGATGGTGCGGCAATTGACGGTGTGAATCCGATCGAACGAAACAGTTCCGGCGAGAAACGCCGCCACCGCTTCTTCGTTGGCGGCGTTCAGCACCGTCGTCGATCCCGGCGGCGCGCGCAGCGCGTCCCACGCCAGGCCGAGGCCGGGGTAGACGCGCAGGTCGGCCGGCTCGAAGGTGAGCGCCGCGAGCGCACGCCAGTCGAGCGCCTCGGCGCCCGAGGCGATGCGGTCCGGAAAGCCGAGGCCGTAGGCGATCGGCACGCGCATGTCGGGCGTGCCGAGCTGGGCCAGCACCGACTGGTCGCGGCAGACGACCATCGAGTGGATGATGCTCTGCGGATGGATGACGACCTCGATCTGCTCGGGCGCGAGGTCGAACAGGTAGTGCGCCTCGATCACCTCGAGCGCCTTGTTCATCATCGTCGCCGAGTCGACCGAGATCTTGCGGCCCATGACCCAGTTCGGGTGCGCGCACGCCTCGTCGGGCGTCACCGCGGCCAGCGTCGCCTGCTCGCGGCCGCGGAACGGCCCGCCCGAGGCGGTCAGGACGATGCGTGCGACGCGCTCCTTCCAGGTCGCGCGGTCGCCGGGCAGGCACTGGTGGATCGCCGAGTGCTCGCTGTCGATCGGCAGCAAGGTGGCGCTGCCGCGCGCGACGGTTCGCATGAAGAGCGCGCCGCCGACGACGAGCGCTTCCTTGTTGGCGAGAAGCAGCCGCTTGCCGGCGCCCGCGGCGGCGAGGCAGGGCGCGAGGCCGGCGGCGCCGACGATCGCCGCCATCACCGTGTCGGCTTCGGGATGCGCGGCGAGCTCGGTCAATGCGCCGGGCCCGCTCATCACTTCGGTGGCGACGTCGGCGCTGCGCAGGCGATCGGCGAGCACGCGCGCCTCGGCCGCGCTCGCCACCGCGGCGAAGCGCGGCCGAAAACGCAGGCACTGGACGAAGAGCTCGTCGAGGCGACGCTGCGCCGTCAGCGCGAAGACGGCGAAGCGATCCGGGTGGGCGGCGATGACGTCGAGCGTCGCCGCGCCGACCGAGCCGGTGGCGCCGAGGATGCAGACCCGCTGCAGCGCGCTCGGGCTTCGTGCCGCGGTCGTCACAGCGTCACCAGGGCGAGAGCGATCGGGAACACCGGCAGCAGGCCGTCGACGCGGTCGAGGATGCCGCCATGGCCCGGCAGGAGAGCGCTGCTGTCCTTGGCGCCGGCGCTGCGCTTGACGAGCGATTCGAACAGGTCGCCGACGACGCTCATGGCGACGAGGAAGACGACGATCCCGGCCATGCCGGCGACGCCGAAGCGATTGGCGCAGATCGTGTAGAAGCTTTCGGCGCCGAGCGCGCCGACGGCGTCGATCGCCAGCCAGGCGAAGGCGACGAGGAGCGCGCCGACCATGCCGCTCCACACTCCTTCCCAGGTCTTGCCGGGGCTGATCGCCGGCGCGAGCTTGCGCCTGCCGAGGGCACGGCCGCCGAAATAGGCGAACACATCGGCGCTCCAGACGAGGAAGAACAGCGAGAGGATGAAGTCGAGCCCGATCGCCTTCGCGTTGGCGAGCGCGAGCCATGCGGTCCAGAGCAGGACCAGGCCGATCGCCCAGCGCAGAGCCCGCGGCACGCGCCTCCAGCCGGCGACGCCGGCGCGCAGCACCCACGTGCCGCCCAGCACCCACGCGAGGAACGCGAGCCACCATGCCAGGCGCGGTGCGGCCGTCGTCCAGCCGCCGTAGAGCGCGAGCGCGCAGGCGGCGCCGAGGGCGAGGCCGAGCGGCACGGCAAGCGCGCCGGCCTCGTTGAGGCGCGACCACTCCCAGCCGGCGATCGCCATCGCCGCCATCGTCAGCAACGCGAAAGGCCAGGACGCCTGCACCATCAGCGCCGGAATCAGCAGGGCCAGCAGCACCACGGCGGTGAGAATGCGCTGCTTCAGCACGGGCGAGGTCCTAGCTTCCGCTCGTGACGAGCTCGGCGGCGTCGGGGACGGCGCCGAATCGTCGTTCTCGGCGCGCGTACTGGGCCAGCGCCGAGTCGAGTTCTTCGCTGCCGAACTCGGGCCAGAGGCACTCGGTGAAGACGAGCTCCGAGTACGCCGCCTGCCAGAGCAGGAAGTTGCTGATCCGGACTTCGCCGCCGGTGCGGATGAAGAGATCGGGATCGGGCGCGTAGCTGAGCGCCATGTAGCTGTTGAGCGTCGCCTCGTCGAGGTCCTCGGGTTTCACGCCGGCGACCATCGCCTGGCGGCAGGCCTGGACGATGTCCCAGCGCCCGCCGTAGTTGAAGGCGACCGAGAGGTGGATCTTGGTGTTGTGGCGCGTGCTGTCTTCGGCGTGCTGCCAGGCCTGGCGCAGCTTGTCGGAGACCTGGGCGCGGTCGCCGACGATGCGGACGCGAACGCCGTCGCCGGCGAGCTTGGCCAGGTACTTCGAGACGGCGACGAGAACCAGGCCCATCAGGCCCGAGACCTCCTCGCTCGGCCGCTTCCAGTTCTCGGACGAGAACGCGAACACGGTCAGGTACTCGATGCCGCGCTCGGAGCAGGCGTGCACCGTGCGGACGAGCGCGTCGACGCCCTGCTTGTGGCCGAAGAAGCGCGGCATGTGGCGCTTCTTGGCCCAGCGGCCGTTGCCGTCCATGACGATGGCGACATGGCGCGGCACCGCCGGCGCGGCAGCGGGAAGCGGACGCTCCCCCATCACACCGCCATGATCTCGGCTTCCTTCGCCGAGACGAGCCGGTCGATCTCGGCGATGGTGCGGTCGGTGAGCTTCTGCAGCTCGTCGAGCGAGCGTCGCTCCTCGTCCTCGGAGATGGTCTTGTCCTTGGCGAGGCGGCGCGCGTGGTCGTTGGCGTCGCGGCGCAGGTTGCGGACGGCGATCTTGGCGTCCTCGCCGGCGTGGCGCGCGACCTTGGTCAGCTCCTTGCGGCGCTCCTCGGTCAGCGCCGGCATCGGCACGCGCAGCAGGTCGCCCTGCGCCGACGGGTTGAGGCCGAGGTCCGACTCGCGGATCGCCTTCTCGATCTTCGCGCCCATGCCCTTTTCCCACGGCTGGACGCTGATCGTGCGCGCGTCGAGCAGGGTCACGTTGGCGACCTGGCTGATCGGCAGCGGCGAGCCGTAGTAGTCGACATGCACCTGGTCGAGGATGCCCGTGTGGGCGCGGCCGGTGCGGATCTTCTGCAAGTCGTTCCTGAACGACTCGATGGACCGGCCCATCTTCTGCTCGGCCGTCTTCTTGATCTCGGCAATCGTCGTCATTTGAAGCAGTCCTTAGACGTGGACGAGCGTGCCCTCGTCCTCTCCTTGCACGACGCGCTTGAGCGCGCCCGCCTTGAAGATGCTGAAGACACGGATCGGCAGCTTCTGGTCGCGGCAGAGCGCGAACGCGGTCGCGTCGAGCACCTGCAGGTTCTTGATGATCGCTTCGTCGAAGCTGATCCGCGCATAGCGCGTCGCGCCCGGATCCTTGTTCGGATCGGCGCTGTAGATACCGTCGACCTTGGTCGCCTTCAGGACAATCTGCGCGCCGATCTCGGCGCCGCGCAGCGCGGCCGCGGTGTCGGTGGTGAAGAACGGGTTGCCGGTGCCGGCGGCGAAGATCACGACCTTGCCTTCTTCCAGGTACTGCAATGCCTTCGGCCGCACGTAGGGCTCGACGACCTGCTCGATCGCGATCGCCGACATCACGCGCGCGGTGATGCCTTCCTGGCGCATCGTGTCGGCGAGCGCGAGGGCGTTCATCACCGTCGCCAGCATGCCCATGTAGTCGGCGGTGGCGCGGTCCATGCCGACCGAGCCGCCGGCGACGCCGCGGAAGATGTTGCCGCCGCCGATGACGATCGCGAGCTCGCAGCCGAGGTTCGTCACTTCCTGCACCTCGCGGACGATGCGGACGATCGTCGCGCGATTGATGCCGTACGCATCCTCCCCCATCAAGGCTTCGCCGGAAAGCTTGAGCAGGATGCGCTTGTACGCGGCCATGCAGTCGACTCCTACGTTTCTGATCTTCGGGCCGGGCTGAAGTCTAGCCGCCGAAGGTGAAGACTCGGCGCCGTTCAGGCGCCCCTGGCGGCAGCGACCTGCGCGGCGACCTCGGCGGCGAAGTCGCCGGTCTTCTTCTCGATGCCTTCGCCGACGGCGTAGAGCGTGAACGAGTGCACGCGCGTCGACTTCTCCTTGAGCATCTGCTCGACCGTCTGCTTGTCGTTCTTGACGAAGGCTTGGTTGTGCAGGCTGACTTCCTTCAGGAACTTGGCGACCGAGCCTTCGACGCGCCTGGCGACGATCTCGGCCGACTGCACCGCCTTGCCCTCGGCCTTCGCCTTCTCGGCGTCCTCGGCGGCGCGCAGCGTCGCGACCGAGCGCTCGGCGGCGATCAGCTCCTTGGCGACGTCGGCGGTCGTCAGGGCCTTCGGCTTCATCGCCGCGACGTGCATCGCGACGTCCTTGGCTGCGCCCTCGTCGCCCTCGAACTCGACCAGCACGCCGATCCGCGTGCCGTGCAGATAGCTCGCGACCTTGCCGCCGCCGGCGTAGCGCTTGAAGCGGCGAATCGACATGTTCTCGCCGATCTTGCCGATCAGCCCCTTGCGGACGTCCTCGACGGTCGGCCCGAAGCCGTCCTGGCTCAGCGGCAGCGCCGCGAGCGCCTCGACGTCGGCCGGGTTCCTGTCGGCGACCAGCGCCGAAAGCGACCTCGCGAACGCCAGGAAGGAATCGTTCTTGGTGACGAAGTCGGTCTCGCAGTTGACCTCGACGATCGCGCCGGTCGTTCCTTCGACGGTCGCGGCGACGACGCCTTCGGCGGCGATCCGCGACGCCGCCTTGCCGGCCTTGCTGCCGAGCTTGACCCGCAGCAGCTCCTCGGCCTTGTCCATGTCGCCGTCGGCCTCGGTCAGGGCCTTCTTGCACTCCATCATCGGCGCGTCGGTCTTGGCGCGCAGCGCGCCGACCATGCTTGCGGTGATTGCCGCCATCGTCTTGCTCCTTCAGGCCGGCCGCGCCGTCGAGGACGGGCGCCGGGCTCGATGTTCAGTTGTGAAAAAGGGGCTGAATCAGCCCCTGGGTCCGCTCGCCACGAGGCGAGCCGGGGCGCCGATCAGGCCGCGGTCTCGTCGACTTCGACGAACTCGTCGCCGACGGCGGCGCCCTGCACCACTTCGTTGGCGGCGTTGGCCTTGCCCTCGAGCACGGCATCGGCGACGGCCTTGGCGTACAGCGCCACCGCCTTCGACGAGTCGTCGTTGCCGGGGATCACGTAGTCGATGCCGATCGGCGAGTGGTTCGAGTCGACCACGGCGATGATCGGAATGCCGAGCTTCTTCGCCTCGGCGACGGCGATCTTGTGAAAGCCGACGTCGATCACGAACATCGCGTCGGGCAGCGCGTTCATGTCCTGGATGCCGCCGATGTCCTTCTCGAGCTTGGCCATCTCGCGCTGGAACATCAGCGCTTCCTTCTTGATCCGGATCTCGGTGCCGGCCTCGATCTGCGCCTTCATGTCCTTCAGGCGCTTGAGCGAGCCCTTCACGGTCTTGAAGTTGGTCATCATGCCGCCGAGCCAGCGCTGGTCGACGTACGGCATGCCGGCGCGCTTGGCCTCCTGGGCGATCACCTCGCGCGCCTGGCGCTTGGTGCCGATCATCAGGATCGTGCCGCGGCGCGACGCCAGCTGGCGGATGAACTTCATCGCGTCCTCGAAGAGCGGCTGCGTCTTCTCGAGGTTGATGATGTGGATCTTGTTGCGATGGCCGTAGATGTACGGCGCCATCTTGGGGTTCCAGAAGCGCGTCTGGTGTCCGAAATGGACACCGGCTTCCAGCATTTCACGCATCGTGATCGTCATTCGAGCTTCCAAAGGTTGGTTCTAGAATCCGGCTCGAATCGCAGGCGTCGGAATCGGCTGACCGATCGACGCCGCGACACCCTGAAACAGCCGGTTCGCGGATGGAGCGGCTTCCACTGGCCGGCCGCGCTTGTCTCCCCCATGGAAACCGGTGGCCGGGCTGATCGTCCGCTCGAGGTAAAGCGCGAAATTATAGCATTTGCGATGGCCGACGACCTCACCGAAGCGCGCCGGCAACTCATTGCGCGCAGCGCCTCGGCCGCCGCTCTCGTCGAACGCTCGATCGCCGCAGCCGCGACGCCGCGCGCCGCGCCGGCGTTCGTCGCCACGTCCTTCGCTGCCGCGCGCGCCGCCGCCGCAGCGGCCGACCGGGCGGTGAGCGCCGGTCGCGATCCGGGGCCCCTGGCCGGGCTCGCGGTCTCGATCAAGGACCTGTTCGACGTCGCCGGCGAGACCACCGCGGCCGGCTCGACGATCCTGCGCGACGCGCCACCGGCCGCGCAGGACGCGCCCGCCGTCGCGCGCCTGCGCCGCGCCGGCGCGGCCTTCATCGGCCGCACCCACATGTCCGAGTTCGCCTTCTCCGGCGTCGGCCTCAATCTCCACTGGCCGACGCTCGCCAATCCGGCGACGCTCGACCTCGATCCGACGCCGCGCGTCCCGGGCGGGTCGACCTCGGGCGGCGCTGCCACGGTCGCCACCGGCGCCGCCTGGGCCGCGCTCGGCTCCGACACTGGCGGCTCGATCCGCATCCCCGCCGCGCTGCAGGGCGTGGTCGGCTTCAAGGGCACCGCCCGCCTCGTTCCGATCGACGGCGCCGTGCCGCTCTCGACGACGCTCGACACCGTCTCGGCGATGACGCGATCGGTGCGCGACACGGTGGTGCTGCACGAGGTGCTCGCGAGCCGCACGGTGCAGGTGCAGCGTCGCGCGCTCGGCGCGTGGCGCTTCGCCGTGCCGAGCAAGGTGATGCTCGACGGCCTCGACGAGACCGTCCAGCGTGCCTTCCAGCGCAGCCTGGCGACGCTGTCGGCCGCCGGTGCGCGCATCGAGAGGATCGAGCTGGCGCCGCTCGCCGAACTGGCGTCGATCAACGCCAACGGCAGCTTTCCGGCGGCGGAGAGCTGGGCCTATCACCGCCGCTGGCTCGCCGAGCGCGAATCCGAGTACGACCCGCGCGTCGCCCTGCGCATGCGCCGCGGCGAGACGATGAGCGCGGCCGACTACATCGACCTCGTCGCCGCCCGGCGCGACTGGATCGCTCGCATGGAAACTGCGCTGCAGGACATCGACGCCCTGCTTTCGCCGACGGTGCCGATGGTCGCGCCGCCGCTCGCGCCGCTGGTCGGCGACGACGCCGCCTTCTTCGCCGCCAACGGGCTCCTGCTGCGCAATCCGAGCATCATCAACTTCCTCGACGGCTGCGCGCTCAGCATGCCGTGCCAGCGCGACGACGAGCTGCCGGTCGGCCTGATGGTCTGGCACGGCGCCGGCCACGACGACGCCGTCCTCAGCGCCGGCCTGGCGATCGAGGCCGCGCTCGCCGGCACCGGAACCGATCGGCCACGCGGCTGAGATGCGCCGACGTCGTCTTCGTTCGCTGCCTCGCGCGGGGCCGCGCCGGTCCCCTGGCGCGGCGCGGCGGTACTGACATGCGCATCGCCGTCATCGGGGCCGGCGTGATCGGCGTGACGACGGCCTATGAGCTCGCCGTCGACGGCCACGAGGTGACCGTGTTCGAGCGCCGCGGCAGCGTCGCCTCCGGCTGCAGCTTCGCCAACGCCGGCCTGGTCGCGCCCGGCTACGTCGCGCCGTGGGCCGCGCCGGGAATGCCGGCGAAGGTCGCGCGGCATCTCTTCGCCGCTCACGCGCCGGTGCGGATCGCCGGCCGGCCCGATGCCGCCACGCTCGGCTGGGCCTGGCGCTGGTGGCGCTCGTGCCGGCCGCAGGTCTACCGCGCCAACCGCGCCCGGATGCACCGCCTCGCCCACTTCAGCCGCGACCGGCTGCTGCAGCTGACGGCGCGACTTCAGCTCGACTTCGAGCGCGCGCAGGGATTCCTCGTCCTCCTGCGCAGCGCGCGCGAGCTCGCGCTCGCCGAGGCGGGCGTGCGCGCCCTGGTCGAGCTCGGCGTCGCGCCGGTCGTTCTCGACGCCGCCGGCTGTCGCGCGATCGAGCCGGGCCTCAACCCGGCGACGCCGCTCCACGCCGGCATCTACTCGAAGGACGACGAGGTCGGCAACTGCCGCGAATTCACGCACCTGCTGCGCAAGGAAGCCGAGCGCGCCGGCGCGGTCTTTCGCTTCAACGCGCACGTCGAGCACATCCACGCCGGGACGCAGCCGACCTTGCGCGTCATGCAGGCGGCGCACGACACGCGCGACGAGGCGCTGCGCTCGCTCGATCGGAGCGAATGGCCGACGACGCAGCCCCAGGCCGGCGAGACGACCGAGCCGAGCTTCGATGCGGTCGTCGTCTGCGCCGCCGTCGACTCGCGGCCGCTCCTGAAGCGGCTCGGCATCCGCCTGCCGCTCCTCGCCGTGCACGGCTATTCGGTGACCGCGCCGCTGCGCCACGACGACGCCCACCTCCACCTCGAGCCGCGCGCCGCGCTGATGGACGAGCGCTACAAGGTCGCGATCAGCCGCCTCGGCCAGCGCGTCCGAGTCGCCGGCAGCGCCGAGATCGGCGGCGACAGCGAGCGCCAGAGCGAGCGCGCCCAGGCGACGCTCGACAAGGTCCTCGACGACTGGTTCCCCGGCGTGACGCGGCGCAACGCCGCGCAGCGCTGGAAAGGCGCGCGGCCGATGCTGCCCGACGGGCCGCCCGTGCTCGGGGCGAGCGGCGCCGCCGGCGTCTGGCTCAACGTCGGCCACGGCGGCAGCGGCTGGGCCCTCGCCGCCGGCTCGGCGCGGCTCGTCGCCGACGCGATCGTCGGCCGCAAGACGCCGATCGAGATCGACGGGCTCGGCATCGAGCGGCTCAGGACATGAATGCGATCGAGCTCCTCGACAGCGGCGTCGGCCGGGTCGCGCTGCGCGACGTCGCGGCGATCCGCAAGATCGAAAGCGCGGCGCTCGCGTCCTTGCCGCCTTTCACCCTCATGGCACGCGCCGGCGCGGCGCTGGCCCGCGTCGCCCTCGCCGTCGCGCCGCACGCCGCGCGCATCGTCGTCTTCGCCGGTCCGGGCAACAACGGCGGCGACGGCATCGAGGCGGCGACACGCCTCGCCGATTGGGGCAAGGCCGCGTCGGTGCTTCGCGTCGCCGCCGCCGCCGCGCTGCCGGCCGACGCGGCGCACGCGCTCGCCCGCGCCGCCGATGCCGGCGTCGAGGTCGGCGCGTTCGACCCCGACGATGCGATGGCGGACGCTCGCCCCGATCTGGTCATCGACGCGCTGCTCGGCATCGGCGCGTCGCGGCCGCCCGAAGGCGAGATCGCCGCGGCGATCGCCCGCATCGGCGAGCTCGCCGCTCGCGGCGCCCGCGTCCTCGCCGTCGACGTGCCGTCGGGCTTCGACGCCGATCGCGGCCAGCCGCTCGGCGCGGCGTGCGTCGTCGCCGACGACACGCTGACGCTGATCGCGGCGAAGCCCGGCCTCTTCACCGGCAGCGGCCGCGATCACGCCGGCCGGACCTGGTGCGCGCGTCTCGACGTTCGCGACAACGACGACGACGCCTTCGCCTGGCTTGTCGGCAGCCGCGATCGGTCCTGCGCGGCCGGGCCACGGCGTCACTCGGCGCACAAGGGAAGCTTCGGCGACGTCGCCATCGTCGGCGGCGCGCCAGGCATGACCGGCGCGGCCTGGCTCGCGGCGCGCGCTGCGCACGCCGCCGGGGCCGGCCGGGTCTTGGTCGATCTCCTTCGCGGCGCGGAGGGCGGCCAGGGAGCCGTCGCCGAGGTCGATCCGTTGCGCCCCGAGCTGATGTTCCGCACCGGCTGGGCCGCGAGCGACGCCGCGGTCGTTGCCGCGGCGACGGTCGTCTGCGGTTGCGGCGGCGGCGGCGCCGTTCGCGCGGCGCTGCCGCGGCTGCTGTCGATCGCGACCCGCCTTGTTCTCGATGCCGATGCGCTCAACGCGATCGGCGCCGACGCGTCGCTGCAAACCCTCACGGCGGCGCGCGCGCTGCGCGGCCACGCGACCATCCTCACGCCGCATCCGCTCGAAGCGGCGCGCCTCCTCGCCACGACGGCCGCGGCGGTGCAGGCCGATCGGCTGAGCGCGGCGCGCGAGCTGGCGGCGCGCTATCGCTCGACGGTCGTCCTGAAGGGCTCGGGGACGGTCGTCGCCGACCCGGACGGCACGGTCCGCATCAACGCCACCGGCAACGCCTCGCTCGCCAGCGCCGGCACGGGCGACGTGCTCGCGGGCTGGATCGGCGGCCGCTGGGCCGCGGCGACAGGCAGCGCGCTCGACGTCGCGACCTGCGCCGTGATCGAGCACGGCGCGGCCGCCGAGCCCGTCCGTCCGGGCGCGCTCCGCGCCGGCGATCTCGTCGAGCTGCTCTACCGTCGCGCCCGCGGCGACTGATCCGCGTCGCGCGACGCGGGCGCGGGCAGCGTCAGCGGTTCGCCTGCATCGCCTTGGCGATTTCGATCGTTCCCTGGGCGGCGCCGCTCTGCGGAACCGTCTCGTCGGCGCGGTCCGAGATCGCGTCGAAGCGCAGCGCGATCTGCTCGGCGGCGTCGCCGCCGTTGCCGACGTGGATGCCTTGCGTCAGCGTCACATAGGCGCGCTCGAACGAGCCGGCGCCGGCGCACAGGATCGCCCGCGTCGGCGCATCGTCGGCAACGAGCGTGAGCAGGCCCGGCGTCACGGCGCCGACTTCGAGCAGGCGCAGCACCGCCTCGGGCATCAGGTGCTCGGTCATCCGCGTCGCCGCCGTCGGCGCCAGGCAATTGACGCGGATGTCGTTCTTGGCGCCCTCGATCGAGAGCGTCTGCATCAGGCCGACGAGCGCCATCTTGGCGGCGCCGTAGTTGGCCTGGCCGAAGTTGCCGAACAGGCCCGACGACGATGTCGTCATGACGATTCGGCCGTAGTTCTGCGCGCGCATCGTCTCCCACACCGCCTTCGTGCAGTGGACGGCGCCCATCAGGTGGACGTCGACGACGATCCGGAAGTCGTCGACCTCGATCTTCGCGAAGCTCTTGTCGCGCAGGATGCCGGCGTTGTTGACGAGGATGTCGACGCGGCCCCATTCGCCCAGCGCCGCCTCGACCATCGCCTGCACCGCGGCAAAGTCGGTGACCGACGCGCCGTTGGCGATCGCCTTGCCGCCGGCGGCGCGGATCTCTTCGGCGACGGCCATGGCCGCGGTCGAAGCGGCGCCGTTGCCGTCGAGCGTGCCGCCGAGGTCGTTGACGACGACTGCCGCGCCGCGCGCCGCCAGCGCCAGCGCGTGCTGCCGGCCCAGGCCGCCGCCTGCGCCGGTCACGATCGCCACTCTTCCGTCGAATCGAATCGCCATGCTCCCTCGTCCCTTCTGTCTTCTGGTTGGTGTGAGCGGCTGGCCGCTGCCGCGCTCAGCGCCGCGGCGTTCCGCGTGCGCCCGAACGGGTGGCGGCCTTGCGCACCGCCGTCTTGCCGGCGCGTACCGGCCGCGACGACGCGCCCGAGCGGGCGCGCGACTTCGCCTTGGCGACGGCCTTGACGACGCGATCGGCGTCCTTGAGCGCGACGATTTCGCTCGTCGCCGCCTCGGTCCGCTCGGCCGCCTTGTCGCGGCGCGTGCGCAGCGCAGCGGTCGCCGTCTCCTCGCCCTCGCGGACCATGCGGAAGTCGATCTTGCGGCCGTCGAGGTCGACCCGGCTGACCTGGACGCGAACCCGCGTGCCGACGACGTAGCGCAGGCCCGAGCGCTCGCCGCGCAGCTCCTGGCGGACCTCGTCGAAGCGGAAGTATTCGCCGCCGAGCTCGGTGACGTGGACCAGCCCTTCGACGTAGAGGCCGTCGAGCTGGACGAAGAGGCCGAAGCTCGTCACGGCGCTGACCGCGCCGCCGAACTCCTCGCCGAGGTGCTCGCGCATGTAGCGGCACTTGAGCCAGGCCTCGACGTCGCGCGACGCCTCGTCGGCGCGCCGCTCGTTGGCGCTGCAGTGCGCGCCGGCGATCTCCCACGCCTCGAGCTCGCCGCCCGGAACCAGCGCCGGCACCGCGGCCGTTCCGGCCTTGGCGTTCTTCGCCGTCTTCACGGCCTTGGCGAGGCGCGCCTTCTTCGCCGGCTCGCCCTCGGCGCGCGCGCCGATCGCGTAGCGGCGGCTGTCGAGGAGCGCCTTGATGACGCGGTGCACGAGCAGGTCGGGATAGCGCCGGATCGGGCTCGTGAAGTGCGTGTAGGCCTCGTAGGCCAGGCCGAAGTGGCCGATGTTCTTGCTCGTGTAGATCGCCTGCTGCATCGAGCGCAGCAGCATCTGGTGGATCTGCGCCGCGTCGGGCCGCTCCTTGGTCGCCGCGGCGATCGCCTGGTACTCGGCCGGCGTCGGGTCGTCGCCGATCGACAGGCCCAGGCCGAGCGCCTTCAGGTAGTTCTGCAGCAGCGTCTTCTTCTCCGGCGTCGGCCCCTCGTGGACACGGTAGAGCGCCGGGTGCTTGGCGCGGGCGATGAAGTCGGCCGAGCAGACGTTGGCGGCGAGCATCGATTCCTCGATCAGCCGGTGCGCTTCGTTTCGCGTCCGCGGCACGATCTTCTCGATCCGACCGTTCTCGTCGCAGACGATCTGCGTCTCGGTGGTCTCGAAGTCGATCGCGCCGCGCTTGACGCGGGCCTTCAGGAGCGCCCGGTAGACGTCGTTCAGGTCGAGCAGGTGCGGCACGAGCGCATCGCGGCGCACCGCCTCCGGGCCGCGCGTGTTGGCGAGGACGGCGGCCACCTCGGTGTAGGTGAGGCGTGCCGCCGAGCGGATCACGGCGGGGAAGAACTGGTACGCCTGCACTTCGCCGGCGTGGTCGACGACCATGTCGCAGACCATCGCCAGCCGCTCGACCTCGGGATTGAGCGAGCAGAGGCCATTCGAGAGCTTCTCCGGCAGCATCGGGATGACGCGGCGCGGGAAGTAGACCGAGGTCGCGCGCTCGTAGGCGTCGAGGTCGATCGGCTCGCCGGGGCGGACGTAGTGGCTGACGTCGGCGATCGCGACGATCAGGCGCCAGCCGTTGTCGACCTTCGACTTGCCGAGCTTGATCGGCTCGGCGTACACGGCGTCGTCGAAGTCGCGCGCGTCCTCGCCGTCGATGGTGACGAGCGGCACGTCGGTGAGGTCGACGCGGCCTTTCCGGTCGGAGGCGCCGACGCTGCTCGGCAGCGCCGCGGCCTGCGCCAGCGCTTCCTCCGAGAAGAGGTGCGGCACTTCGTACTTGCGCACCGCGATCTCGATCTCCATGCCGGGATCGTCGATCTCGCCGAGCACCTCGGTGACGCGGCCGACCGGCTGCGAGTGCATCGATGGCGGCTCCATCAGCTCGATCGCGACGACCTGCCCCGCCTTGGCGTCGGCGATGCCGTTGCGCGGCACGATGATGTCCTGGCCGTAGCGCTTGTCTTCCGGGGCGAGCAGCCAGATGCCGCTCTCGTGGAGCAGGCGGCCGATGATCGGCGCCTTCTTGCGATCGAGGATCTCGAGGACGCGGCCTTCGGGCCGACCCTTCTTGTCGTAGCGGATGATTCGCGCCTTGACGCGGTCGCGGTGCAGGACGCTTTTCATCTCCTGCGGCGACAGGTAGAGGTCGGCCTGGTGGTCGTCGCGGACGACGAAACCGTGGCCATCGCGATGGCCCTGGACGGTGCCCTCCACCTCGGCGAGAAGCTCGTTGCCGACGGGTGCAGGGGTCTTGGATGTTGTTGCTTTGATGATAAAGTCCGTGGTTGCCTGAGATGCCCAGGTGGCGGAATTGGTAGACGCACTAGTTTCAGGTACTAGCGGGTAACTCCGTGGGGGTTCGAGTCCCTTCCTGGGCACCAATGTGGGAAGGACAGCGGGCCGGCTTTGCCGGCCCTTTCCTTTTGATTCTTCAGATCTGGAACTTGCGGGCCAAACCGGCCGGACGCAAGTCGTCGTATTCCTCGAAAGGCTGGTGGATCCACGGGCTCGTGGCCAGCATCTCGACGTAGTAGTCGGGCGTGTACGACGAAACGCCCTTGGTCCAGATGACCGCCGACCTGAGCTCGCTGATCTGCGGCATCCCCCGCAGGCGGTCGACGACCGCGCGCAGGGTGATCCCGGAATCGGCGAGGTCGTCGACCAGGAGGACGCGCCCGGCGAGCTCGCCGCGCGGCAGGGTGATGTACTTGGCCAGGTCGAGCCGGCCCTGGATGGTGCCCGCCTCGGCCCGGTACGAGCTCGTCGCCATGATCGCGAGCGGCTTGTCGAAGACGCGCGACAGCACGTCGCCCGGCCGCATGCCGCCGCGCGCCAGGCAGAGGATCTGATCGAACGGCCACCCCGAGGCGTCGATCTTGAGCGCCAGGCGCTCGATCAGCATGTGGTACTCGTCCCAGGAGACGTAGAGGTGTTTGCCGTCGTCGGTGAGCATGTCGTCCTCGGCGGGTGCTGAAGGCTAGAGCGAGAGGGCCAGCTGCCGGCGCGCCGAGCGCGGCGCGGCATCCGGCAGGTACGGGTGACGCAGCAGGATCGTGTGCTCGCGGTCCGGTCCGGTCGAGACCATGTCGATCGGCGCGCCGATGAAGCTCTCGACCCGCTCCAGGTAGCGGCGTGCGTTCTGCGGCAGCGCGTCCCAGCGGGTCATGCCGAACGTGCTCTCGGTCCAGCCCAGCAAGGTGTCGTAGATCGGCACGCAGGCGGCGATGTCGTCGGCGTCGAGCGGCAGGATGTCGATCGCCTCGCCGCGCAGCGTGTAGCCGACGCAGACCTTGATCTCTGCCAGGCCGTCGAGGACGTCGAGCTTGGTGATGCAAAGCCCCGAGATGCCGTTGATGATGATCGAGCGCTTGAGCAGCGCCGCGTCGAGCCAGCCGCAGCGGCGCGCCCTGCCCGTCACGGTGCCGCGCTCCTGGCCGACAGTCGAGAGGTGATGGCCGATCGATCCCGGCACGTCGATCGGCAGCTCGGTCGGGAACGGCCCGCCGCCGACGCGCGTCGTGTAGGCCTTGGTGATGCCGAGGATGTAATGCAGCAGGTCCGGGCCGACGCCCGAGCCGGCGGCGGCGTTGCCGGCGACGCAGTTGCTCGAGGTCACGAACGGGTAGGTGCCGTGGTCGATGTCGAGCAGCGTTCCCTGGGCGCCTTCGAAGAGGATGTTGGTGCCGGCGCGGTTGGCGTTGTAGATCGTGTAGCCGACGTCGCCGATCATCGGCCTGAGCTCCTCGCCCGCCTTCATCGCCATCTCGAAGATCGGCTCGAACGCGAGCGGCGCGACGTGGAAGAAGCCCTCGAGCGCGAAGTTGTGCAGCGCGAGCAGCTCGCGCAGCTTCTTCGCGAAACGCTCCGGATGCTTCAGGTCCTGGACGCGCAGCGCGCGCCGCGCGACCTTGTCCTCGTAGGCCGGGCCGATGCCCTTGCCGGTGGTGCCGATCTTGCCGGCGCCGCTCGACTCGCGCAGCAGCTCGCGTGCCTTGTCGACCTCGACGTGGAACGGCAGGATCAGCGGACAGGATTCGCTCACCAGGAGGCGCGAGCGCACCTCGATGCCCATCGCCTCGAGCCGGCGCATCTCGCCGAGCAGATGCTGCGGATCGACGACGACGCCGTTGCCGATGTAGCAGCGAACCCCGGGCCGCATGATCCCCGACGGGATCAGCTGCAGCGCCGTCTTGACACCGTCGATCACGAGCGTGTGGCCGGCGTTGTGGCCGCCCTGGAAGCGCACGACCGCCTGGGCGTGGTCGGTGAGCCAGTCGACGACCTTGCCCTTGCCCTCGTCGCCCCATTGCGTGCCGACCACGACGACGTTGCGGCCCGGATCTGCCGCCGTCGATGTCGTTGTCGTGCTCGCGTTCATGCCGGGGTCCTGCTATGGAAAGGAAAGATCGGGAAAGAAAACGAAGCGGATCGCTCAGCGCGGCGCGACGGTCCAGCGGCCAGCCGACTCGACAAGCCGCCGGCCGGCCGACGCCGCAGCGCCGGACCCGGCGCAGACGCCGAGATCGGCGACGACGACCTCGCCGTTCGCGCGCAAGTCGCGAACCGCGTCGCGCAAGACGGCGTCGTCGCCGGCCGGGGCCCGGATCGGCTCGCGCGTCGCCGGCGCCCGCGACAGCATCGCCAGGTCCTTGACGTCGAGCCCGAAGCCGACCGCCGGCCGATTGCGGCCGAAGATCGCGCCGACCTCGTCGTAGCGGCCGCCGCGCGCGATCGCGTCGCTCGCGCCGCGCGCGTAGGCGGCGAAGCGGGCGCCGCTGTAGTAGGCGTAGCCGCTCGAGTCGGCCAAGTCGAAGCCGACGCGGGCGCGCGGATGGCTGCGGCGCGCGCTGGCGGCGAGCCGGCGCAGGTCGGCGAGCGCGCCGGCGATGCCGGGGCGATCGGGCAGCGCATGCGCCGCCTCGTCGAGGACCGCGTCGTCGCCGTACAGGCCGATCAGCGCCTCGAGGCCCTGCCGCGCCGGCGCCGGAAAGGCGGTGCCGAGGCTGCGGATCTCGGCCGCGTCCTTGGCCGCAAGGGCGGCGTAGACCGCGTCGAGCCGGGCCGCGTCGACCGGCACGCCGGCGAGAACGGCGCGGACGATGCGGGCATCGGCGAGATCGACGACGACATCCTCGATCGCGGCGACGTGCAGGCACTCGAGCATCAGGTCGAGGATCTCGAGATCGGCGGCGAGACCGTCGTGGCCGTAGATCTCGGCGCCGAACTGCAGGGGCTCGCGCGTCGAGCCGGCCCCCGCGGCGCGCGCGTGCAGCACCGGCCCGCAGTAGCAGAGGCGCACGACGCCGCTGCGGTTCAGCATGTGGGCGTCGATTCGCGCGACCTGCGGCGTGCTGTCGGCGCGCAGGCCGAGCGTTCGGCCGCTCAGCTGGTCGACGAGCTTGAAGGTCTGCAGGTCGAGCGCGTGGCCGGTGCCGGAAAGCAGCGACTCGATGTGCTCGAGCATCGGCGGAATGACCAGCTCGAATCCGAAGCCGGCGGCGGCGTCGAGCAGACCGCGGCGCAGGGCTTCGATGTGGCGGGCCCGCGCCGGAAGGACATCGGCGATGTGCTCCGGCAAGAGCCAGGCAGAGGACATGCGAAAACGCCGCGGTATTGAAAAAGGAATTGTACCGGCCGCCTGTGCGCGCATCGGCACGAGCGACAGGCGGCCGGCGCGCTTCAGGACCAGAACGCCAGCAGCATCGCCAGCCCGGCGAGGACGCTGACGAGGCCGAGAAAGCGGATCTGGCCGTCGCTCATCTGCAGCGCGCGCTCGAAGATCCGCCGCCACGACCGCGGGCTGATGAAGGGCAGCAGTCCCTCGACGATCAGCATCAGGGCGACCGCGCTGAGCGCGACGTCCCAGAACGCGACCGACGACAAGCTATTTCCGCGCGGGTGCAACCGGTGCCCGGGCCGGCGCGGCCGGTGCCGCCGCGGCGCCGCGCATCGCCTTGAAGAAGTCGCTGCTCGGGTCGACGACCATCAGGTCGGACTTGCTGCGAAAGCTCGCGCGGTAGGCCTCGAGGCTGCGGTAGAACTGGGCGAACTGCGGGTCGCGGCCGAACGAGTCGGCGAAGATCGCCGATGCCTTGGCATCGCCCTCGCCCTTGACCTTCTGCGCGTCGCGGTAGGCCTCGGCGACGATCACTTCGCGCTGGCGGTCGGCGTCGGCGCGGATCTTCTCGCCTTCGGCGGCGCCGGTCGCGCGCAGCTGGTTGGCGACCTGCTTTCGCTCCGACGCCATCCGGCTGTAGATCGAATCGGTGATGTTGCCGACGAAGTCGACGCGCTTGATGCGGACGTCGAGGATCTCGATGCCGAACGACTTGGCGTCGTCGGTCAGGCGATTGCGCACGTCCTGCATGACCCTGTCGCGCGCGCTCGACAGGACCTCGCCGACGGTGCGCTTGGTCACCTCCTCGTTGAAGGCGGCGTGAACGATCGGCGACAGCCGCGCCTCGAGGTTCCTCATGTCGGCGCCGTTGTTGCGGATGAACTGGCGCGGATCGGTGACGCGCCACTTGACGAGCCAGTCGATCACCAGGCTTTTCTTCTCGGCGGTGAAGATCGGCCGCGTCTCCGGGCTGTCGAGGGTCTGGATGCGGCGGTCGAGGAAGGCGACGTTCTGGAACGGCGGCGGCAGCTTCCACTTCAGGCCCGGGTCCTGGATCACTTCCTTGATCTGGCCGAACTCGTAGACGACCGCGACCTGGCGCTGGTCGACGATGAAGAGCGTCGACGACGCGAGCAGAAGCAGCAGCAACAGCCCACCGACGAAGAAACCGAGGCGATTCATCGCGTTGCCCGTCACCGGCTGTCGCGGTCGCGGCCGCGCTGGTTTTCGCGCGAGCGGACGTCGACGCTGTTGCTCGGCGGCGCCGCCTCGGGCGCGGGCGCCGACGGCGCCGAGCCTGCGGCCGGAGCGGCCGGCGCGGCGGCCGCCTGCTGCAGCAGCCTGTCGAGCGGCAACTGGAGCAGGCTGGTGTTGTTGTGGGCGTCGATCATGACCTTGGTGATGTTCGAGTAGACCTCGCGCATGGTGTCGATGTAGAGGCGCTCCCGCGTCACCTGCGGCGCCTTCTGGTATTCGGTGAGCTGGCGGCCGAAGCGATCGGCGTCGCCCTCGGCCTGCGAGATCACGCGCGACTTGTAGCCCTCGGCCTCCTGGCGCAGGCGCGCCGACGTGCCCTGCGCCTTCGGGATTTCCGAGCTCGCGTAGGCCTGGCCTTCCTTCTTCAGGCGATCGCCGTCCTGGCCGGCCTTGAGCGTGTCCTCGAACGCCGCCTGCACCTGCTCGGGCGGCTGCACGCTCTGCACGTTGACGTTGACGACGAGGATGCCGGTGCGCAGGCGATCGAGCTGGCCCTGGATCGACTGCACGAGCTGCGAGGCGATCGCGTCACGCTGCTCGTAGAGCACCGAGTCGATCTTGCTCTTACCCACGATCTCGCGCACCGCCGATTCCGCGGCAAGCGTCACCGCCGTCTCCGGATCGCGGTTCTCGAACAGGAAGGCGCGCGCGTCCTTCAGCCGGTACTGCACGGTGAAGCGGATGTCGACGATGTTCTCGTCCTGCGTCAGCATCGACGAGTCGCGCAGGCCGGTCGCCTGCGACACCGAGTTGCGGCCGACCTCGGTCGAGCGCAGCTGCGTCACGTTGACCGTCTCGTGCGCCTGGAACGGGTACGGCAGGCGCCACTGGAAGCCGGCGTCGACGGTGTGGCTGTAGCGGCCGAACGAGGTGATGACGGCCTGCTGCCCTTCCTGGACGATGAAGACGCCGCTGCCGAGCCAGATCAGGACGACGACGCCGCCGATCAGCGCCGCGCCGACGCCCGCGCTCTTCAGGTTCGGCTGGAAGTTCGGGCCGCCGCCGGAATCGCCGCCGCCGTTGCCGCGCTTGGCGCCGCGGCCGCTGAAGAGACCGCTCAGCTTCTTGTTGAAGTCGCGCCAGAGCTCGTCGAGATCGGGCGGGCCGTCGTTGCGGCCGCCGTTCTCGAGCAGCGTCACGCCGGCCGGGCCGGCCGCGGCAGCGCGGCCAGTGGCGCGGCGCCAGGCGGCGCGGAGCCAGGCACGGCCGGCCGCGCCGACGTCGCTCAGCCGCGCGAGGCGGCTCGATTCGTCCGGCAGGGAAGACAAGGTCATGGGCGAAGGGGCTCGGGAGGAGAGTCGGCGGCGAGGCGGGACGTCAGGCGTGCGAATGATAGGTGCCCGTGCGGGCGGCCTCGTCGCTGTCGCCGGCGGCGGCTTCGCTCGCGTGCGCGTCAGCTTCCTCAAGTGCGGTCGGCAGCGCCGGATTCAATGCCGGCGCCGGCGCAGCGAAACCGGCGATGCGCGCACGCAGCAGGTCGAGCCCCTCGCCGTTCAGGGCGCTGACGAAGATGCGCGGCACGCGGGCGCCGCCGGGCAGCTCGGCCATGTCGGCGAGGACGCGCGGCCGCTCGGTCTCTTCCATGCGGTCGATCTTGTTGTAGACGAGGATCTGCGCGACGTCGGCGGCGCCGATCTCCGCGAGGACGCGCTGCACCTCCTGCATCTGCTGGTCCAGCTCCGGGCTCGCGCCGTCGACGACGTGGAGCAGGAGGTCCGCATCGGCCGCCTCCTGCAACGTCGCCTGGAACGCCTCGATCAGCGTCGTCGGCAGGTCGCGGATGAAGCCGACGGTGTCGGACAGGGCGACCGAGCGGTCCAGCCCGGGCAGGTGCAGCTGGCGCGTCGTCGTGTCGAGCGTCGCGAACAGCTGATCGGCCGCGTACGCCTCGGCGTTGACGAGGGCGTTGAAGAGCGTCGACTTGCCGGCGTTGGTGTAGCCGACGAGCGAGACCCGGAAGGCGGCGTTGCGCTCGCGCGAGCGGCGTTGCGTCGAGCGCTGGCGCTTGACCTTCTCGAGCTGCTTCTTGATGTTCTTGATGCGCTCGCCGATCATGCGCCGGTCGAGCTCGATCTGCGCCTCGCCCGGGCCGCCGCGATTGCCGATGCCGCCGCGCTGGCGCTCGAGGTGGCTCCAGCGCCGCACCAGCCGCGTCGCCAGGTATTGCAGCCGCGCCAGATCGACTTGGAGCTTGCCTTCGTGGCTTTGCGCGCGCTCGCCGAAGATCTCGAGGATCAGCATCGTCCGGTCGGCGACGGCGACGCCGAGGTGACGCTCGAGGTTTCTCTGCTGCGCCGGCGACAGCGCCTGGTCGAAGATGACCGCTTCGGCCTGGTGGAGCTGCACCATCTCCTTCAGCTCGTCGACCTTGCCGGAGCCGACGAAGAACGCCGCGTCGGGCGCCTTGCGGCGCGCGACGACGCGCGCGACCGCGACGTCGCCGGCCGATTCGGCCAGCAACGCCAACTCGTCGAGCGAGGCGTCGAAGCTGCTGCCGCGGCCGAAGTCGACGCCGACGAGGATCGCCCGGGCCGGCGCGTCGCCGTCGTGCGGGCGCGCCGCGCTCACCGGATTCGCCTCAAGCTGGAACCGCGCGTCAAGGCTGCTCGGACGAGGTCGACTCGGGTTGGCTCTGGAAATTCACGGCCCGGCCGGGAACGACGGTCGAGATCGCGTGCTTGTAGACCATCTGCGTGACGGTGTTGCGCAGCAGGACGACGTACTGATCGAACGACTCGATGTGCCCTTGCAGCTTGATCCCGTTGACGAGGTAGATCGAAACCGGAACGTGCTCCTTGCGCAGCAGGTTCAGGAAGGGGTCTTGTAGAAGCTGCCCTTTGTTGCTCACGTTCATGCTCCGTGATGTGGTTTGGAGCGGGAAACCTTAACACAGGGATTACCAGCAATGGCGCGTAAGGCCATGCGTCAGCGGCCCTTCTCCACGAACGGATTCTTGGACGAGCGCATCTCGATCCGCAGCGGCGTGCCGGTGAGCTTGAAATGGGCGCGAAAGCGCCCCTCCAGGAAGCGCTTGTAAGCATCGGTCACGTGCTCGAGCGAGTTGCCGTGGATGACGATCACTGGCGGCTTCATCCCGCCCTGGTGCGCGTAGCGCAGCTTGGGGCGGAAGGCGCCGGCGCGCTTGGGCGTCTGGTGCAGCACCGCCTCTTGGAGCAGCCGCGTCAGCACCGGGGTCGGCATCTTGCACGTCGCCGAGGCGTGGGCTTCGGCGACCTTTGTCCAGACCGGGCCGAAGCCCTGGCGCTTCTTCGCCGAGATGTTGAGGACCGGCGCGAACTTCAGGAACGGCAGGCGCTGCTCGATCGAGCGCTGCAGCGTCTCCTTGGCGTAGGCGTCGACCGCGTCCCACTTGTTGACCGCGACGACGACGGCACGGCCGCTCTCGAGGATGTAGCCGGCGATGTGCGCGTCCTGGTCGGTGACGCCCTGGGTCGCGTCGAGGAGGAGGACGACGACGTCGGCCTCGGCGATCGCCTGCAGCGTCTTGACGACCGAGAACTTCTCGACCGCCTCGAAGACCTTGCCGCGCCGGCGCAGCCCGGCGGTGTCGATCAGGTCGAAGCGGCGCCCGCCGCGCTCGAACGGCACGACGATCGCGTCGCGCGTCGTCCCGGGCTGGTCGAACGCGACCAGGCGCTCTTCGCCGAGCCAGGCGTTGATGAGGGTCGACTTGCCGACGTTGGGCCGGCCGGCGACGGCGAGCCGGATCGGCGCGTCGGCGTCGACCTGCTCGCTCGAGCGCTCGCCCTCGTCGTCGGGCTCGGCCGGCAGCGGCTGGCCGAGGGCGGCCTCGAGCGCGGCTTCGGCCAGCGAGACGACGCCCTGCCCGTGCGCCGCCGAGACCGGATGCGGCGCGCCGAGGCCGAGCTCGTAGAACTCGCCGAGCAGCGGCGAGTCCGGCATGCCCTCGGCCTTGTTGGCGGCGAGGACGACGCGCTTGCCTGCCGTGCGCAGGTAACGAGCGATGTCGTGGTCATGCGCCGACGCGCCGGCGCGGACGTCGACGACGAAGATCACGGCGTCGGCCTCGGCGACCGCCTGCTCGGCCTGGCGCGCCATCTCCTTGACGATGCCGGTCGGGTTCTCGGGCTCGAAGCCGCCGGTGTCGATGACGATGAACTCGTGGCCGGCGACCTTGGCGTCGCCGTAGTGGCGGTCGCGCGTCAGGCCGGCGAAGTCGGCGACGATCGCGTCGCGTGTCCTGGTCATCCGATTGAAGAGCGTCGACTTGCCGACGTTGGGTCGGCCGACGAGGGCGATGACGGGTTTCATCGGCGTGGCCGGTTCAGCGCCACCTCAGGACTCACCGCCCGCCGAGCCGCCCCCGGGGCGCTGACGGCCCCGTGGGGGACAGCGAGCGTGGGGGCTTCATGTCAGGTCGGGCGAAAGGCGAAGACGCCGCCGCCGCGCGTGACGACGACGAGGACGCCGCCGACGCTGACCGGCGGCGTCGTGATCGCGCTGCCGTCGGTCGGCACGCGGGCCTGCGATTCGCCCTTGGCGCGCGAGAACCAGTGCAGCGTGCCGTTCGAGTCGCCGTAGACGACCGAGGCGCCGATCGTCGCCGGCGCGCCGAGGCCGCGGAACATGAGCGCTTCCGAGGTCCAGGCGACGTCGCCGGTCGGCGTGCGCCACGCGCTCAGGCGATCAGACGCGTCGGCGCCGAACAGCAGCTCGCCGTCGCCGGCGATCGCGTCGGTGCCGCCGACGTTCTTGGCCCAGGCGAGGTTGCCGAGCTGGGCATCGACGCAGCCGACCGCCGCCTGGAACGAGCGGGCGCAGAGCAGGTCGCCGCTGCGCACCACCGGGCCGATGAGGTCGGCGAGCCGCTCGACTTCGTTGGCGCCGCGAGGCGAGCCGAGCGGCGCTTCCCAGCGCAGCGTCGCCGCGACCGGATCGATGCCGGCCATGCGCGGCCCCTGGCCGACGACGAGGGTGTTCTTGAAGGCGGCGATGACGCCGGTGTGCGAGAGCGTCAGCGCGTCGCCGGGACGCTGCACCTGCCAGAGCCGGATGCCGTCGCTGGCGTCGAAGGCCTGCACCGTGCGGTCGACGCCGAGCACGAAGATGCGGCCGCCGGCGACAAGCGGCGCCGTCGCGACGCGAACGCCGACCGACTTCTTCCACTTGATCCGCCCGGCTTCAAGCACGACCAGCTCGCCGTCGCGCGTGACGACGGCGGCGACGCTGCCGTCGCTGCCGACACCGGCCGAGATCTTGGCGCCGATGCTGGCGCGCCAGAGCGCCTTGCCGCTGTCGGCCTCGACGGCGACGACGTTGCCGTCGCCGGCGGCCAGCGTCAGCACGTTGCCGTTGACGGCGACGGTGAGCGGAAACTGGGCCGCGCCGATGTGCTGGTTCCAGACCGGGCGGACCGTGATCGGCGCGACGATCGGCTCGAGCTCCTTCGGCTTGGGCTTGTCCGCGCCGAACAGCGAACCGAACATCGAGCAGCCGGCGAGCAGGCCGGCGGCGATCGCCGCAAGCAGCGCCGATGACGCGCGCGTGACCGCGCCGCGCTGCTGCAGCGCCGGCGTCACTTCGCCGCCTCGACGCCGCTCGCAGCGCTCGCCGCCGGCTGCACGCCGAGCAGGTTGAGCTTGGCCTCGACGAGGTGGCGATAGTCGATCTTCGGATCCATCGCCGTCCACGCCTTGAGGTAGGCCGCTTGCGCCTCGGAGCTCTTGCCCTGCGTCAGGAGGATGTCGCCGCGGCGGTCGGCAGCCAGCGCCGCGAACTCGGGCGCATCGACGCCGTCGAGCTGCTTGAGCGCCTCTTCGTATTTCTTGGTGTCGAGCAGGAGGCCGGCCAGGCGCAGGCGCGCGATCGAGCGGTAGCCGTCCTCGCCCGCCTTGTCGGCGACCCAGCCGAGGCTGGCGATCGCGCTGTCGTACTGGCCCTTCTCGGCGGCGACGCGGGCGGCGACGAGGCCGGCCTGCTGGGTGAAGGCCGCGCGCGGATAGCGGTCCTTCATGTCGGCGAAGATCCGCGTCGCCCGATCGCTGTCGCCCTCCTGCGCCGCTCGATCGAGCTCGTCGTAGAGCGAGCCGGCCTTTGCGCCCTGGTCGCGCTGATAGAGGTTCCAGCCGTTCCAGGCCGCGAAGGCGCCGAGGACGAGGACGAGCACCCAGGTGACGAGGTTGCCGTACTGCTTCCAGAACGCTTTCAGCTGATCGAGCTGTTCCTGCTCTTCGAGGTCGAGATGGGTGGCCATGGCAAATGCAGAGAGCGCTCGAAGCGACAAGCGGGAGCGGGCAAACCGGGGATTATGCGGTGAGGGTCCGAGCCCACGCAGCGACGTCGGCGAGGGCGACGCTGCGCTGCGGCGTGGCCGGGTCGCGCAGCGACTTCACCGCCACCTCGCCGCGCGCCAGCTCGTCGGCGCCGAAGACGAGGGCGTAGCGCGCACCGCTCGCATCGGCCTTCTTGAACTGCGACTTCATGCTGGCGGGACCGTCGCCGGCAGCGGCATGCATGAGCACCGACACGCCGGCGGCGCGCAGCGCCTCGCACGCCGTCATCGCCGGCACCAGCGCCTCGGGACCGGGAACGATCGCGTAGGCGTCGACCGCATCGGCCGGAATGGCGACGCCGACCGCTTCGAGCAACAGCAGCATGCGCTCGATGCCCATGCCCCAGCCGACCGCAGGCGTTCGCTTGCCGCCGAGTTGCTCGAACAGGCCGTCGTAGCGGCCGCCGCCGCAGACCGTTCCCTGCGCACCGAGGCGATCGGTGACCCACTCGAAGACGGTGAGGTTGTAGTAGTCGAGGCCGCGCACGAGGCGCGGGTTGACGCGGTAGTCGAGGCCGGCGGCGTCGAGGACGCGCCGCACCGCGTCGAAGTGGGCGAGCGAATCGGCGCCGAGGAATTCCATCAGCCGCGGCGCGCCCTCGATGATCGACTGCAGCGCCGGGTTCTTGCTGTCGAGGACGCGCAGCGGGTTGCTGTGCAGGCGCCGGCGCGAGTCGTCGTCGAGCGCATCGACGTGCTTCTCGAGATGGCCGATCAGCGCCGCGCGATGGGCGCTCCGCTCGCCCGGCTGGCCGAGGCTGTTGAGCTCGAGGCGGACGTCCTCGCCGAGGTCGAGGCCGAGGTCGCGCAGCAGCGTCCGGCACATCAGGATCTGCTCGGCGTCGACGTCGGGACCCGAGTGGCCGAGCGCTTCGACGTCGATCTGGTGGAACTGCCGATAGCGGCCCTTCTGCGGCCGCTCGTGGCGGAACACGGCGACCTCGCTCCAGACGCGAAGCGGCCCGTTGTAGAGCGCGTTGTGCTCGATCATCGCCCGGACGATGCCGGCGGTCGCCTCGGGACGCAGCGTCAGTCGATCGCCGTTCATCGCGTCCTCGAAGGAATACATCTCCTTCTCGACGATGTCGGTCGATTCACCGATGCCGCGCACGAAGAGGGCCGTCGGCTCGACGATCGGCGTGCGCACGTTGGCGTAGCCGTAGCGGCGCATCAGCGCCCGCACCTTGTCCTCGAACCACTCCCAGCGCGCCGATTCCGGCGGCAGGATGTCGTTCATGCCCTTGACGGCGCGCAGGCTGTCGCTCATGAGCTGCATTGCTCCGATGGCGCCGTGCCGGCCGTCATGCGACGGTGGTCGAGCCGAAGCGCTTCTCGATGTAGCTCTCGACCAGCGCGTGGAACTCGTTGGCGATGTTGTCGCCGCGCAAGGTCAGCGCCCTGACGCCGTCGATGAACACCGGTGCCGCCGGCGCTTCGCCGTTGCCGGGCAGGCTGATGCCGATGTCGGCGTGCTTGCTCTCGCCCGGGCCGTTGACGATGCAGCCCATGACCGCGACCTTCATCTTCTCGACGCCGGGATAGCGCGTCTTCCAGACCGCCATCTGCGCGCGCAGGTAGTCGTCGATCTGCTTGGCGAGCTCCTGGAAGGTCGTGCTCGTCGTCCGGCCGCAGCCGGGGCACGCGGTGACGCTCGGGTTGAACGCGCGCAGGCCGAGCGATTGCAGGATCTCGAGCGCGATCACGACCTCCTGCGTTCGCGCCTCGCCCGGCTGCGGCGTCAGCGAGACCCTGATCGTGTCGCCGATGCCTTCCTGCAGCAGCACGGCGAGCGCCGTCGTCGACGCGACCGTTCCCTTGGTGCCCATGCCGGCCTCGGTCAAGCCGAGGTGGAGCGGATAGTCGCAGCGCCGCGCGAGGGCGCGGTAGACGCTGATCAGGTCCTGGACGCCCGACATCTTGCACGACAGGATGATCTGCTCGGGCGCCAGGCCGATCTCCTCGGCGCGCCGCGCCGACTCGAGCGCCGAGACGATGATCGCCCGGTACATGATCTGCTGCGGCGGTTGGGGCTCGGCCAGGCGCGCGTTCTCGTCCATCAGCTCGGTGAGAAGCTCCTGGTCGAGGCTGCCCCAGTTGACGCCGATGCGCACCGCCTTGTCGTAGCGCGCCGCGGCCTCGACCATCTGCGCGAACTGGCGATCGTGCTTCTCGCCCTTGCCGACGTTGCCGGGGTTGATGCGGTACTTCGAGAGCGCCTCGGCGCACGCCGGGAAATCGGTGAGCAGGCGATGGCCGTTGTAGTGGAAGTCGCCGATCAGCGGCACGTCGATGCCCATGCGATCGAGCTGCTCGCGGATGTAGGGCACGGCGGCCGCCGCTTCCGGGGTGTTGACGGTG
>DASYKC010000203.1:0-1678 GCA_035995885.1 Caldimonas sp. | reverse complement strand
ACGATCAAGAAGATCCCGCAGAAGGACCGCCACCTCGCGATCGCCTCGGGCGACGTGCAGTGCGCGGCGACGACGGTCGAGACCTGGATCGGCTGGAACGCCGCCGGCGTCGCGACGACGCAGATCTTCCAGCTCGACAAGAGCTACGGCGCCGACGGCATGGTCGTGAAGCCGGGCATCGCCAAGATCAGCGACCTGAAAGGCAAGACCGTCGCCGCCAGCCCGCCGGGCACGTCGCCCTACTTCGCGCTCGCCTGGATGCTGAAGAAGAACGGCATGTCGCCGAAGGACGTGAAGGTCGTCAACCTCGAGCCGCAGCCGGCCGCCAACGCGATCATCGCCGGCACCGAGGGCATCGACGCGGCGATGACCTACGAGCCCTACCTCTCGGCCGTGCGCGCCAAGCCCGAGGCCGGCAAGATCATCGCGACGACGCTCGACTATCCGATGGTGATGGACACCTTCGGCTGCACGCCGAAGTTCCTGGCCGAGAACCCGAAGGCCGCGAAGGCGCTCGCCGACGCCTACTTCGACGCCGTCGACATGATCAAGGCCGAGCCGAAGAAGAGCTTCGAGATCATGGGCGCCGACGTCAAGCAGACCGGCGACGCCTTCGAGGGCAGCCAGAAGTACCTGCGCTGGCAGGACCGCGCCGCCAACCAGAAGTTCTTCTCCGGCGAGCACGCGCAGTTCAGCAAGGAAGCGGCCGACGTGCTGATGGAGGCCGGCATCATCAAGTCGATGCCCGACATGACCAAGCTCGCCGACACGCAGTTCATCAAGTGAGCGAAGGCGCCGGCGTCGGGACCGCCGGCGCATCGACGACGACATCGCCATGAGGCCGCTGACGCCGGTCGCGCCGGGGGCGCGCCTCGCGCTCGGCATCGCCTTCTTCTGCGTCTTCGTCGCCGGCTGGTCGCTCGCGACCTTCGGCGGCTTCGTCTCGAAGACCTTCCTCGCCGACCCGCTGATGATGGTCCGCTCGGGCTGGCTGCTGCTGACGACGCAGGGCTTCGGCTGGGACATCGGCTGGACCGTCTGGCGCGTCTTCGGCGGCTTCGCCATCGCCGCCGTGCTGGCGCTGCCGCTCGGCGTGGCGATGGGCGCGTACAAGCCGATCGAGGCGTTCTTCGAGCCGTTCGTGAGCTTCGCGCGCTACCTGCCGGCGAGCGCGTTCATCCCGCTGCTGATCCTGTGGGCCGGCATCGGCGAGGCGCAGAAGCTCTCGCTGATCTTCATCGGCAGCTTCTTCCAGCTCGTGCTGATGGTGGCGGTGATCGTCGGCAACACGCGGCGCGACCTGGTCGAGGCCGCGTACACGCTCGGCGTCGATGACCGCGGCCTGATCCGCCGCGTGCTGCTCCCCGGCGCTGCGCCCGAGATCGCGGAGATCCTGCGGATGGTGCTCGGCTGGGCCTGGACCTATGTGATCGTCGCGGAGCTGATCGGCGCCTCGCGCGGCATCGGCCACATGATCACCGACAGCCAGGCGCTGCTCGCGACCGACCAGATCATCTTCGGGATCATCGTGATCGGCGTGATCGGGCTCGTCAGCGACGTGCTGTTCAAGGCGCTCAACCGGCGCCTCTATCCATGGGCGCAGCTCGGGCGATGAGCGGCGAGGCGTTCCTCACCGTGCGCGGGGTCTCGCGCAGCTTCGCCTCGAACGACAAGCGCG
>DASYKC010000202.1:0-17640 GCA_035995885.1 Caldimonas sp. | reverse complement strand
GCCTCGATCTGCGTGGCCATGTCGGCCAGCTTGAACTGGATCGCCTGGTGCTCGAAGATCGGCTTCTGGAACGCGACGCGATCCTTCGAATAGGCCAGCGCCGCCTCGAACGCGGCGCGCGCCATGCCCACCGATTGCGACGCGATGCCGATGCGCCCGCCTTCCAGTCCCGACAGCGCGATCTTCAGGCCCATGCCTTCTTCGCCCAGGCGGTTGCCGGCCGGCACCCGGCAGTTGTCGAAGACGATCTGCGCGGTGTCGCTGGCATGCTGGCCGAGCTTGTCCTCGACGCGCGCCACCGCGTAGCCCGGGGTGGAAGTCGGCACCATGAAGGCGCTGATGCCCTTCTTGCCGGCCGCCTTGTCGGTCACGGCCATGACGATCGCGACATCGCCGTTCTTGCCGCTGGTGATGAACTGCTTGACGCCGTTGAGGACCCAGGCGCCGCCATCGCGGACCGCGCTCGTCTTCAGCCCGCCGGCCTCGGAGCCGACGTGCGGCTCGGTCAGGCAGAACGCGCCGAGCATGGCGCCGCGCGCGAGCGGCTTCAGCCACTCTTGCTTCTGCGCGTCGTTCGCCCACGCCATCAGGATCGAGCAGACTGGGCAGTTGTTGACGCTGACGATCGTCGAGGTCGCGCCGTCGCCGGCGGCGATCTCCTCGAGGATGACGGCGAGCGCGAGGTAGTCGAGGCCGGCGCCCTCGTGCTCGGTCGGCACCGCGACGCCGTAGCAGCCGAGCGCGGCGAGGCCTTGCAGCTCGGCCTTCGGGAAGTGGCTGTCGCGGTCCCATTGCGCCGCGTTCGGCGCGATCCGGTCGCGCACGTAGCCGCGCACCGCGTCCTGCACGGCGACGTGATCGTCGCTCAGGATCATCGCGCCTGCCTTCCTGCCGGGGCGCGGATCAGGAGCGTGCCGGTGCCGCTCAGCAGCAGGCGATCGGCCGATCGCGCCTCGCCTTCGAGGCGCGTGATCCAGCCGGCGAGGCTTTCCTTCCACTCGGCACCGGTCACGGTCCAGCGCAGCTCGATGTCCTCGCCCGCGTACACCGGTGCGCGGAAGCGCAGCTCGAAGCCCATGCCGAGGCCGAGGCGCGGCCGGCCGTCGCCGGTCGGCTTGGCGAAATGCGTCGCCGTCATCGCCATGAAGACGCTGCCGAGCTGCGTTCCCGAGGCGATCAGGCCGCGATAGCCTGCAGCGCGCGCGGCGGCGACGTCGTGGTGCAGCGGGTTGTGGTCGTGCACCGAGGTCGCGAAGGCGCGGATCTCGTCGTCGCTGAAGCGCGCGCGCTGGCTGAAGGTCTCGCCGATCTCGGCGAGCGGCGATGCCGGCACCGGCCGCGCGCTCACGTCCGCTCGACCAGCGCCAGGCGCGCCGCCAGCCAGACGAAGATGCCGGCGCCGGCCGCGTTGAGGCCGCGCCGCCACGCCGGGCTCGCGCGCCAGCGCCGAAGCGGCGCGACGAGCAGCACGAAGGCGACGAGGAAGAGCGCGCCCTGAACCACGAACCAGGTGCCGAGAAAGAGGAAGGCGAGCAGCTTCTCGGCCGCGCCGGCGTCGATGAACTGCGGCAGCAGGGCGAGGAAGAAGATCGCGATCTTCGGATTGAGGACGTTGGTCAGCATGCCCTGGCGGAACAGTCGCACCAGGCTCGCGCCGGCGCCGCGCTCGACCGCGGGCGCACCGTTCGCGTCGCCGTCGGCGCGGGTGCCACCCGCCGACGCACTCGCCCGCAGCATGCCGATCGCGAGCCAGAGCAGGTAGGCCGCGCCGGCCCATTTGACGACCGCGAACGCGGTGCCCGACGCCGCCAGCAGCGCCGCCAGCCCGAACGCCGCGACCAGCGTGTGGACGATGCAGCCGGCGGCGACGCCGAGCGACGCGGCGATGCCGCCGCTGGCGCCGTGGCGGAGCGTCCGCGCGAGCACGAACATCATGTCGACGCCCGGCGTCGCGTTGACGACGAAGACCGTCGCCGCGAACACGCCGAGCGAATGGGTTCCGAGCATGCGTGCTTCGGCTCGCTCGACTAGAGCATCTCGACCGCGAGCGCCGTCGCCTCGCCGCCGCCGATGCAGAGCGCGGCGACGCCCTTCTTCTTGCCGTTCTTCTTCAGCGCGCCGAGCAGCGTGACGACGATGCGCGCGCCGCTCGCGCCGATCGGGTGGCCGAGCGCGACCGCGCCGCCGTTGACGTTGACGATCTCGTGCGCCAGCTTGAACTCGGTCATCGCCGCCATCGTCACCGCGGCGAACGCCTCGTTGACTTCCCAGAGGTCGACGTCCTTGACGTTCCAGCCGGTGCGCTTCAGGAGCTTCTGGATCGCGCCGACCGGCGCGGTCGTGAACCAGTTCGGCGCCTGCGCGTGGACGCTGTGGCCGACGATGCGCGCGATCGGCTTGACGCCGAGGCGCGCCGCCGTCGACTCGCGCATCAGCACCAGCGCGGCGGCGCCGTCGGAGATGCTCGACGAGGTCGCGGCGGTGATCGTGCCGTCCTTCTTGAAGGCCGGCTTCAGGCCCGGGATCTTGTCGAGCTTGGCCTTGAACGGCTGCTCGTCGAGCTTGACCACGGTCTCGCCGGCCTTGCCGGGAACGCCGACCGGCGCCATCTCCCAGGCGAAGCTGCCGTCCTCGTTGGCCTTCTTCGAGCGCTGGGTCGAATCCATCGCGAACTGGTCCATCGCCTCGCGCGTGAACGCGTACTTGGCGACGCAGTCCTCGGCGAAGGTGCCCATCGCCCGGCCTCGGTCGTAGGCGTCCTCGAGGCCGTCGATCGCCATGTGGTCGTACAGCTGCGCCGCGCCGTAGCGGATGCCCTTTCGCGCGAACGTCAGGTGCGGCGCGTTGGTCATGCTCTCCATGCCGCCGGCGACGACGATCTCGGCGCTCTCCGCCTTCAGCATGTCGTTGGCGAACATCATCGCCCGCATCCCCGAGCCGCACATCTTCGACAGCGTCACGGCGCCGGCCGATTGCGGCAGGCCGGCGCCGAGCGCGGCCTGGCGCGCCGGCGCCTGGCCCTGGCCGGCCATCAGGCAGTTGCCCATCAGCACCTCGTCGACGGCGTCGCCGGTGATGCCGGCGCGCTCGACCGCGGCCTTGATCGCGACGCTGCCGAGCTGGTGCGCGGCGAGCGCGCTGAAGTCGCCGAGCAGGCCGCCGATCGGCGTGCGCGCGGCGGAGACGATGACGATGGAATCGACCATGGTGAGCTCCTTTCGAAAGTTCAGGCGGCGGTCGGCGCCGCGGCGATCGCGGCACGCCGCGTCTCGAAGCGCTTCTGCGCTTCGTAAGGGAAGACATCATGCACGTAGCCGGCCAGGATTTCTTCCCTGTGGCCTTGCCAGAAGGCGGCGTCGAGGAGGTCGCCGTGGTGCTTCATGAAGACCTCGCGGACGACCGGATCGCCGAGCAGGAACGGCGCGAAGGTCTCGGGGAAGACGTCCTTCGGGCCGACGCGGTACCAGACCTCGCCCGACATCTCCTCTTCCTCGTTGCGCGCCTCGGGCACCTTGCGGAAGGTGCAGTCGGTGAGGTATTCGATCTCGTCGTAGTCGTAGAAGACGACCTTGCCGTGGCGCGTCACGCCGAAATTCTTCAACAGCATGTCGCCGGGAAAGATGTTGGCGCGGACCAGGTCCTTGATCGCGTTGCCGTACTCGATCACGACCGCCTCGATCTGCGCCGGCGTCGCATCGCGCAGGTAGATGTTGAGCGGGATCATGCGCCGCTCGATGTAGCAGTGGCGGATGACGAGCGCGTCGCCCTCCTCCTCGACCAGGCTGGCGCAGAAATGGCGCAGCTCGGCGACCAGCTCGTCGTCGAAGCGGGCCTTCGGGAAGGCGACGTCGCTGTATTCGAGCGTGTCGGCCATGCGGCCGACGCGGTCGTGCTGCTTGACGAGCAGGTACTTGCCCTTGATCAGCTCGCGCGTCGTCTCCTTCTGCACCGGATAGAAATCCTTGATGACCTTGAAGACGTAGGGAAAGCTCGGCAGGTCGAACACCAGCATGACCATGCCCTTGATGCCGGGCGCGATGCGGAAGGTGTCCGACGAGTGGCGCATGTGCATCAGCAGGTCGCGGTAGAAGAGGCTCTTGCCCTGCTTCTGCAGGCCGAGCGCGCTGTAGAGCTCGGAGCGCGGCTTTCGCGGCATCAGCGAGCGCAGGAACTGCACGTACGCCGACGGCACCTCCATCGCCACCATGAAGTAGGCGCGCGCGAAGCTGAAGACGAGCTGCAGGTCGTCCTCGCCGAACAGCGCCGCGTCGACGACCAGCCCCTTGGCGCCGTGCAGGATCGGCAGCGCGAACGGCGTCTCGTTGAAGCCGTTGATGATCTTGCCGACGACGTAAGCGCCCTTGTTGCGGAAGAAGAGCGACGACAGCACCTGGACCTGGAAGTTGGCGCGCATCCGGAACTCGCCGAGCTGGGCCTCGACCGACGCTATCACGTCGTCGACGTCGCGGTCGAGGTCGTCGAACTCGCGTGCGAGCTGGAAGTTGGTGACGACGCGGTGCCAGGTCTCGCGCAGCGTCGCCCGCGTCGGGTAGTAGGCGCGGTAGGTCGGCAGCGCCGCCGGCTCGTCGTTCTCGAGGTGGTCGGTGGAGACGGCCGAGCGGACGAAGATGAAGTCGTTGTGGAAATAGCTGCGGTGCAGGATCTTGGTCGTCACCGAGTTGAAGAAAGTCTCGGCGAGCTCGGGCTGGTAGTGGTTGATGAGCAAGCCGATGTAATGGAGCTTGACCTGCTGCCAGACCTCCATCGGCAGCGTCGCCGCCTGGAACTCGTTCTGCAGCCGCTCGGTCGCCTCGGCGACGCGCGTCTCGTAGTAGGCGATCCGCTGCGCCTGCGCCTGCTGCTGGCCGTGCCAGTCGGCCGCCTCGAAGCGCGCCTTCGCCTCGGCGCTCGCCTGGCGAAAGAGCCGGTAGTGGCGATCAAAGCCGTCGAGCATCGCCCGCGCGATCGCGAACGCGCGCGAGTCGGTGAGCGCGGCCGGGAATACCGGAGCCGCGGTCATGCCTTCGCTCGCTTGCGCAGGATCTGCTTCGCCGACGCTTCCTGGGCGAGCACCTCGTCGAGCGTCGTGCGCAGCTCGCCGAGGCGCGCCTCGAGCTGGGCGCGGTGACGCGCCAGCACGTCGAGGAAACGGCGCAGCTGCGCGTCGGTGTCGCGCCGGCTCTCGTACATGTCGACCAGGGCCTTGACCTCGGCGAGCTTCAGGCCGAGCCGCTTGCCGCGCAGGGTGAGCGTGAGCCGGGCCCGGTCGCGCACGGTGTAGACGCGGTTGCGGCCGGCGCGCTGTGGCGCAAGCAGGCCGCAATCCTCGTAGAAGCGGATCGCCCGGGTCGTCAGGCCGAACTCGTGCGCGAGCTCGCCGATCGAGAAGGTCGAGGCCGCCTCGGCGGCCGGCTCGGTGCGGCCGCGCAAAGGGCGTGTGGCGACGGCGCGGGGCATGACGAACTAAACTCGAAGTTGACGTTTACGTAAAGTGCAGAAAGTGTAAGGCGAAGGCAAGACGAATGAACGCTCTGGAAGCCCAGCTCGACTACTGCCTCGGCACCGCGATCCCCGAAGCGGGGCGCGCAATCGAGGTCGCGCCCGGCGTGCGCTGGGCGCGCATGGCGCTGCCGTTCGCGCTCAACCACATCAACGTCTGGCTGCTGCGCGACTCGCTGCCGGGCGAAGGCGGCACGGCGGCGCGCGAAGGCTGGAGCATCGTCGACTGCGGCATCGACAACGCAGCGACGCACGCGGCGTGGGAGGAGCTGTTCGCGACCGGCCTCGACGGCCTGCCGGTGCTGCGCGTCATCGTCACCCACATGCACCCGGATCACATCGGCTCGGCGAACTGGCTGTGCGAGCGCTGGAACGTGCGCCTCTGGATCAGCGCCACCGACTTCGGCATCGCCCGCATGGCGAGCACGGCGAGCGCCGGCTTCGGCGGGCCGCTCTCGGCCGCCTTCATGGCGGTGCACGGCATGGCGCGCGACCCGGGCGCGGTCGACCAGGTCGCGTCGCGCACCAACTACTACCGCAATCTCGTGCCGGCGGTGCCGGCGGCCTACCGGCGCCTGCTCGACCGCGGCACGTTCACGACCGGTAGCAGCACGGCGCGCGCCGACTGGACCTGCCACGTCGGCTACGGCCACGCGCCCGAGCACATGGCGTTCCACTGCGAGAGCGCGAGCGTCCTGATCAGCGGCGACATGGTGCTGCCGCGCATCTCGACCAACGTCAGCGTCGTCGACGTCGAGCCCGAGGCCGATTCGCTGACGCTCTACCTCGACTCAATCGAGCGCATGCGCGCGATCGACGCCGGCGTCCTCGTCCTGCCCTCGCACGGCCTGCCGTTCAAGGGCCTGCACACGCGCATCGACCAGCTGCAGGCGCACCACGCCGATCGCTTCGCCGAGACGCTGGTCGCCTGCGCGGAAGCGCCGCAGAGCGCGTTCGACCTCGTCCCGGTGCTGTTCAAGCGCCCGCTCGACCTGCACCAGATGACCTTCGCGATGGGCGAATCGCTCGCCCACCTGCACGTGCTCTGGTACCGGGGCAAGCTCGAGCGAACCATCGGCGCCGACGGCGTGATCCGCTTCGCGACGGTCTGAGCGGCGCCTCGGTCAGACTTCGGCGCGGCCTTCCTGGCGCAGGCGCGCGCGCGCCTGCTCGTAGTCGGGGACGACCGAGCGCACGACCTCCCAGAAGCGCGCGCTGTGGTTCATCTCGCGCAGGTGCGCGAGCTCGTGGGCGACGACATAGTCGATCGTCGCCAGCGGATGCTGGATCAGGCGCCAGTGCAGGCGGACCGAGCCGTTGGCGTTGGCGCTGCCCCAGCGCGTCGCCGCCGACGACAGCGAGAGCCGCTTGACGCGAACGCCGAGCAGCGCCGCGAAGTGGGCGGCGCGCTCGGCGAAGACGCGGCGCGCCTCGCGCTGCAGCCAGCTCTGGACCGCATCGCGGATGCGCTCTTCGCCGGCGTCGCCCGGCAAGGCGACGACCAGGCGCGGCGGCAGCACCGCATCGCCCGGCGACGCCGACGCGACGAGCGCGGTCGCGCCGGCACCGAGCTCGCCGTGCGCGTCGATGACGATCGTCAGCGGCCGGCCGAGGTAGTCGACCTCGGCGCCGTCGCGCCAGACGATCCGGCTCGCCGCCAGCCGCGCCGCACGCTCGCGCTGCTCGGCCAGGCGCGCCAGGATCCAGCCCTGCTTCTCGCGCACCGCGGCGTCGATGTCGCGCAGGGCGATCCACTTCGGCGCGCGCACCATCAAGCCGTTGGCGTCGACGACGAAGCCGATGCTCCTGCGCCGCACGCGCGCGAGATGAAAGGCAATCCGCTCGCCGGCCAGCGCGAGCTCGCGCGTCGCCTGCGGATGGCGCAGGAGCGGGTCCGCCGGCGCCGGGTCGGCGGACGCCGGAGCCGGAGCGGCGGGCGCGGGCGCCGCTTCGTCGAAGAGGCCGAGCTGGAGCGAATCGACGATTCGGCGCAAGCCGCGCACGAAGCCCGACCTCATCGATACGCCTCCGGGTCGAGGCGCCGCATCTCGGCTTCGATCCACGCTTCGACCTCGCGCATCAGCGACTCCGCCGTGCGCCCGGCGGGATCGATCGGCGCGCCGATCGAGATGTCGATCACGCCGGGACGAAGCAGGAAGCTCTTCCTGGGCCAGCAGCGCGCCGACGTGACGGCGATCGGCACCACCGGCCGGCCGGTCTCGACCGCGAGGCGCGTGCCGCCGGCCTTGTAGGTTCCCTGACCGCCGCGCGGCGTGCGCGTTCCTTCCGGGAACATGATCACCCAGTTGCCCTGCGCCATGTAGCGCCGGCCCTGCTCGGCGACCTTGGACCACGCCTCGGCGCGCTTGCTGCGGTCGATGTGGATCAGGTCCATGCGCGCCATCGCCCAGCCGAAGAACGGGATGTAGAGCAGCTCGCGCTTGAAGACGTAGCAGAGCGGCCGCGGCATCAGCGTCGGGAACGCGAAGGTCTCCCACGTCGACTGGTGCTTGGGCAGCAGGATGACCGACGTGTCGGGCAGGTTCTCGCGCCCGTGGACGCGGGCGCGAACGCCGCAGATCACGCGCGCGGCCCAGGTCGAGAGGCGGAGCCAGCCGGCGAAGTACCAGTAGAGGCGCTCGCCGCGAACGAAGATCGAATAGACCAGGCCGACGAGCGCCCACGGCGCGACCGTCACCGTCAGGAAGAGGACGAAGAACGCCGAGCGCAGCGCGGTGAAGGCGCGCGCCATCACAGCTTGACGAAGACCGAGTCGGCCTCGTCGGCCTCGCCGCGCTGCTGGCGCTCGCGCTGGATCAGCTGCTGCGCGAACCCGGCGAGGTCGTCGTGGACGACGGCGTGCGGCGCGACCTGGGCGAGCGTGCGCAGCATCGCGGCGTCGAGCTGCGCGCCCTTGCCGGTGCGGACGAGGTGCGGCGCGCAGCCGGCGGCGACGCCGGCCTGCAGGTCGCGCAGCGAATCGCCGACGACGTAGGTCTCGTGCAGGGCGACGCCGTAGCGTTCGCCGATCGTCGCGAACAGGCCCGGCAGCGGCTTTCGGCACGGGCAGCCCTCGTCGGGGCCGTGCGGGCAGAAGAAGACGGCGTCGATGCGGCCGCCGAGCTGGGCCAGCTCGCGGTTCATGCGCGCGTGGATTGCGTTCAGGGTCGCCATGTCGAAGAGGCCGCGCGCCAGGCCCGACTGGTTGGTCGCGACGACGGTGTGCCAGCCGGCGTGGTTGAGGCGGGCGATGGCCTCGAGCGAGCCGGGGATCGGCACCCACTCGGCGGGCGACTTGACGTAGTCGGCGCGATCCTCGTTGATCGTGCCGTCGCGGTCGAGGATGACGAGCTTCATCGCCGCTCGCTCACGCCGCCAGGCGCGCCAGGTCGGCGACGCGGTTCATCGTCGTTCGCAGCGCCGCCAGCAGGGCGAGGCGGTTGGCGCGCAGGGCGGGCGATTCGACGTTGACCATGACGGTGTCGAAGAAGGCGTCGACCGCCGGCTTGAGGCCGGCGAGGAGGCGGAGCGAGCGAGCGTACTCGCCTGCGGCGCTGGCCTGGTCGGCGCGCGCGCCGATGTCGGCGAGCGCGGCGGCGAGCGCATGCTCGGCCGGCTCGGCGAGCAGCGCCGGGTCGAGCGAAGCCGGCGCCGCGTCGCTCTTCTTCAGGATGTTGCCGACGCGCTTGTTCGCCGCGGCCAGCGCCGGCGCCTCGGGCAGCGCGAGGAACTCGCGCACCGCGAGCAGGCGGCCGACGACGTCATGGAGCGCCGGGCGAAGGCCGATCACGGCGTCGACGGCGCGCGTGTCGTGGACCGCCGCGAGCTGCTGGAAATAGCGCTCGTAGACGAACGACTCGACCTCGGCGACGACGTCGGGCGCGAGCGCGACGGCGAAGGTCGACGCGACTTCCTCGAGCAGCTCGCGCAAGGCGAGCCGATGCGACCGGGCGCCGCCGGCGACGCGCTGGAACGAATCGATCAGCGTCAGCGCGTGGCGGCGCAGCGCGTACGGGTCCTTGTCGCCGGTCGGCTTCAGGCCGATGCCCCAGATGCCGACGAGCGCCTCGGCGCGGTCGGCGATCAGGAGCGCCTCGCCGACGAGGTTGATCGCTTTCGCGTCGACGTCGCCGCGCCGGTTCACGTATTGATCGCGGATCGCGGCGGCGACGTCGGCCGCCTCGCCGTCGTGCGCAGCGTAGTAACCGCCCATGATTCCCTGCAGCTCGGGGAACTCGCCGACCATGTCGGTCAGCAGGTCGGCCTTGGCGAGCAGCGCGGCGCGGTCGGCCCGTGCGACGTCGGCACCGATTCGCCCGGCGACCCACGACGCGATCCGGCGCAGGCGCCGGACGCGATCGCCCTGGCTGCCGAGCTTGCCGTGGTAGACGACCTTGTCGAGGCCGGGAACGCGCGACGCGAGCGTGCGCCTGCGATCCTGGTCGTAGAAGAACTTGGCGTCGGCGAGGCGCGGCCGGACGACGCGCTCGTTGCCCTCGACGATGCGCGCCGGGTCGGCCGGCGCGATGTTGCTGACGACGAGGAAGCGATCGGTGAGCCGGCCGTCGCGCTCGAGGAGCGGGAAGTACTTCTGGTTCGCCTTCATCGTCAGGACGAGGCACTCGGGCGGCACCGTGAGGAACTCGCGATCGAAGCGGCAGGTCAGCACGTTGGGCAGCTCGACCAGCGCGGTGACCTCGTCGAGCAGCGCGTCGTCGTCGACCGGCGCGAGCTCCGCCGCGGCGGCCGCGGCATCGAGCTGGCGCCTGATCTCGGCGCGCCGTTCGGCGAAGCTCGCGATCACGGCGCCTTCGTCGCGCAGCTGCGCCGCGTAGCTCGTCGCCTGGCGCAGCGTGATCGGCGCGCGGCTCCCTTCGAAGCGGTGGCCGTGCGTCGTCCGGCCGGCGTCGAGGCCGAGGGCGCGCACCGGAACGACGTCGTCGCCGTGCAGCGCGACGAGGCCGTGCGCCGGGCGGACGAAGCTCACGCTGGTCCAGCCGTCGTCAAGCTGGTATTGCATGACCTTCGGGATCGGCAGCTGCGCGAGAGCGCGGTCGAGAGCGCGCTGCAGGCCTTCCGCGAGCGTGGCGCCCGCGGCGACAGTATTGAGGAAGAGCGTCTCGCTCTTGCCGTCCATGCGGCGCTGCAGCTGCGGCAAGACGCTCGCGTCGGCGCCGAGCGCCGCCAGCTTCTTGGCGAGCGCGGGCGTCGCCTCGCCGCTCGCGGTCAGGCCGATGCTGACCGGCATGAGCTTCTGCGACACGGCGCGGTCGGCGGCGTGGCCGGCGACCGCGTCGATGAAGACTGCGAGTCGGCGCGGCGTCGCGTACGGCGTGACGCTCGCGTTGGCGTCGAGCAGCGCCTCGGCGTGCAGACCGGCGGCGATGGCCTCCGCGAACGCCGCCGCCAGCTTCGGCAGCGCCTTCGGCGGCAGCTCCTCGACGAACAGCTCGACCAGCAGCGGCCGCGGCGGCGACGTCGCCATCAGGCCGGCTGCCTGGCGTCGGCGCCGACGCGCTTGGCCGCCAGTTGCGCCGCGACCTCGTCGGCCCAGGCCTTCGGCGCCATCGGAAAGCCGAGCCGGGCCCGGCTCTCGAGGTAGCTCTGCGCGACGCCTTTCGCGAGCGCGCGGATGCGGCCGATGTAGGCGGCGCGCTCGGTGACGCTGATCGCGCCGCGGGCGTCGAGCAGGTTGAAGCCGTGCGCCGCCTTCAGCACCTGCTCGTACGCGGGCAGCGCCAGCGACTCGGCGATCAGCGCCGTCGCCTGGCGCTCGTGCGCGGCGAAGGCGGCGAGCAGGAAATCGACGTCGCTCTTCTCGAAGTTGTAGGTGCTCTGCTCGACCTCGTTCTGGTGATAGACATCGCCGTAGCTGAGGCCGTCGGTCCACGTCAGCTTGTAGACGTTGTCGACGCCTTGCAGGTACATCGCCAGGCGTTCGAGGCCGTAGGTGATCTCGCCGGTGATCGGCTTGCAGTCGATGCCGCCGACCTGCTGGAAGTAGGTGAACTGGGTCACCTCCATGCCGTTCAGCCAGACCTCCCAGCCGAGGCCCCAGGCGCCGAGCGTCGGGTTCTCCCAGTCGTCCTCGACGAAGCGGACGTCGTTCGCCTGGAGGTCGAAGCCGAGCGCCTCGAGCGAGCCGAGGTAGAGGTCGAGGATGTTCGCCGGCGCGGGCTTGAGCACGACCTGGTACTGGTAGTAGTGCTGCAGGCGGTTCGGGTTCTCGCCGTAGCGGCCGTCCTTCGGCCTCCGGCTCGGCTGCACGTACGCGGCCTTCCACGGCTCGGGGCCGAGGGCGCGCAGGAAGGTCGCGGTGTGGCTGGTGCCGGCGCCGACCTCCATGTCGTATGGCTGCAGCAAGGCGCAGCCGTGGTCGGCCCAGTAGGACTGCAGGCGCAGGATGATTTGCTGGAACGAGAGCATCGCGCCCGGGTCGTCCTTCTGGTCAGGCGGCTGCGGCTGCAGCGATGCCGATCGAACGATTTTAGGCGCCGCCTCGACGTCGGGAGACGAGCAGCAGCACGACGCCGAGCGCCCACAGCGGCCAGAGACCGAAGCGGCCCGCCCACGACGCGAACGGCGTCAGCCCCTGGCGGCCTTCGACGGTGCCCTCGAGAATGCCGACGCTGAACGGCGGCAGCGCGTGGGTGACGGCGCCGTGATGATCGATCACCGCCGTCGCGCCGGTGTTGGTGGCGCGGATCATCGGCCGCTGCAGCTCGAGCGAGCGCATGCGCGAGATGCGCAGGTGCTGCTCGATCGCGATCGTCCTACCGAACCAGCCGATGTTGCTCAGGTTGGCGAGGATCGTCGGTGCCGTCGCTTCGGGAACGAAGCGCGCCGCGAGGTCCTCGCCGAACAGGTCCTCGTAGCAGATGTTGGGCGCGACGCGCTCGCCGTCGACGTCGAACGACGGCGCCGTCAGCGGGCCGCGGTTGAAGTCGCCGAGCGGGATGTTCATCATCCGCGTGAACCAGTGGAAGCCGGTCGGGACGAACTCGCCGAACGGAACGAGGTGGTGCTTGTCGTAGCGGTAGTAGCCGCCCGGCATCGACGTCGTGGCCGCCGAGAGGCCGAGCGCCGAGTTGGTGTAGCCGTGCTCGGGATCGCCCATCGGCACGCCGAGGATCGCCGCCCGGCCGGGAACGCGAAAGCGCGCGACCAGCGTCGTCCAGTAGGCGTCGTCGAGCTCGCCGAGCAGGACCGGGATGACGGTCTCGGGGCCGACGACGAGCTCGCCGCGCGCCGCCGCCAGCTGCGCCGCGGTGGCGGCGAGGCCGCCTTCGACGTACTGCGGCTCGAACTTCTCCTGCTGCGGCACGTTGCCCTGCAGCAGCGAGATCGTCAGCGCCCGCGTCGGCGTCGTGTAGTCGATGCGACCGAGGACGGCGCCGGCGACGAGCGCGAGGGCGAGCGCGATGCCCGGACCCAGCCAGCCGCGCGCCTGGCGCAGGTCGGAGAAGCCGAACCCGGCGGCGAGGCCGGCGGCGAGCGCGCCGACGCCGTACACGCCGAGCGACGACGCGAAGCCGGCGAGCGGCGAGTCGACCTGCGCGTAGCCGCTCGCGACCCACGGAAAGCCGGTCAGGAGGACGGCGCGCGCGAGCTCGGCGAGGAGCCAGGCGGCGGCGAAGAGCAGCGCGGCGCGCCAGCGCGAGCGCGGCCGCCAGCGCGCGACCAGCGCCATCGCCGCCGCGAGGTAGAGCGAGAGAAACGCCGACAGCGCCAGGACGGCGAGCGCGGCGAGCCAGCCCGCCAAGTCGCCGTAGCGATGCATGCTGACGTAGAGCCACCAGGTGCCGGCGCAGAGCCAGGCGACGCCGAAGACGAAGCCGAGCGCAGCGGCGCGTCGCGGCGACGCGCCGCCGACGGCCCAGGCGAGCAGCGCGACGGCGATCATCTGCAACGGCCAGAGGTCGCCGTCGACGAAGGCGATCGTCTGCAGCGCGCCGAGCGCCGCGACGACGGCGAGCTCGAGCGCCGGGTGGCGCAGCCAGCCGAAGGCGCCGACGCCGACGCCGGCGGCGTCGACGGCGTCGACCTCGCTCAAGCGCCGTCGGACCCGAGCGCCTCTTCGGCGGCGCGAGTCACCTTGAACCAGCGCACGGCGCCGCCGCGCGCCAACATGACCGAGAAGACCAGGCCGCCGATCGTCACCGACTCGCCGCGCCGCGGCACGCGGCCGAGCTCGTGCGCGACCAGGCCGCCGATGGTGTCGAACTCGTCGGTCGGCAGGACCACGTCGAACGCCTCGTTGACCGCCGCCAGCGTCGCATCGCCGGCGACGCGCTGGCTGCCGTCGGCGAGCGTGTAGATGCTCGATTCGGCGTCGTTCTCGTCGAACTCGTCCTCGATCTCGCCGACGATCTCCTCGAGCACGTCTTCGAGCGTCAGCAGGCCGGCGGTGTGGCCGAACTCGTCGATGACGATGGCGATGTGGTTGCGGTTGGTGCGGAAGTCGCGCAGCAGGTCGTTGAGCGCCTTCGACTCGGGCACGTAGAAGGCCGGCCGCAGGAGCGTGCGCAGGCTGAGGTCGGGCGAGCGCTGCAGCTTCAGGAGGTCCTTCGCCATCAGGATGCCGATGACGTTGTCGCGCCGCTCCTCGAACACCGGGAAACGCGAGTGGCCCGTGTGGATGATGACGTGCAGCATCTCGTCGAACGGCGCGTCGATGTCGAGCAGGTCCATGTGGCGGCTCGCGACCATGACGTCGCCGGCGGTCATGTCGGCCATGCGGATCACGCCCTCGAGCATCATCCGCGACTCGGGCTCGATCAGCTCCTTGTGCTCGGCGTCGGCGAGCGACTCGATCAGCTGGTCGCGCGAATCCGGCCCGGGCGCGACGAGGTCGAGGAGTTTCTTGAAGAACGGGCGCTTCTCCGCCGACG
This sequence comes from Caldimonas sp., assembly GCA_035995885.1. Taxonomy (GTDB): domain Bacteria; phylum Pseudomonadota; class Gammaproteobacteria; order Burkholderiales; family Burkholderiaceae_C; genus Schlegelella_A. Next base: position 3,250 of record DASYKC010000202.1, on the reverse strand, counting down.
CGGCGGCCTTGTCGGCGCCTCGCGGGGCGCGGGCGGCGGAAAATTCGGACATGGGAGTCGAGCGCGGCCGGAAGGAAGCGGCCGAAGAGCGGAGCCGGGAAGCTTACCCGAAGGGGATCGGCCGGCGCTTGACAGGTCTGCTACCTTGAAAGACGCGTGCCCGGCCCCGATGTGGCACGCTCGCGCCCGGCCCCGCCTGCGGCCGCACGCCCCTGACCCAAAGGTGACCTGTCCATGAGCCTCATCCCCGCCACCATCCTCACCGGCTTCCTCGGCTCGGGCAAGACGACGCTTCTGAAGCGAGTGCTCACAGAGGCGCACGGCCAAAAGATTGCGGTGATCGAGAACGAGTTCGGCGAGGAGAACATCGACAGCGAGATCCTCGTCCAGGACGCCAAGGAGCAGATCATCCAGCTCAACAACGGCTGCGTCTGCTGCACGATCCGCGAAGACCTGCGCACGACCCTGGCCGACCTGGCCGAGAAGAAGAGGAAGGGGGAGATCGATTTCGACCGCGTCGTCATCGAGACCACCGGCCTGGCCGACCCGGGCCCGGTCGCGCAGACCTTCTTCATGGACGACGAGATCGCCGAGACCTACCTGCTCGACTCGATCCTCACCCTGGTCGACGCCAAGCACGGCGACCAGCAGCTCGACGACCGCCAGGAGGCGCGCCGCCAGGTCGGCTTCGCCGACCAGATCTTCCTCAGCAAGACCGACCTCGTCGACGACCGGACGGTCGAGGCGCTGATCCATCGCGTCAAGCACATGAACCCGCGGGCGCCGCAGACGCGGGTGAACTTCGGCGAGGTGCCGATCAAGGACGTGTTCGACCTGAAGGGCTTCAACCTCAACGCCAAGCTCGACATCGATCCCGATTTCCTGAAGGCCGACGAGCACGATCATGACCACGATCACGATCATCACGGCCATGACCACGAGCACGGCGAGCACTGCGACCATCCGCACCACCACGCCCACGACGACGACGTGAAGTCGTTCGTCTTCCGCGCCGACAAGGCCTTCGACGCCGGCAAGCTCGAGGACTTCCTCGGCGCGATCGTCCAGGTCTACGGGCCGAAGATGCTGCGCTACAAGGGCGTGCTGAACATGGAGGGCTCGGACCGCAAGGTCATCTTCCAGGGCGTGCACCAGCTGATGGGCAGCGACCTCGGGCCGAAATGGGCGGCCGGCGAGAAGAAGGGCAGCAAGATGGTCTTCATCGGCATCGACCTGCCGCAGGACATCCTGAAGCAGGGCCTGGAGCAGTGCCTGGTCTGAAGCCACGCCGGGCCGGCAAGCCGCCCGGAATCTGCCACTGAAGGTCGCGCGACGAAGGCCGTCGCAGCGGCCGGGGGCGTGACTACAATCCGCGGCGGTCGAAACGGTCGCGCCCTTCGCGACGCGCCTTGCGAGAGAAGGTCGCGCCGCCGTTGCGAGGAGAACCCGTGAAGAAATTAGCCGTCAAGAAGACATCGAAGAAGGTCGCCGCACCCGCGGCGCGGGCCCGCCCGCCGGCCAAGAAGGCCGGCTCGCAGCGGGCCGGCGCCGCCAAGGGCAAGGCTGTGCCGGCGGCCAAGAAGAAAGCGGTCGCGGCCAACAAGCCGGTCGCGACGAAGAAGCCCGTCGCCAACAAGGCGACGGCAGCGAAGAAGGCCGCGCCCGCCAAGGCGGCACCGCCCAAGCACGGCGCTTCGCACAGTGCCGCGCCGGTGGCAAAGAAGGCGGCTGCGCCCGCCAAGGCGTCGGTCGCCGCCAAGCTGGCCGCCGCGCCCAAGCCGGCCGCCGCCGGCAAGGCGGCGGCTCCGGCCAAGCAAACGGCGCCGGGCGCCGCGGCTGTCGGCAAGATTGCCGTGCCGGTGCCGACCCTCACGCCGGGAGCGCCCCTTGCCATGCCGAACGGCTTCGTGCCGCGCAAGCCGGGCCGGGGCACTCCCAAGTATTTCGTCGCTCCGGTGCAGACGCCGCTGCCGCCGCCGACTTCCCGATTTGCCGACCGGTTTGCGCCGCCGCGGCCCCCGACCCGACAGATGAACAAACAAGAGAACGACACGCCGCGACAAGCGCACAAGGCCGATCCGAAGCTGGCCAACGCCTGGAAGACGAAGGCCGGACGCGACCTCAGCGACGACGAGCTGCTGGCGATGCCCGAGGCCGAGTACATGAACGAGAAGCAGCTCGAGTTCTTCCGCATGAAGCTGCAGGCCCTGAAGGACGATCTGCTGAGCAACGCCGGCGAGACGACCGAGCACCTGCGCGAGGACACGTCGATCGTTCCCGACCCGGCCGACCGCGCGACGATCGAGGAAGAGCACGCCCTGGAGCTGCGCACGCGCGACCGCGAACGGAAGCTTCTCAAGAAGATTTCCCAGTCGCTCGGCCGCATCGAGTCCGGCGAGTACGGTTTTTGTGACGAAACCGGCGAACCCATCGGCCTGGGCCGCTTGATCGCCCGACCCACCGCTACACTGTCGCTCGAAGCGCAGCAGCGGCGGGAGCTGAAGCAGAAGATGTTCGGCGACTAGGCCGCGCGGGCGTCGGGCACCGGCCCATGCGCCCGTCCGGCTCGAAGCCGGTGGCGGCCCGCTCCGCTCAGGACCTCTCGATGGCGGAACCCAAAGACACGACGAGCTTCTTTCGCAAGGTGGTCAAGTTCGTGGCCAACCCGGCGACGGAATGGGCCGAGCTCGACGTTCCCACCGACGAAACGCGCGAGAGCGACTACGCCAAGGGCGAGCTCAAGGCGATGATCGAGCGCAAGCGCCGCAACGACTTCGTTCGCAAGCGCGAGTTCGACATGCTGCGCAAGGTGCGCCGCGAGGGCCTCACGGGCGAGCAGCTCGCCGCCCTCGGCGGCTCGTCGCGGATCGACGATTCGCAGCCGCGCATCTCCGACCAGCCGGTGCGCCAGGATGCCGGCGTCAAGGCCAAGATCGACGAGATCGAGCAGCAGATGGTCGGCGACGGCTACGCCAGCACGCAGCGCCGCGCGCCCGAGTTCTACAACGCGCCGACCCAGCCGGCGCCGCTCGACCTCGCCGCGAAACGCCCCGCCGTCGCCGCGCCGGCGCCCGCGCCCGCGCCGCACGGCGGCCGGGTCGAGGATTTCGTCGCGGCGCCGCCGCCAGCCGTCGCGCCGGCAGCGCCGCCGGCGCCCGCGCGCGCGGCCTCGGTCGCGCCGATCCACCTCGAGATGCCGCAGGCCGAAGACTTCGGCAAGGCGTTCTCGGCCGGCAACACCGAGGTCACC
>DASYKC010000201.1:0-47933 GCA_035995885.1 Caldimonas sp. | reverse complement strand
GCCGCTGGCGGCTCTGGTCGTGGCGCTGCTCGTCTATGCGCTCTGGAAAGCGCTCGGCAACGCGATCGAGGACGGGCGCCAGCCCGGCAGCGGCCATCCGGTGCAGCGCGCCGCCTTCGTCATCGTCGTCCTCGTCGCCGTGCACAGCATGCTCGAGTACCCGCTCTGGTATTCGTACTTCCTCCTGCCGGCCGCGTTCGCCTTCGGTCTCTGCCTCGAGCGGCCCGCAGCGGGCGCGGCCGCGTCGCTCGGCGACGACGAGCACGGCAACGTCACGCGCCCGTACGTCCTCGCCGCGATGTTCCTCATCCTCGGCGGCACGCTGGCGGTCTACGACTACATGCGCGTGGTGGTGATCTTCGCGCCGCCGGCAGGCGCCGGTCCGCTCGAACAGCGGATCGCCGCCGGCCGCCGCAGCATCCTCTTCGCTCACCACGCCGACTACGCGGCCGCGACTGTCGCCGAGCATCCCGGCAAGGTGATGGAGGCGTTCGCGCGCGCGCCGCACTACCTGCTCGACGCGCGGCTGATGATGGCGTGGGCCAGGGCGCTCGACGAGAACGGGGACACCGACAAGGCGCGCTACCTGGCGGCGCGCCTGAAGGAGTTCCACAACGACCAGACCGACGAGTTCTTCGCCGCGTGTGCGCCGACGGCGGCGGCGGCGAGCGCGGCAGCTCGCGATGCGGCTGCTGCGGCGCAGCCCGGTGCGAAGGCGGCGAGCGCGCGGCCGTCGAGCGTGGCAAGTGCGCCATCGACGAGCGCGACGAGCACGCCGCCGTTCCAGTGCCTGGCGCCGACGCGCCCGCTTCGCTACGAGGACTTCCGCTAGCCCGCCCGCCCGACGCGCAGTCGCGCGACCCGGCTACGCCGCCGCGACCCAGTCGCCCGACTTGCCGCCGCGCTTCTCGAGCACGCGCACGCCGCCGATCACCATGTCGCGGTCGGCGGCCTTGCACATGTCGTAGATCGTCAGCAGGCCGATCTGGACGGCGGTCAGCGCCTCCATCTCGACGCCGGTGCGGCCCACGGTCTCGACGCGGGCGGTGCAGCGCACTTCGCTGGCGGCGCGATCGATCTCGAAATCGACCGCGATGCGGGTGATCGCGATCGGGTGGCAGAGCGGCACCAGATCGGCGGTCCGCTTCGCGCCCTGGATCGCCGCGATCCGGGCGACGCCGAGCACGTCACCCTTGGCGGCGGTGCCCGACTCGACCAGCGCGAGCGTCGCCGGGCGCATGCGGATCGCGCCGCCGGCGCGCGCGAGCCGATGGGTCTCGGCCTTCTCGGCGACGTCGACCATGTGCGCCTGGCCGGCGGCGTCGAAATGGCTGAGCGGGCTCGGATCGGGGGCGGACATGGGGATTACAAAAGGGAAATGTTTCCGTTGCATCATACGAGGCAAGAGACGGGCCGGCATCGCTCCGATCCCCGCTCGCAGCGACTCGCCCCATGAACCCCCGTCCCCCTGCACCGAAGGCCGAAGCGACGCGGCGTCCATGGCGCAGCGTCGTCGCGGCGATGCTGGCGTGCTCGCTCGCGCTCGCCGGCCCCGGTGCGTGGCCGGGGGCGGCAGCGCAGAGCAAGCTGCCCGCGCTCGGCGACACCGACTCGGCCGAGTTCACGGTCGGCACCGAGAGGAAGCTCGGCGACGAGATCATGCGCGAGATCCACGCCGATCCCGACTACATCGACGATCCGCTCCTGCTCGAATACCTCGAGACCGTCTGGCAGCCGCTCGTCGCCGCGTCGCGCTCGCTCGGCAACATCACCGCCGACATCGACCAGCGCTTCGCCTGGGAGCCGTTCCTGGTTCGCGACCCGAGCGTCAACGCGTTCGCGCTGCCGGGCGGATTCGTCGGCGTCCACCTCGGCCTGATCGCGATCACGACGACGCGCGACGAGCTCGCCTCGGTGCTCGCCCACGAGATGTCGCACGTCTCGCAGCGCCACATCGCGCGCAGCATCACGGGCGATTCGAAGCGCTCGCTGGTCGGCCTCGCGGCGCTCGTCCTCGGCCTGCTCGCGGCGTCGCGCAGCAGCAGCCCCGACGCGATGAGCGCCGTCGTCGCCGGCACGCAGGCGGCGACGATCCAGGGCCAGCTCAACTTCTCGCGCGACGTCGAGCGCGAAGCCGACCGGGTCGGCTTCCAGGTCATGACCTCCGCGGGCTTCGCGCCCGGCGGCATGGCGGCGATGTTCGAGAAGATGGACATGTCGGTGCGCCTCAACGACTACGGCGGCTTCCCGTACCTGCGCACCCACCCGCTCACGGTCGAGCGCATCGGCGAGGCGCGCGCGCGCGCCGGCATCGCGCCGACGGCGCCGCGCGGCGCCGCTGCCGCCGCCGAGGCGGCGCCGTCTCGTCTCAGCGTCCTCGAGCACACGGTGGCGCAGGCGCGCGCCCGCGTCCTCATGGACACGCGTGTCGACGCGCTGCGCCGCTGGCAGGCGCGCGACGCCGACCGCGACGGCAACGCCGCCGACAAGCTGCGCGCCCTGAGCGAGAGCGGCCTCGCGTCGAGTCTGCTGCGCGACTGGGCGCGCGCCGACGCGGCGCTCGCCGGCGCGCTCGCGATCGTCCGTGCCAGCCCGAACAGCAGCGCGCGCGCCGAGCGCGCCATCGTCCTGATGCAGGCGCAATCGCAGCTCGACCGCGGCGCGCCGGCGCCCGCCGCCGAGGCGATGAAGGCCTACGCCGCCGACGGCTCGCGGCCGACCCTGCTGCTCGACGCCCAGATCGCGCTCATCGCGACGCCGGCCGTCGCGCCCGACAACGCCGGTCTGAAGGCGAACGCGTCGGCGCTGCAGACGTGGGTCGCGGTCCACCCCGACGACGCGCTCGCCTGGAGCGCCCTCGGCCAGACCTGGGGTCGGCTCGGCGTGCCGCTGCGCTCGATCCGCGCCGACGCCGAATCGCGCTATGCGCTCGGCGACCTGCTCGGCGCCGCCGACCGGTTGCGCGCCGGCCAGCGTCTCGCGCGCGGCGGCGGCCCGGTCGACTTCATCGACGCCTCGGTGCTCGATTCGCGCCTGCGCGTGATCGAAGCGCAGAGGAAGCAGATCCTCGCCGACCAGCACGCGACGCGCTGAGCGCGAGCGCGTCTCGCGCCCGCGCTTGGTACAGGTGTCGCCCGCCTCGATTCCTTCGCGCAAAACGCACCGCGCCTTCGCAGGCCGCGCACAGGCCGCTCTTAGACTCGCGCCACACATCGGGGGGCGTGATGAAGAGACTGATCGGGGCGCTGACGCTCGGCGCACTGGCATGGTCGGCGGGTCCGGCCGGCGCGGTCTCGATCGCCGCCGTGACGCCGCAGGGCGAGGTCGCGCAGGTGCGCCAGGTCACGGTGAAATTCTCGGACGCGGTGGTCGCGTTCGGCGATCCGCGTCTCGCCGATCCGGTCACGATCGCCTGCACCGGCAGCGTGCCGTCGGGCAGCGGTCGCTGGGCCAACGACCGCGTCTGGCTCTACGATTTCCGCGAGCCGCTCGGCCCCGGCGCAAGCTGCACGGCGACGGTTCGCAGCGAATGGAAACCGGCGCCGAAGGTCGCGCCGGCAAGCGTCGCCGTCGCCCCGGCGAGCGCGGCGAGCGCGGCGGCGCTGACCGGGACGACGCGCTTCGCCTTCTCGACCGGCGGGCCGGCGGTCGTCTCGATGCAGCCGGGCGGCGGCGGCGAGATCGAGGAAGACCAGCACTTCCTGCTGCGCCTGAACGGGCCGGCGGTCGAAGCCAGCGTCGTCGCCAACGCCTGGTGCGAGGTCGAGGGCATCGGCGAGCGCATCGCCCTCCAGCTCGTCGGCGGCGATCTGCGCGCCCGGATCCTGAAGGCGCGTCGCATCGAGAAGGCGCAGGCCGAGAGGACTCTGGTCGCGCGTTGCGAGCGGCCGTTGCCGAACGGCGCGGCGCTGCGGCTGATGTGGGGCAAGGGCATCGCCGCGGCGAGCAATCCGAAGGTCGTCAGCACGGTCGAGCAGCGCTTCCGCTACAGCGTGCGCGCCGCCTTCACGGCCGACTTCAGCTGCGAGCGCGAGCGCGCCAACGCGCCCTGCCTGCCGATCCGGCCGATGGTCGTTCGCTTCACCGCGCCGGTCGCGCGCGAGCTCATCGCCCAGGTGCGCCTGCGCCCGGCCGCGGGCGAGCCGCTCGCGCCGGTGTTCGACAAGGACGAGAAGGCGAGCGAGATGAGCGAGATCGCTTTCCCGAAGCCGCTCGCCGAGAACGCGGCGTTCACGGTCGAGATGCCGGCGACGATCAGGGACAACGCCGGCCGTCCGCTCGCCAATGCGTCGGCCTTCCCGCTCAAGGCGCAGACCGGAAGCGCGCCGCCGATCGCCAAGTTCGCGGCGGCGCCGTTCGGCATCGTCGAGCGCAATGCCGACGCGATGCTGCCGGTGACGCTGCGCCATGTGCAGGGCGACCTGCGCGCGCCGAGCGCTAGCGCGAGCCCGACCTCTGGCGGCGCGAGCGCATCGACCACCGGCGCGAGCCCGGCACCGGCGAGCAGCGGCCAGGTGCGCGTCAAGCGCCTGCAGACCGATGCCGACATCCTCGCCTGGTATGCGCGTCTGCAGAAGTACCACGAGACGCAGATGACGGCGAAGGAGCTCGGCCTGCCCGAGCGCGACTGGTACGCGGTCGACGAAGAGAAGAACGCGAAGGGGCGGATCGTCAAGCGGCGCGTCGAGCGCTACGTCGGCACGCGCGAGGTGTCGCTGCTCGCGAAGGAGCCGGGCGCGGCGCGGCTCGAGCTGCCGCAGCTCGCCGGCGCCGACCCGCGGCCGTTCGAGGTGGTCGGCATTCCGCTCGCCGAGCCGGGCTATCACGTCGTCGAGATCGAGTCGCTCCGCCTCGGCCAGTCGCTGCTCGACAAGCGCGCGCCGATGTACGTGCGCACCGGCGTCCTCGTCACCAACCTCGGCGTCCACTTCAAGCTCGGCGGCGAGAACAGCGTCGTCTGGGTGACGACGCTCGACCGCGGCAAGCCGGTGGCGGGCGCCGACGTCGTCGTCAACGATTGCAACGGCAAGCCGCTCTGGAGCGGCCGCAGCGACGCCAAGGGGCTCGCCGTCGTCGCCCGTGTGCTCGCGCCGAACCCCGAGCACTGCGCCGCCGACAGCGGCTACTTCGTCACCGCGCGCAGCGCCGACGCGAAGGGCGGCGCGACCGACGTCGCCTTCGTCTTCAGCGGCTGGCAGAAGGGGATCGAGCCGTGGCGCTTCAACGTGCCGACCGGGCGCAGCGCCGAGCCCGAGCTGCGCGCCTCGACGGTCTTCGACCGGATGCTCTTTCGCGCCGGCGAGACGGTGTCGATGAAGCACTTCGTCCGCGTCGAGACCTCGTCCGGCCTGGCGCCGGCGAAGGCCGAGCGGCTGCCGACGCGCGTCAAGATCGTGCACCAGGGCAGCGGCCAGGAGATCGTCCTGCCGCTGGCCTGGCGCGGCGCGGGCCGGAGCGCGCTGACGACCTGGAACATCCCGCCCGCGGCCAAGCTCGGCGTCTACGAGGTCGTGCTCGCGCGCGATCCGGCGCCCGGCGGCGCGACCGCGAGCGACAGCGAAGACGGCGGCCGCGAACGCACCTGGACGAGCGGCAACTTTCGCGTCGAGGAGTTCCGCCTGCCGCTCGTCGACGCGCGGGTCAGCGGCCCGAAGGCGCCGCAGGTCGCGGCGTCGAGCGTCGCCGTCGACGTGCAGATGAGCTACTTCTCCGGCGGCGCGATGGCGTCGGCGCCGCTGCGCGCATCGGCGCTGCTGAAATCGCGCTCGCCGGGATTTGCCGGCTACGACGAGTTCAGCTTCGAGCCGGCACGCGACCCGAAGCAGGCCGAGGCGGAGGCGCCCGAGAGCGACGAGAGCGAGCGCGAAGCGGGCGGCCGCGACGGCAAGCTGATCGCCGACAAGGTCGCGCTCACGAGCGATCGCAACGGCGTCGCGACGTTCATGCTGAAGGACCTGCCGAAGGCGACGCGGCCGACGCAGATCGACGCCGAGATCACGTTCAACGATCCGAACGGCGAGACCCAGACGGCGGCGACGCGGATCGACCTCTGGCCGAGCGCGCTCGTCCTCGGCGTCAAGGCCGGCAGCTGGGCGAGCAACCGCGGCAGCGCCAGGTTCAGCGTCGTCGCCCTCGACACGCAGGGCAAGCCGATCAAGGGCCAGCGCGTCGAGGTGCGCGGCCGCGTCAGCCAGGTGATCACGACCCGCAAGCGCCTGGTCGGCGGCTTCTATGCCTACGACAACCGGACCGACGTCAAGGACCTCGGCGCCCTGTGCTCGGGGTCGACCGACGACCGCGGCCTGCTCGCCTGCGAAGCGAGCCTCGACAGCGCCGGCCAGGTCGAGCTGATCGCCCAGGGCAGCGATGCGCAGGGCCATGCCGCGGCGGCGGCGGCGAGCGTCTGGATCACGAGGCAGGGCGAGCTCTGGTTCGCGCAGGACAACGACGACCGCATCGATATCCTGCCCGAGAAGAAGCGCTACGAGCCGGGCGAGACGGCGCGCCTGCAGGTGCGCATGCCGTTCCGCGAGGCGACGGCGCTGGTCTCGGTCGAGCGCGAAGGCGTGATCGCGACGCAGGTCGTGACCTTGCGCGGCGATGACCCGACGGTCGAGCTGAAGATCGAGCCGACCTGGGGTCCGAACGTCTACGTCAGCGTCCTCGTCTTGCGCGGCCGGATCCGCGCGACGCGGTGGTACTCGTTCTTCACCTGGGGCTGGCAGGAGCCGCTCTCGTGGTGGCAGAGCTTTCGTTTCGACGGCAAGGACTACCAGGCGCCGACGGCGATGATCGATCTCGCCAAGCCGGCGTTCAAGCTCGGCGTCGCGAAGCTCTCGGTCGGCCTGGCCGCGCACGAGCTGCAGGTCAGCGTCACGGCCGACAAGGCGCAGTACCTGATCCGCGAGAAGGCGGTCGCGAAGGTGCGCGTGACGCAAGGCGGCAAGCCGCTCGCCGGCGCCGAGGTCGCGTTCGCGGCGGTCGACGACGGCCTGCTCGCGCTGCGCGGCAACGAATCGTGGCAGCTGCTCGACGCGATGATGAAGGAGCGCGCCTGGGGCGTCGAGACGAGCACGGCTCAGAGCGAGATCATCGGCCGGCGCCACTACGGCCGAAAGGCCGTCGCGGCGGGCGGCGGCGGCGGCCGCGGCGCGACGCGCGAGCTGTTCGACACGCTCCTGGTCTGGAAGCCGAACGTCGTCCTCGACGCCAACGGCGAAGCGACGATCGAGGTCCCGCTCAACGACTCGCTGACGAGCTTTCGCCTCGTCGCGATCGCAGATCAGGCCGACGCCGACGTGCAGCGATTCGGCACCGGCAGCACCAGCATCCGCGTCACCCAGGACCTGCAGGTGCTGGCCGGGCTGCCGCCGCTGGTGCGCGAAGGCGATCGCTTCTCGGCGCTGCTGACCTTGCGCAACACGACGACCCACGAGATGAAGGTGCACGCCAGCCTGCAGGGCACGGCCAACCTGCCGGGCGCCGTCGCCGGCGAAATCGCGCGCCAGCCGATCGCCGCGCTGCCGGCGCAGGACGTCGTCGTCGCTGCCGGCCAAGCGCTCGAGGTCGTCTGGCCGATCGACGTTCCGGCCGATGCGTTCAGCATCACGTGGGAGGCCGCCGCCGAGGCGGCGGGCGCGAAGGACCGGCTGAAGACGACGCAGCTCGTCGCCGCCGCCGTGCCGGTGCGCGTCCTGCAGGCGACGATCGCCCAGCTCGACGGCGCGTTCGCGCTGCCGGTCGCCGCGCTCGCCGACGCCCTGCCCGAGACCGGCGTCAAGCGCGGCGGCCTCGTCGTCGCCGTGCAGCCGAAGCTCACCGGCGCGCTGCCGGGCATCCGCCGCTACTTCGAGACGTATCCCTTCATCTGCCTCGAGCAGAAGACGTCGAAGTCGGTCGGGCTGAAGGATGCGAAGCTCTGGGCCGGCGTCGCCGATGCCTTGCCGACCTACCTCGACGGCGACGGCCTGGCGAGCTACTTCCCGGCGCGCGCCGACGACGCCGCGCACGGCAGCGATCGCCTCACCGCCTACGTGCTCGCGGCAACGAACGAGGCCGGCTTCGCGCTGCCGCCGGCGGCGCAGGAGGCGATGCTCGCGGGCCTGACGGCATTCGTCGACGGCCGCATCGAGAGGAAGCTCTGGTCGCCGCGCGCCGACCTCGACGTTCGCAAGCTCGCCGCGATCGAGGCGCTGTCGCGCTACGGCCGCGCCCAGCCGCGGATGCTCGGCTCGATCAACGTCGCGCCCAACACCTGGCCGACGGCGGCGCTGATCGACTGGCTCGACATCCTGAAGCGGGTCGACGGCATCCCCGATCGCGCCCGCCGCCTCGACGAGGTCCAGCAGATCCTGCGCGCGCGTCTCACCTATGCCGGCACGACGCTGAAGTTCAGCACCGAGGAGAGCGACTTCTGGTGGTGGCTGATGGACAGCGCCGACGCCAACGCGGCGCGCCTGATCCTCGCCGTCCTCGACGACCCGGCGTGGAAGGACGAGTTGCCGCGCATGGTCGTCGGCAGCCTGTCGCGCCAGCGCGGCGGCGCCTGGCTGACGACAACCGCCAACCTCTGGGGCTCGCTCGCGCTCGACAAGTTCTCGGCCAGGTTCGAGGCGACGCCGGTCGCCGGGACGACGTCGGCCTCCCTCTCCTTCGTCGGCGTGTCGAAGGGCGGAGCGGCCGCGTCCGCGGCGGCGGCGCGCACGGTCGCCGACTGGTCGAAGCAGGCGGGCGGCGCCGTTGCAAAGCTTCCGTGGCCCGCGACCGCGGCGACGCTCAACGTCGTCCAGGAAGGATCGGGCAAGCCGTGGCTGACGGTGCAGAGCCTGGCCGCGATCCCGCTCAAGGCGCCGCTGCGCGCCGGCTATTCGATCGCGCGCAGCGTCAGCGCCGTCGAGCAGAAGGACAAGAGCCGGTGGTCGCGCGGCGACGTCGTCAAGGTCCGGCTCGAGATCGACGCGCAGAGCGACATGACCTGGGTCGTCGTCAGCGATCCGGTGCCCGGCGGCGCGACCATCCTCGGCAGCGGCCTCGGTCGCGACTCGCAGATCGCGACGCGCGGCGAGAAGCGCGCGGGCAGCGCCTGGCCGGCATTCGAGGAGCGCGGCTTCGAGGCGTTCCGCAGCTATTACGAATACCTGCCGCGCGGCAGGCATGTCGTCGAGTACACGGTTCGCCTCAACAACCCGGGCCGGTTCGCGCTGCCGCCGTCGCGCGTCGAGGCGATGTACGCACCCGAGAACTTCGGCGAGACGCCGAACGCCGCCATCGAGGTCGCGCCGTGATGCCGATGCCGTCGCTCCGGCCGCGCGCCTTGCGGTCGCTCGCCGCGCTCGGGCTCGTCGCCGCCTGCACTTCCGCCGCGGCGCAGGTCGTGCCGACGTTCGCCGCCGTCAAGGCGGCGCATCGGCCCTCGGACCTCACCCTCGTCGATCGCCACGGCACGCCGGTCCAGACCGTTCGCCTCGACAAGGCGGTGCGCCGCCTCGCCTGGACGCCGCTCGCCGAGATGTCGCCGGCCCTTCTGACCGCGATCGTGCTGAGCGAGGACAAGCGTTTCTGGGAGCACGTCGGCATCGACTGGCAGGCGGCGGCGACGAGCGCCTGGGGCAATCTCTGGAACACGCGGACGCGCGGCGCATCGACGCTGACGATGCAGCTCGCCGGCCTCATCGACGACGGCCTGGCGCGGCCGAGCGGCGGCCGCAGCGTCGGCCAGAAGCTCGGCCAGGCACTGACGGCGACGCGTCTCGAGAAGACCTGGAAGAAGACCGAGATCCTCGAGGCCTACCTCAATTCGGTGCCGTACCGCGGCGAGATCGTCGGCATCGACGCGCTCGCGCAGACGCTCTTCGCCAAGCACCCGAGCGGCCTCGACACGCAGGAAGCGGCGATCGCCGCCGCCCTGGTGCGCAGCCCGAACGCGAAGCCGGTCGACGTCGCCGATCGCGCCTGCGGCGTCCTCGTGCTGCAGCGGCTCGACTGCATCGGCGTCAAGGGCCTGGCCGAAGCGTCGCTGGCGCGGCGCGGCGCCATGCCGCTCGGCGAGCAGCTCGCGCCGCACTTCGCGCGGCAGGTGCTCGACCCGACCGGCGCGGCGCTGCAGACGAGCCCGCTCGACGTCCGCCTGCAGCGCTTCGCGGCGACCGCGCTGCGCCGCCATCTCGCCGAGCTCGCCGGCAGGAACGTCGAGGATGGCGCCGTCGTCGTCCTCGACAACGCCAGCGGCGAGGTCCTGGCCTGGGTCGGCTCGAGCGGCGATCTCTCCGGCGCGGCCGAGGTCGACGGCGTCCTGGCGCGGCGCCAGCCGGGATCGACGCTCAAGCCGTTCGTCTACGGGCTGGCGTTCGAGAAGAAGCTGATCACGCCGGCGACGCTGATCGACGACTCGCCGGCGCAGATCGCGACCGCTTCCGGCCTCTACCTGCCGCAGAACTACGACCACGCCTGGAAGGGGTTCGTCAGCGCGCGCACCGCGCTCGGCGCGAGCCTCAACGTGCCGGCGGTCCGCGTCGGTGCGATGGTCGGCACGGACGCGTTGCTCGCCCGGCTCAACGCGCTCGGCCTGGCGCTGCCGGAAAGCGCGGGCTGGTACGGCGCGTCGCTCGCCCTCGGCAGCGCCGACGTCTCGCTGCTCGGCCTGAGCAACGCCTACCGCGCCCTCGCCAACGGTGGCCGCTACGCGCCGGTCGCCTTTGCCGTCGGCACAGCGAAGGCGCCGGTCCGCGTCGCCGATGCCGCCGCGACCTTCCTCGTTGCCGACATCCTCGCCGACGACAACGCCCGCGTTCGCACCTTCGGCTGGGCCAGCGCGCTCGCGACGCGCGGCTTCGCCGCGGTCAAGACCGGCACCAGCAAGGACATGCGCGACAACTGGTGCGTCGGCTTCACCGACCGCTACACGATCGGCGTCTGGGTCGGCAACGCCAGCGGCGCGGCGATGCACGACGTCAGCGGCGTCAGCGGCGCGGCGCCGGTCTGGCAGGCGATCGCCGCCTACCTGCACGCCGGCGCGCCGTCGCAGGCGCCGCCGATGCCGGCCGGGGTGACGCTCCAGCGCATCGCCTTCGACTCGAAGCGCGAGCCGGCGCGCGACGAGCTCTTTCTCGCCGGCAGCGAGCGGCCGCTGCAACGCGCCAGCGGCGAAGTCGGCGGCGCCGAGCGCTACGGCATCACCAGCCCGCGCGACGGCAGCATCTTCGCCATCGATCCCGACATCCCGCCGGCGGCGCAGCGGATCACCTTCGAAGGCGAGCGCGGCGCCTGGCGCCTCGACGGCAAGCCGCTCGGTGTCGGCGAGCGGCTGCGCTGGGCGCCGTGGCCGGGGCGGCATCGGCTCGAGCTCGTCGCCGCGTCGGGGCAGACGCTGCAGAGCGTCGCCTTCGAGGTGCGCGGCGCCGGCGTCAAGGGCCGCGCCGCCGCTGCGCCGCGCTAGGCGTGAATCTCAGTAGCGCGGCTCAGCGGCGCGCGAACAGCCGCTCGATGGCGGCGTCGATGACCAGGCCGCAGAGGCTGTAGAGGAGCGATCCGATCAGCGCCGCGCCGAAGCCGTTGACGTGGAATCCGGCCAGCAGCGACGCCGCGAAATAGAACATCAGCGCGTTGATGACGAAGAGGAAGAGGCCGAGCGTCAGCACCGTCACGGGCAGCGTCAGCAGCACCAGGATCGGCCGGAGCAGCGTGTTGAGGAGGCCGAGAACGAGCGCCGCGATCATCGCCGAGCCGAAGCTCGCGACCTGCACGCCGGGGTAGAGATTGGCCACGAGGAGGAGCGCGGCGGCGAGAAGAAGCCAGCGGACGACGATCTTCATGCGCGAAGAATAGCGGCCCCGGTGATCGCGCGCGAGCGCTCGAATGATGCGCGGCAACGACAAAAGCGCGGTTTCCCTCTGAAGAATGCTTGCTCTTCGAGTGAAAAAAGGTTCTCTTGCCTCTATACACGCAGTACCATTCGCCTCGCGCGGAAATACGGAGAAATGAGAGTCCACGCGACTCTCGCCCGCTCCGAGCACATCAACCAATCACTTGATGGAGAGAATCAACATGGCAACTGCGAAGAAAGCTGCGAAGAAGGCGGCCCCTGCGAAGAAGGCTCCGGCGAAGAAGACCGCTGCGAAGAAGGCGGCGCCGGCCAAGAAGGCGGCGAAGGCTCCGGCCAAGAAGGCCGCCAAGGCGCCGGCGAAGAAGCGGACTCCCAACGCGGCGTTCATGAAGGCGATGCAGCCGAGCCCCGCCCTCGCCGCGATCATCGGCGACAAGCCGGTGCCGCGCACCGAGGTGACGAAGAAGGTCTGGGAGTACATCAAGAAGAACAACCTTCAGGATGCGGCCAAGCGCACGATGATCAACGCCGACGCCAAGCTGAAGGAAATCTTCCGCAAGGGTCAGGTCTCGATGTTCGAGATGACCAAGCTGATCAACAGCCACCTGAGCTGAACCGCCGCGCGCCTTCGGGGCGCGAGCAGAAGGGCCGGTGCTTGCACCGGCCTTTTCTTTTGCCGCGCCGTAGGAAGCGGCCCACTGCGCGAGCCGGCGCCGTCCGACGGCGCACGGCGCAGCCCGCCGAGCGACGCGCCCCGGCCGATATCGCACAGTGCCGCCCTCAACCTCCAGGAGCTCGCTCATGCGAACGATCAGGCTCTCTTCCATGATGCGGGCGCTGGCCGTCTGCGTCGGCGCGCTCGCCTTCGCCGGCGCCGGCTTCGCAGCCGGCGACAAGGCCGCCTATGAAAGCGCCAAGGCCTCGGCCAAGTCGACCTACGAGGCGGCCAAGGCCCGGTGCGACGCGCTGACCGGCAACGCCAAGGACATCTGCGTCGCCGAGGCCAAGGCGGCGCGGACCCGGACCGAGGTCGATGCCGAGGCGGCGTACAAGGACACGCCGAAGGCGCGCCAGCACGCGGTCGAGGAGAAAGCCGAAGCCGGCTACAAGGTCGACAAGGAGCGCTGCGACGACCGGACCGGCAACGACAAGGACGTCTGCGTCAAGGTCGCCAAGGCGGCGCTGGTCAAGGCGAAGGCCGATGCCAAGGTGACGCGCGTCTCGACCGACGCCAGGATCGACGCGTCGAAGGACAAGCGCGAAGCCGACTACAAGGTCGCGGCCGAGAAGTGCGGTGCCATCGCCGGCGACGCCCGGAGCGCCTGCATCGCCCAGGCCAAGGCGAAGTACGGGATGTAAGACGCGCGGCGTCAGCCGCGGGCCAGGCGCCGCTCGAGGAAGTCGAGCCGGTCCTGGCCCCAGAACATCTCGCCGTGCGCGACATACGCCGGTGCGCCGAAGACGCCGCTGTCGATCGCCCGCTGCGAGTCCTGCTCGTAGCGCTCGTGCACCGCCTGCGACTGCGAATCGTCGACGCGGCGCGGCGGCAGGCCGCAGGCTTCGAGCATCGATTGCAGCACTGCCGGATCGGCGATGTTCTTCTCCTCGACCCAGACACCGCGCAGGACGGCGGCGGCGATCTTCATCGCCGCGCCGCTGCCGTCGTGGGCATCGACGGCGATGATCAGCTTGGCGGCGTCGTCGCTGGCGACCGGAAAGTAGCGCGGCTGCAGGTTGAGCGGCCGGCCGAGGTGCTCGCTGAATCGCTTCAGCTCGACCAGGCGATACGCTTGGCGCTGCGGCGCGCGCTTGGCGAGCGGCAGGCCGCCCGAGACCGGGAAGACGCGGCCGAGGTCGACCGGCAGGACGTTGATCGTCGCGCCGGCCTTGGCGGCGATCTCGGCGAAGCGCTCGTGGCCGAGGTAGGTCCACGGCGACTGCGGCGAAAGAAAATAGTCGATGGCAACGCTCACGGCGGTCTCCTCGGTCCAGGAGCGCGAGTCTAGTTCGACCGCACGACTTTCTCAGGCGGCCAGCAACGGCCGCAGGTAGCGGCCGGTGAAGCTCGCTTCGGTCGCCGCTACTTCCTCCGGCGTGCCGGTGGCGACGACGCGGCCGCCGCCGGCGCCGCCCTCGGGGCCCATGTCGATCACCCAGTCGGCGGTCTTGATGACGTCGAGGTTGTGCTCGATCACGACCACCGTGTTGCCCGCGTCGCGCAAGGTGTGCAGGACGCGCAGCAGCAGGTCGATGTCGGCGAAGTGCAGGCCCGTCGTCGGCTCGTCGAGGATGTAGAGCGTCCGGCCGGTGTCGCGCTTGGAGAGCTCGAGCGCGAGCTTGACGCGCTGCGCCTCGCCGCCCGAGAGCGTCGTCGCGCTCTGGCCGAGGCGGATGTAGCCGAGGCCGACGTCGAGCAGCGTCTGCAGCTTCCTGGCGATGTTCGGCACGGCGCTGAAGAAGGCGTGCGCGTCCTCGACCGTCAGATTCAGCACCTCGGTGATGTTCTTGCCCTTGTAGAGGATCTCGAGCGTCTCGCGGTTGTAGCGCCGGCCGTGGCAGACATCGCACGGCACGTAGACGTCGGGCAGGAAGTGCATCTCGACCTTGAGCACGCCGTCGCCCTGGCACGCCTCGCAGCGGCCGCCGGCGACGTTGAACGAGAACCGCCCCGGCCCGTAGCCGCGCTCGCGCGCCGCCGGCACCTCGGCGAAGAGCTCGCGGATCGGCGTGAAGAGGCCGGTGTAGGTCGCGGGGTTGGAGCGCGGCGTCCGGCCGATCGGCGACTGGTCGACGCTGATCACCTTGTCGAAGAAGTCGATGCCGGCGATGCTGTCGTGCGGCTCCGGCTCGGCGTGGCTGTTGTAGAGGTGCTTGGCGACGGCGGCGTAGAGCGTGTCGTTGACGAGCGTCGACTTGCCCGAGCCGGAGACGCCGGTGACGCAGGTGAAGAGGCCGACCGGGATCGCGACGTCGACGCTCTTCAGGTTGTTGCCGCGCGCGCCGACGATGCGCAGCCATTCGTCGGCCGGCGGCCGGACGCGCTGCTTCGGCAGCGGGATGCGCAGCGCGTGGGAGAGATAGCGGCCGGTGAGCGATTCCGGCGCCGCGGCGACGTCTTCCGGCCGGCCCTGCGCCATCACCCGGCCGCCGTGGACGCCGGCGCCGGGACCCATGTCGATGACGTGATCGGCGGCGCGGATCGCTTCCTCGTCATGCTCGACGACGATGACGCTGTTGCCGATGTCGCGCAGGTGAAAGAGGGTGCCGATGAGGCGCTCGTTGTCGCGCTGGTGCAGGCCGATCGACGGCTCGTCGAGGACGTACATCACGCCGGTGAGACCCGAGCCGATCTGCGACGCGAGCCGGATCCGCTGCGCCTCGCCGCCCGAGAGCGTCTCGGCGCTGCGGTCGAGGCTGAGGTAGTTGAGGCCGACGTCGTTGAGGAACTTGAGGCGCGAGCAGATCTCGCGGATCACCTTGTCGGCGATCTCGGCCTTGGCACCGGCGAGCGCCAGACCCTCGAACCAGGCGAGCGCCTCGCGCAACGTGAAGTGCTCGACCCGAAAGATCGGCTCCTTCTCGCCGCTCGCGACGTCGACGAGGAACACGTTCCTCGCCTCGACGCGTAGGCGCGTGCCGTGGCAGTCGGGGCACGGCTTGGCGCTCTGCAGGCGCACCAGCTCGTCGCGCACGGCGGCCGAATCGGTCTCGCGGAAGCGCCGCTCGAGGTTGGGCAGGATTCCTTCGAACGGATGGCGGCGCTTGACGCTGCGCTGCTTGCCGCGCGGCGCCGAGGCTTCGTAGACGAACTCGATCTCGACGCCGCCCGAGCCGCGCAGGAGGATCTCGCGTGTTTCTGCCGGCAGCTCCTCGAACGCCGTGTCGAGGTCGAAGCCGTAGTGGCTCGCGACGCTCTCGAGCAGCGAGAAGGTGTACGGATTCCTCCGGTCCCAGCCCTTGACGGCGCCGCTCGCCAGGCTGAGCGACGGGAAGGCGACGACGCGCTCGGCGTCGAACACCGTCGTCACGCCGAGGCCGTCGCAGGTCGGGCAGGCGCCGACCGGCGAGTTGAACGAGAACAGGCGCGGCTCGAGCTCGGGCAGCGAGTAGTCGCAGAGGGGGCAGGCGAACTTGCTCGAGTAGAGGTGCTCGCTGGCGACGTCCATCTCGACCGCGAGGGCGCGGCCGTCGGCGATCCTGAGCGCCGCCTCGAAGCTTTCGGCGAGGCGCTGGCGCAGCGGCGCGGCGCCGGCGACGTCGTTCGCGGCCGGCACCTTGATGCGGTCGATGACGACGTCGATGTCGTGTTTCTCGGCCTTCTTCAGCTTCGGCACGTCGGCGGCGTCGAAGGTGCTGCCGTCGACACGGAAGCGGACGTAGCCCTGCGCCTGCATCTGCTCGAACAGCTCGACGAACTCGCCCTTGCGGTCACGGACGACGGGCGCGAGGACCATCAGCCGCGTCCCGGCCGGCAGCGCCAGCGTCGCGTCGACCATCTGGCTGACGCTCTGCGCCTGCAGCGCCAGGCCGTGGTTCGGGCAGTACGGCGTGCCGGCGCGCGCGAACAGCAGGCGCAGGTAGTCGTGGATCTCGGTGACGGTGCCGACGGTCGAGCGCGGGTTGTGCGAGGTCGCCTTCTGCTCGATCGAGATCGCCGGCGACAGGCCCTCGATGACGTCGACGTCGGGCTTGTCCATCAGCTGCAGGAACTGGCGCGCGTATGCCGAGAGGCTCTCGACGTAGCGGCGCTGGCCCTCGGCGTACAGCGTGTCGAAGGCCAGGCTCGACTTGCCCGATCCCGAGAGGCCCGTGATGACGACGAGCCGGTTCCTCGGGATGTCGAGGTCGATGTTCTTGAGGTTGTGGGTGCGCGCGCCGCGCACCCGGATCAGCGCGGTGCCGACCTCGCTCTCGCGCCGTTCGCTGCGCTCGCGCGGACGGCTGATCGTGGCGTGGGAAGAAGGGGACATGGCGGCGGCAGGCGAACCGAGCATGATAACGGCGCATGCCTCCGCGGCGCCAGCCGCCCGCCCCCGCGAGGCTCAGGGCGACAGGCGCCTGGCGGCCGCGCGCAACCGCTCGGCTGCGGCGGGATCGAGGGCGGCTTGCCAGCGTTCGCTGCCGCGGGCCGACGCCGACTCGACCTTCGCTGTCGCGCCATCGAGGCGAACGGTCGCGGCGGTCCGGCCCGCCGTGACGAGGCGAAGCGTCGTCGCGCCCTCGCGCGCGGCGTCGGCGGGCGTGCCGACGCCGAGCGGGCGCCAATGTCCGGCCGCGGCAGCGTCGAGGTCGACGAGCCAGGCGCGCCAGCCGGCGTCGACGGCATAGAGGTCGCCGCCGGCGCTCTGTCGCGACCAGCGGTCCGGATCGGCGGCGATCGCTGCGAGCACGCCGGCCAGCGGCGCTGCGCGCGCCGCGGCGTCGGGGCGCGCGCGTTCGAGCTCGTTGCGAAACGGCGCCGGCGCCGGCGTCGACGATGACGACGCGAATGCAGCCGCATCCTTTTCGCGCGCGTCGCCGAGGGCGCGCTGACGCCGCAGCAGATCGACGGGCGGCGTGGCTTGCGCATCGCGGCCAGGTGCGGTCGCGGTCGCCGGCGAGGTCGCAGTCGCGGGCGCGGTCGCAGTGGCAGGCGCGGGTGCAGATTGCAGCGTGGCCGCCGGTGCCTGAGACGGTGCCGCTGCGGCCGCCGCCGACGGCGCGCCGCCCACGGCGCTCTTCATCGCTCCCGCGGCGGTGCGGTTCGCTGTCGTTGCCGATCGCTCTTCGTCAGCGGCGAGTCGTCCGTTCGCGAGCGGGCTTGCCGGCGCGGGTGCTGTCGCCGCGCCGACCGGTGCCGGCCGGGCCGCCGCTGTCGGCGGCGTCGCCGACTGAGGCGGCCGCGGCGTCGCCGTGCGCTCGACCGCATCCGTGGACCGCGATCGAAGCGACTCGGTGTCCTTCTTGGCGGCGTCGTTCGCTGCCGCGTCGAGCGATTGGCGCGCCGCCGGCGACTCGCGCTGCGCGTCGATCGACGGGAAAGGCATGGGGGCCTCGTTCTTTCGTTCTGCCGGCAGAGCATGCTCTTTCGCGAGCGCAGCCTCGGCCTTGAGCTTCGGCGGCTCCGGCTCGGCGACCTTGGCGTCGCGCACGGCATTTCGTTCCGGCGCGGCCTGCTGGCGGCGCCACGCCGCGCCATCGGCCTTGGTTGCCGGCGCCGTCGTCGGCTCGCGTTGCGCCGGTGGCGCGACCTCGGCCTGTGCGGTCGACTTGGCCGCATCGGTCGCCGGCGCCGGGCCTGCGAGCGGCGCCTGCGACGTCGATGCGAGCGGCGGCGCGACGTCGGCGCGATCGCTCGCGACCGCCGGCGGGCGCGGCATCGTTTCGTCCATCGGCCGGTCCCACCACATCAGGCCGACCAGCGTCGCCGCCATGACGCTGGCGAAGCCGGCGGCGACCGGCGGCCGTGCCAACCACGACCAGAAGGTGGCGAACGCGTTCGTCGACGTTTCGCGCGCCGCGTCGCGCCGCGGCGCCGCCGTCGCGCCGCGCGCGGCGGCGCGCGCCTTCAGGAGGATCGCGTCGCTGACGCCGCTCGGCGGCAGCGCGTTCGAATCGGGCGCGTGGCGCAGCGCTTCGCGCAGCCAGGCGTCGCGTTCGGCGTCGTTCATCGCAGCCCTCCGCCCTGCACCGGCTCGAGGTAGGCGCCCATGCACGTGCGCAGCTTGCTCATCGCGTAGCGCAGGCGCGTCTTCGCGGTCTCGAAGCCGACCTCGAGCGCGTGCGCGACCTCGTCGAGCGTGAGGCCGTCGTCATGGTGGAGCAGGAAGGCGCTGCGTTGCGGCAGCGGCAGCTGCTCGAGGCAATCGAGCAGCTTCTCGCCGGCGCGGCGCCAGAACGCGAGCTCGTCGCCCTGCGGCGCCGCGCCCGCCGGCGCCGGCCAGTGCTGCCAGGCGGCAGCCTCGGGCTGCCAGGGCGCGTCGCCGTCGCCCTCGAAGGCGTCGACCGAGACTTCGCGGCCGCTCCGGCGCAGCAAATCGATGACGCGATGGTGGGCGAGCGTGAAGAGCCAGGTGCGAAACGTCGCCCCCTGCGGCTCCCAGCGCTGGCGCGCGTTGACGACGCGCAGCCACGTGTCCTGGAAGACCTCGTCGGTCTGCGCCGACAGCGACGCGCCGAGCAGGCGGCGCACGAAGCGGTAGAGCGCGGTCTGGTGGCGGCGGTAGAGCTGCTCGAAGGCGGCGGCGTCGCCGGCCGCGTAGGCTTTCATCAATGCGTCGTCGCTCGGATCGGAGGTGGCCATGGCGCGCCGGGAGTCTGCCTCATTCGATCCTGATACGGCGCGGCGCGGCGGACGGGGTGAACCCGGCGCCCGGCGACGATCAGCCCTCGCGCAGAACGCCCAGGATCTGCTCGCCGTAGGCGTCGAGCTTTCTCGCGCCGACGCCGCTGATCTCGGCCAGCGCGTCGAGCGAGTCGGGGCGCAGGTCGGCCATCTCGGCAAGGGTGGCGTCGTGGAAGACGACGTAGGCCGGCAGGTTGTGGGCGCGCGCGACCTCGGCGCGCCACGCCTTCAGCGCGGTGAAGCGCTCCAGCGCGGCGGCGTCGAGCGGCCGCGGCGGCGGCTTGGCGGCGCCGCCGCGACCGCTGCGCGTGCGCGCGCCCTTGCCGCGTGTCGGCATCGCCTCGCGCAGGAGCAGCGGCACTTCGCCGCGCAGGACCTCGCGCGAGCTCGCCGTCAGCGCCAGTGTCTGGTACTCGCTTTCCGTCTGCAGATGGCCGAGCGCGATCAGCTGGCGGAGGACGGCGCGCCACTGCACTTCGCTCACCGCGGCGCCGACGCCGAAGGTGCTGAGGCGCTCGTGGCCGAACTGGGCGACCTTCTCGGTCTGCTTGCCGCGCAGCACGTCGATCAGGTGGCCGGCGCCGAAGCTCGGCCCCCCGGCCTGCTGGAAGCGATAGACCCCCGAGAGCGCCATCCGCGAGGCCTCGGTCGCGTCCCACGTCGCCGGCGGCGTGCGGCAGTTGTCGCAGGCGTTCTGGAGCGGCCCGCACGGCGCGCTCGCCTCGTCGAAGTAGGCAAGGAGGCGGACACGCCGGCAGTCGTGCGCCTCGGCGAGAGCGAGCAAGGCATCGAGCTTGCCGCGCTGGTTGCGCTTGAACTCCTCGCCGGCCGGGCTCTCCTCGATCATGCGGCGCTGGTTGACGACGTCGGCGAGCCCGTACGCCATCCAGGCATCGGCCGGCAGGCCGTCGCGGCCGCCGCGGCCGGTCTCCTGGTAGTAGCCCTCGATGTTCTTCGGCAGGTCGAGGTGGCAGACGAAGCGGACGTCGGGCTTGTCGATGCCCATGCCGAAGGCGATCGTCGCGACCATGACGATGCCGTCCTCGCGGACGAAGCGGTTCTGATGGCGCTGGCGAACGTCGGCGTCGAGCCCGGCGTGGTACGGCAGCGCCGTGACGCCTTCGTCGTTCAGCCAGGCGGCGATCTCGTCGACCTTCTTCCGCGACTGGCAGTAGACGATGCCGGCTTCGCCCTCGTGCTCGTCGCGCAGGAAGGCGAGCAGCTGCGTCCTGGCGTTGTCCTTCTCGACGACGGCGTAGCGGATGTTCGGCCGGTCGAAGCTGCTGACGAAGACGCGCGCGTCGCCGAGCTCGAGGCGCTCGACGATGTCGGCGCGCGTCAGCGCGTCGGCGGTCGCGGTGAGGGCGATCCGCGGCACGTCGGCGAAGCGCTCGTGCAGCACCGAGAGCTTCAGGTAGTCCTCGCGGAAGTCGTGGCCCCACTGGCTGACGCAGTGCGCCTCGTCGATCGCGAACATCGACAAGAGGCCGCGCTCGTGCAGCGAGTCGAGCTGCGCCAGCATGCGCGGCGTCGCGATGCGCTCGGGCGCGGCGTAGAGGAGGACCAGGCGGCCGCTCATCATCTCGCGCTCGATCCGCGCCGCGGCCTCGTTGTCGAGGGTCGAGTTGAGGAAGGCGGCGTGAACGCCCGCTTCCTCGAGCGCGCCGACCTGGTCGTGCATCAGCGCGATCAGCGGGCTGACGACGACGGCGACGCCGTGGCCGGCGCGATGGCGGACGATCGCCGGCACCTGGTAGCACAGGCTCTTGCCGCCGCCGGTCGGCATGAGGACGAGGGCGTCGCCGCCGGCGCAGACGTGGCCGATGATCTCTTCCTGGTCGCCGCGGAAGGCGGCATAGCCGAACACCTCGCCGAGCACCCGGCGGGCGGCGTCGGCGGCACGCGGCGGCGCGCTCAGGGTCTCGGCGGTCATGGTCGATGCACTGTAAGCGACCGGCGATTTCCCTCGTCCCGCCGTTCGAGGGGCTTACGAAGAGGGGACGCGTCGGCCCGGGGTGCGCCGCATAATCTTCCCGATCCCCAAGGAAGCAAGGAGCAGCCGCATGGCCTCGGTCAACAAAGTCATCATCGTCGGCAACCTCGGCCGCGACCCGGAAGTTCGCTACACGCCCAACGGCAGCGCCGTCTGCAACGTCACCGTCGCGACCTCGCGGGTGCGCAAGAACAAGGAATCGGGCGAAAAGAACGAGGACACCGAATGGCACCGCGTCGTCTTCTTCGACCGGCTCGCCGAGATCGCCGGCGAATACCTGAAGAAGGGTCGCTCGGTCTACGTCGAAGGCCGCCTGCAGACGCGCAAGTGGCAGGACAAGGACGGCGTCGAGAAGTACACCACCGAGATCGTCGCGTCGGAGATGCAGATGCTCGGCGGCCGCGAAGGCATGGGCGGCGGCGCCGCGACCGGCGATGAAGAGGGTGGCGGCTACGAGCGCGCGGCGCCGGCGGCACGGCCGGCGGCAGCCGCGGCGAACCGGCCGGCGGCGAAGTCGTCGGGCTTCAGCGACATGGACGACGACATCCCGTTCTGATCGCCCCGATCCGCGCTGCGCCGGTCAGCGCGCGCCGCGATAGCGATTGACCTCGAGCGTCGAGACGGCAGGCGCGTGGTGCCCCCACGAGGCGCGCAGGTACGAGAGCACCTGGCCGATTTCCTCGTCCGACAGCACGGTCGCGAACGGCGGCATGCCGAACGGGCGCGGGTTGCCCGGCGTCGTCGGCGGGAAGCCGCCGCGCAGCACCATGTGGACTAGGTTGGCCGGCGGCGTGAGCGCGACGGCGCGATTGCCGGCGAGCGCCGGGTAGGCGCGTTCGACGCCCTCGCCGCGCTCGCCGTGGCACGCGGCGCAGTGGTCCGCATAGAGCTTGGCACCGACCGCGGCGGGCGGCGGAGGCGCGGTCACCGCCGGCGGCTGGCGCGACGGCTCGCCGCTGCTCGGCAAGGTGCGCAGGTAGCTCGCCGTCGCCAAGAGGTCGTCGTCGCTCAGGTACTGCGTCGATCGCGCGACGACTTCGGCCATCGGCCCCTGCACCGAGCCGCGCGCCGAGACGCCGCTCTTCAGCAAGGCGACGACCTCGCTCTCCGGCCAGTCGCCGACGCCGGCCTCGGCGTTGTCCTTGAGCGAAGGCGCGTACCAGTTCTGGACCGGGATCAGGCCGCCGGCGAGATCGAGCGGGCCGGCGGTCGCGCCGAGGACGTTGCGGCGCGCGTGGCAGGCGCTGCAATGGCCGAGCGTCTCGACCAGGTAGGCGCCGCGGTTCCATTGCGGCGACTTCGAGCTGTCGGTCTCGAACCGCGCCGGTCGAAAGAAGAGGGCGCGCCAGACCGCGAGTGCGGCCTGCTGGTCGAACGGGAAGCGCAGCGCGTGCGGACGGTTCTGCCGCGCGACCGGCGCCAGGCTCTTCAGGTACGCGAACATCGCGTCGGCGTCGACGCGCGTGAGACGCGTGTAGTTCGGATAGGGAAACGCCGGATAGAGGAGGCGGCCGCCGCGGGCGCGGCCGTTGTGCAGCGCGCGCCAGAAGTCGTCGCTGCTCCATGCCGCCAGGCCGGTCGCGTCGGGCGTGAGGTTCGGCGTGTTGGCGGTGCCGAACGGCGTCTCGATCGGCCGGCCGCCCGCGTAGGGCTCGCCGCCCGGCTCGGTGTGGCAGCCGTAGCAGCTGCCGGCGCGAACGAGGTACTCGCCGCGCGCGACCTGATCAGCGCCGGTCACCGCGGCCGCCGCGTTCGCCGTGCCGCCTTCGTCGTCGTCGCGATTGAGCCAGACGACAGTGCCCGCTGCGAGCAGCAGCGCTGCCGCGGCGACGACGAGCGCGATCGCTGCCTTGCCGAGCTTCATCGCCGCGCCGCGCTCGCCGCTTCGGCAGTCGCCGCGACGCCGCCGCAGGCGAGCGGCAAGGTCGCATCCGGCTCGGCGATCGCGCTCGCGTGCGCGGGCACCGGCTGCGAAGCCAGCCACGCCGAGATCGCGCCGATGTCGTCCGGCGCCAGCCGCCGCGCCACCTGCGCCATGCAGTCGGGCGGCTGGGCGCGTCGCTGGCCGCCGCGCCAGGCGCCGAGCTGGGCGTTGATGTAGTCGCGCGGCAGGCCGAGCAGGCCGGGGATGAATGGCGCGCGCCCGGTCATCTGCGCGCCGTGACACTCGATGCACGCCGGCAAGCCGCGCGTCGCGTCGCCGCGCCGGACCAGGGCTTCGCCGGCGTCGCGCAGCGCTTGCGAGCCGAGCGGCGCGGGCGGCGGCGGATACGGCAGGTCGAGCGACGCGAAATGGTCGGCGATCTCGCGCAGGTAGGGATCGTCGATGAGCGCGAGCAGGTCGTTCATCAGCTCGTAGTGGCGCCGTTGGTCGCGAAAATTTCGCAACTGGTTGAACAGATACCCGGCCGGCTTGCCGGCGATGCGCGGGTAGTAGCCGTCGGCGGCGGCGCGGCCTTCGCGGCCGTGGCAGCCGGTGCAGGCGAGGACGCGCTGCGCGGTCGTGTCCTCGAACGGCACGGCGTCGGCGCAGCGCGGTGCGGCGATGGCGGCGAGCACGAGCACGACGGTCGCGAGCCCGGCGCAGCGACTCCTCGGCAACGGCGATCGTTCGAGCGCCATCGACGCAACGGGCAAGCGGCGCACCCGGACGGGCGCGCCGGTCAGGCGCGGCCGCCCGGCACGCTCACTTCGGCGGCGAGCGCGGTGTCGTCGTGCTCGCGCAGCAGGCCTGCGGCGACGCCGGCGCGGTCGGCGGCGGCGCGGTTCTGGCTCACCTTCCACTTGCCGACGAGCGAGCTCAGCGCGATCTCGATGCCGACGATCGCGCCGAGCATCGTCTCGATGTAGTCGGCAGGCGCGTCGCTCACCGCCCACGGCGCCGGCCGCCCGCTTTCGTGCCGGTCGGTGAGGCGCGTGACGAAGGCGCGCAGCCAGGCCTTGTCGTCGATCGCGCGCAGCCGGCCGCGCGCCTGCACCATCACGTAGTTCCAGGTCGGCACGACCTTGCCGTGCTCGGCCTTGCTCGGATACCACGCCGGCGAGACGTAGCCGTGCGGGCCCTGGAAGACGACGAGCGCGTCGACGTCGTCGCGCGCGCTCGTCCAGACCGGGTTGGCGCGGGCGACGTGCGCGCGCAGCACGCCCGGCGTGCCGTCGTCGCCGGCGTCGAGGAAGAAGGGGACGCTGTTGGCGTCGATGGCGCCGGCGCGGTTCTGCGTCACCAGCAGGCCGAACGGATGGTCACCGATGAAATCGCGCAGGACCTGGGGCCGCGATTCGGCGAAATGGGCGGGCAGGTACATCGGTGGGCTCGGCGTCGTGACGGCCGCAGTATGCCGGCCTTTGCCGCTGCCGGCCTCCGCCTCTGGCTTACCTCTGACCTACTTCTGACTTGCCTCCGACTTACCTCTGATTACGCGACCCGCCGCCCGCTTGCTACCCTCGACCGATGACTTCGACCCTTCCTTCTTCGCGCTCGGCCTGGCGCGTCGTCGCGCCGTCGCTCTGCGCGCTGCTCGCATCGTGCGGCGGCGGCGGCGACTCGGCCTCTTCGGGCGCAGCCGGCAGTGCCACGAGCGCGAGCGCGCCGGCGAGCGCGCCGACCGCGGCGGCGAGCGTCGGCTCGACGTGCAACCTCGCCGACTTTCGCGCCAGCCTGCTGGCGCGGATCAACCAGGTGCGCGCGACCGGTGCCGACTGCGGCGCCGACGGCGTCTTCGGCGCCGCCGCGGCGCTGACGTGGAACGACAAGCTCACGGTCGCCGCCGAGGGTCATTCGCAGGACATGGCGGCGAAGAATTATTTCTCGCACACCAGCGCCGACGGCCGCACGCTCGGCGATCGCGTCAACGCGACGGGCTACGCGTGGAGCAGCCTCGGCGAGAACATCGCCGCAGGCTATGCCGGCGTCGACGCGGTGATGAGCGGATGGATCGCCAGCCCCGGCCACTGCGCCAATCTCATGAATGCCGGTTTCGCCGAAGTCGGCGTCGTCTGCGTTCCGGGAACGGCCGGCGACACCTATTCGACCTACTGGACGATGGACCTCGGCCGGCCGCGCTGAGCGGCGCCGGCGGCGTCAGGGCCGCTCGATCAGGGCCGCTTGACGTTGAGGACGTTGCCGGTGCGCACGGCTTCCCGCGTCGGCGAGTCGGCGCCGGCGCTGCCGGTGCCGCGCAGCAGCGGCGACGCCTGCAGCATCTGCTCGGGCGCGGTCTCGGCGCCCTTGGCGCCGCCGGCGTCGAAGCGCGGCGAGAGCGTCGGGCCGGTGCGGTATTCGCGGCAGTCGCTGTCGTCGGGAATCATGATCAGGTGGCCGCCCGGAAAGCGGGCGCGCATGCCGTCGGAGATCCGCGTCGACAGGTCGACCGGCGCGATCGTCGACTGGAAGGCGAGACGGTTCTGCGTGTCGTAGATCGAATAGCAGTTCGCGCTCGCGAGACCGGGCAGGGCGAGCACGGCGGCGAGCGAAAGCGAGGCGGTGAGTCGGGTCGTGCGCATGGTGGATCTGCCGAGACGGTGACGCGGGCGAACATACCGCCAACCGGCCGTCTTGTCATGCCCGCCGGGCAGTTCAGCGGGCGACGACCGGCGATCCTTCGCGCCGCGTCGCGGCGGCTGCCGGCGCGCGATCGGCCACGTCCGACGCGGCGATGACGGCGCCGCCGAGACAGACCTCGCCGTTGTAGACGACCGCCGACTGGCCCGGCGTCACCGCCCACTGGGGCCGATCGAAGGCGAGCTCGATGGCGCCGGCCGCGTCGGCGCCGCGCAGCGCGCAGGCAGCGTCGGCCTGGCGATAGCGCGTCTTGGCCGCATAGCGGCCTTCGCGGGGCGCCGCGCCGGCGATCCAGCTCGCGTCGGCGGCGACGAGCCGGCGCGACAGCAGCCAGGGATGATCGTGGCCGGAGACGACGTGGAGAACGTTGCGGTCGAGGTCCTTGCGCGCCACGAACCACGGTGCGTGCTCGCCGCCGACGCGCGCGCCGCCGGGGTCCTTGAGGCCGCCGATGCCGATCCCCTTGCGCTGACCGAGCGTATAGAACGAGAGACCGACATGGCTGCCGATCGTGCGGCCGCGATCGTCCTCGATCGGCCCGGGGACGTTGGCGAGATAGCGGTTGAGGAACTCGCGGAACGGCCGCTCGCCGATGAAGCAGATGCCGGTCGAGTCCTTCTTCTTCGCGTTGGGCAGGCCGATCTCGGCGGCGATCCGGCGCACCTCGGTCTTTGCCAGCGCGCCGATCGGAAAGAGCGTGCTCGCCAGCTGAGCCTGGCTCAGCCGGTGCAGGAAGTAGCTCTGGTCCTTCTGCGCGTCGAGTCCCTTCAGCAATTCGAAGCGGCCTGGCGCGGCGTCGCCGATGCCGGCGCCATCGCCCCCGTCCACGTGCGATTGCCGTGACCGGCCATCGGCCGATGCGTTCGCGTCGGGCACCTGCCGGACTCGGGCGTAGTGGCCGGTCGCGATGCGCTCGGCGCCGAGCCGGATCGCGTGGTCGAGGAAGGCCTTGAACTTGATCTCGGCGTTGCACAGCACGTCCGGATTGGGCGTTCGCCCGGCCCGGTACTCGCGCAGGAACTCGGCGAAGACGCGGTCCTTGTACTCGGCCGCGAAGTTGACGTGCTCGATCTCGATGCCGATGACGTCGGCGACGCTGGCGGCGTCGAGGAAGTCCTGGCGCGACGAGCAGTATTCGTCGTCGTCGTCCTCTTCCCAGTTCTTCATGAAGATGCCGACGACCTCGTGGCCGGCGCGCTTGAGCAGCCACGCGGTCACCGCCGAGTCGACGCCGCCGGACAGGCCGACGACGATGCGTTTCTTCTTCAATTTCCCACCGCAGGCGCTGTTCGAGGCGGGAAGTCTGCCACGTCGTCGCTCGCCGATCGTCGCGGCGGGTCGTTTGGCGCGGCAGCTTACGATCGCGGCGAACTCATGGCCTGGATGAACGAGCTGCCGCGTTTGTTTCGACGGGTCCCGCCGGTCGCGGCCGTGATCGGCGCGTTCACGCTGCTCCGCCTGGTCCTCGCCGCGACCTCGCCGCTGCTGCCACAGGAGGCCTACTACTGGACCTGGAGCCGCTACCCGGACCTGTCGTATTTCGACCATCCGCCGCTCGCGAGCTACGCGATCGGCATGACGACGGCGCTGTTCGGCAACACCGTCTTCGGCGTCAAGTCGGCGGCCGTGCTCTGGTCGCTCGGCTGGAACGTGCTGTGGGCGCGCCTCGTCCTCGACACCTACGGCGACGAGCGCCTGGCCGCGTGGTCGCTGCTGGCGCTCAACCTGACGCTGATCTACGAGGCGCTCGGCTTCGGGCCGACGCCGGACGGGCCGCTCCTCTTCGCCTGGGTCGGCGCGATCTGGGCGATCTCGCGCGTCGCCGCGACGGGGCGGCGCCGCTGGTGGCTCATCGCCGGCGTCTTCACCGGCCTCGCCTGCCTCGGCAAGTACGCCGGCGTCCTGATTCCGGTGATCACGCTCGTCTACCTGCTCGCCGCGGCGGCGCAGCGCCGCTGGCTGCGCCGTCCCGAACCCTATCTCGCGCTCCTGCTCGCCGCGGCGATCTTCAGCCCGGTCATCGTCTGGAACGTCCAGCACCACGGCGCCTCGTTCGCCTTCCAGAGCACGCGCCGGCTGAGCGAGATGACCGGCCTGAAGCCGCGCTTCTTCCTGGTCCTGGTCGCGACCCAGTGTCTCGTCGTCACGCCCTGGCTGTTCTTCGTCTCGCTCGCCGCGGCGTGGCGCGGCGTGCGCGACCTCGTCGCCCGCCGCATCGACGAGCGCGACCTCCTGCTCCTCGTCAGCGCCCTGGTGCCCATCGTGATCTTCACCGCGGTCAGCTTTCGCGCCAACGCCAAGATCCAGTGGCTCGCTCCGGCCTGGTGGTCGCTGATCGTCCTCGGCGTGCGCCACGTCCTGGCGCGACCGGAGGCGTTGCGGCGCTTCGAGCTCGGCCTGGCGTCGTCGGCCGCGGTCCTCGGCGTTGGCATCGTCGTCGCTCTCGTCCCCGACCTACCGCTCCCCGGCGACTTCAACAGCTGGAGCGGATGGAGCGAAGCCGCAGCGCGCGTCGACCGCGAGCAAGCCGCGCTCCGCGCCGTCGGCGTCGACAGCTTCGTCTTCGGGCCGAACTACAAGGTCAGCTCGCTCATCTGGTTCCATCGCGCTCGCGACGAGCGCACCTACGCGCAGGACATCCTCGGCCAGAAGGCGCTGCAGTTCGACTACTTCCCCGCCGGTCGAAAGCTGCAAGGCGCGACCGGCTTGCTCGTCGTCTCCGATCAGGCCCAGTCGAAGCTGGACATGGCCGAGGTCGGAACGCACTTCGCGTCGCTCGAACGGATCGCCGTTCTCCAGACCGGCGCGATGGGCAGGACGACGCGAACCATCGAGATCTGGCGCGGCACCGGCTACCGGGGACCGCGGCCATGAGCGGCCCATGAGGCGGCTCGACCCGGCGCAGCGCGAGACGGCGATGGCGCCGGCGTCGGCCTCGGCGTCGGGGCCGCTGCCCGCGTTCCGGCTGTCGATCGTCGCGCCGACCTTCAACGAAGCCGCCAACGTCGCCCTGCTGCGCGACCGGATCGCGGCCGCCCTCGGCGACGTCGCCTGGGAGCTGATCTTCGTCGACGACGATTCGCCCGACGGCACGGCGGCGATCGCCCACCGGCTGGCGCAGTCCGACCGCCGCGTCCGCTGCCTGCTTCGCGTCGGCCGGCGCGGCCTGGTGTCGGCGGCCTGCGAAGGCATCCTGTCGTCGTCGGCGCCGCTGGTCGCGGTCATCGACGCCGACCTGCAGCACGACGAGTCGCTGCTCGCGGCGATGATGACGGCGCTGGAAGACGACGCCCTCGACGTCGTCGTCGGCAGCCGCTACGTCGCCGGCGGCGGCGTCGGCGACTGGGCGCCGGCGCGCGTCGCCACGAGCCGCATCGCCACGCGCCTGGCGCGCCTCGTCCTGCGCGCCGACCTCGCCGATCCGATGAGCGGCTTCTTCATGATCCGCCGCGAGGCGGCGCTGCGCTGCATTCGCGCCGGCACGTCGGGCGTCGGCTTCAAGATCCTCTTCGATCTCTTCGCCAGCTCGCCGCTGCCGCTGCGCCACCGCGAGCTGCCGTACCGGTTCCGGCAGCGAGCGCACGGCGCGAGCAAGCTCGGCACGACGGTCGCGTGGGAGTTCTTCGTCATGCTGCTCGACCGTCTGCTCGGCGGCCTGCTGCCGATCCGCTTCATCGCCTTCAGCCTGGTCGGCGCCATCGGCCTCGGCGTCCACCTCGCCGTCCTCGCCCTGCTCTTCAAGGGCGTCGGCCTGCCGTTCCTGAACGCGCAGATCGCGGCGACGCTGACGGCGATGACCGGCAACTTCCTGCTCAACAACGTCCTCACCTATCGCGACATGCGCCTGCGCGGCTGGCACCTCGTGACCGGCTGGGCCTCGTTCGCGCTCGCCTGCAGCGTCGGCTCGCTCGCCAACATCGGCATCGCCAACTGGCTGTTCGAGCGCCAGGGGCTCTGGGCCGTCTCGGCGGTGGCGGGCGTGCTGGTCGGCGCGGTCTGGAACTACGCCGTCACGTCGCTCTACACGTGGCGCGGGCGGCGTGCTTGAATCGACGCGTGGCCCACCGCTTCTTTCAGTACGCCGCGGTCGGCGCCGTCGCGACCGCGGCGCACTACGCGATCCTGGTCGGCCTCGTCGAGGCCGGGCTGCTCGCGCCGCAGCGTGCCGCCGCGCTCGGCGCCTGGGTCGGCGCCCAAGTCGCGTTCGCCGGCAATGCCGCGTTCACCTTCCGCGGCGCCGGCGCGACGCCGCGCGCGTGGCTGCGCTTTCAGGTCACCGCCGTGATCGGCGCCGTGCTCAGCTTCAGCCTCGTCGCCGCCGGCGTCCGCGTCGGCCTGCACTACCTGCTGGCGCAGATCGTTGCGACGCTGATCAACCTCGTCGTCACCTTCGAGATCAATCGACGCTGGAGCTTCGCGTCGCCCATGCCGCGCCGACCGTGACGCCGGCGCTCGCCAGGTCGGCGGCGAAGGCCTCGCTGGCGAGATAGGCCGCTTCGCGCCGGCGCGCTGCGGCGATCGGATCGCCGCTGTCGGCGGCGACGGCGCACGGATGGCAGAAGAGCAGGCCGCCTTCGCGCGGCGCTTCGGCGAGCCAGGCCTGGACGAGACGGCGATAGTCGCCGGCGACGAAGTCGTAGGCGCCGAGCAGGACGCGGTTGTGGGCGATGCCGCGCGCGACGAGGGCGCGCTGCAGCGCGCGGCCGCCGCTCGCTTCGATCACTCGGCGCTTGAAGGCCGCGCCCGGGCCCGGCAGCCGGCCGGTGCTGCGCACCGCCGGCGCCGCCGGCCACTTCGCGATCGCGTCGAGAACGACGCTTCGAACGCCGGGCAGCGCGTGGACGTGCTGGTGGCCGTCGACGAACGCGGGCGCGCGGCCGAGCGCAGCGCTGAAGGCGTCGACCTGGGCATCGAATTCGGCGCCGATCGCCGCCAGCGGCAGCCGGCGCAGATGCGCCAGTGCGAGCAGACGGCCGAGGCCTGGCAGCGTCGGCCAGTGGGCACGCAACGCGGCGCTGAGCGGAGCGCCCTCGCCGAGGTTGAAGTGCAGGCCGAGCTCGAGCGGCGCCTGCGATCGCGCGAGCAGCGCCGCCGAGCGGGGCCACCCGGGCGCGTTGGCGACGCACGAGGCTGCGCTCAGGCGCTTCGTTGCCGCGAGCTCGACGACCGTCTCGGCGACGCCGTCGACGAGGCCGACGTCGTCGGCGCAGACGCCGAGGACGCGCCCGCGCGCGGCGCTCACGGCGCGTCCGCCGCGCTCTCGTCGCTCGGCCCGCTGTCGTCGCTCGGCCCGCTGTCGTGACGAACGAGGTAGACGGGGCGCTGCTTGACCTCGTCGAAGATCCGGCCGACGTACTCGCCGAGGATGCCGATCGAGAGCAGCTGGACGCCGCTGAAGAACATCGCGCTCACCGCCAGCGTCGCCCAGCCGGCGACGTCGATGCCGGTCGTGTAGTGCTCGATCACGATCCACAGGCCGCCGAGCAGCGCGCAGACGGCGATCGCCGCACCGACCGCGCTCCAGAGGCGCAGCGGCGCGTTCGTGAACGCGGTGACGCCGGTGATCGCGAGGCGCGACAGGCCGCGCATCGAGAACGAGCTGTCGCCGGCGAAGCGCTCGTTCGGCTCGTAGGGAACGGCGACGCTGCGAAAGCCGACCCACGCGTAGAGGCCCTTCATGAAGCGGTTGCGCTCGGGCAGGCTCTTCAGCGCATCGACGACCGAGCGGTCGAGGAGGCGGAAGTCGCCGGCGTTGGCCGGGATCGGCACCGCCGAGCCGGCGTTGACGATGCGATAGAAGACGCGCGTGCCGAGCTTCTTCAGGAGCGACTCGTCGCCGCGCGTCGCGCGAACGGTGTAGACCATGTCGGCGCCTTCGCGCCAGGCGCGCAGCATGTCGGGGATGAGCGCGGGCGGGTGCTGCAGGTCGGCGTCCATGAGGAGGACGAGGTCGCCGCGGGCGCGGTCGAGGCCGGCGGTAAGCGCCGCTTCCTTGCCGAAGTTGCGCGACAGCGAAACGTAGCGGACGCCGCGGCCGTGCAGCCAGGGCGCGACCTGGATCTCGGTGTCGTCGCTGCTGCCGTCGTTGACGACGACGATCTCCCAGCGCTCGAAGTGCTGGCGCAGCTCGTTGCTGAGCTCGGTCAGGAGGGCGGGCAGGCTCTGGCCCTCGTTGAACGCGGGCAGGATGCAGCTGATCGAAGGCGACCGGTCGCGCGCCGACGAGGCGATCATGCCGGCGCCGCGAGGACCGAGCGGCGTCATGATGCCGGCACCGCTGTCGGCGCCGGTGTCGGTGACGGTGACGGTGCCGGGGCGGCGCACCGCTGCGGCGCCAGGCGCCAGAGCGCGGCGCGGTTCGCCGCGAAGACGCGCGTCGCATCGGCCTGCGCGGCGACCCGGGCTTCGTCGTCGAGCTTGACGACCGCCCAGAGCGGCGCCGTGCCGCAGCGCAGGGCGTAGCCGTGCGCCGCATCGACGAGCAGCGCGGCGCTGCGCGCCGGCGCGAACGGCGCCGCCTCGGCGAGCTCGCGACGCCAGTTGTCGCGCTCGGCGATCTTCGGGTCGTGCCAGTCGGCGATCACCGCCACCGGGTCGGTCAGGCGCGCGTGCAGCGGCACGTCGAAGAAGTACTCGTCGACGAAGACGACCGGATCGCCGGGCGCACGCAGCCGCAGCAGCGCGTGCGCGAGCGCGGTGTTGTCACGGTCGTAGCGCGTCGCCAGCCACGCGACGGCGCCGACGCCGATCGCGACCGCGCCGGCGAGGCTGGCGATCGCGAGCCGGCGCCAGCCGCGGCGCTCGCTGCGCCACGCCGCCAGGACGGGCTCGGCGATCAGGTAGGCGAGCGGGAAGATCGCCGGCATCACGTAGCCGATCGGCTTCGACTCGGGCAGCGAGAAGAAGACGACGACGGTGACGAGCCACGTCCACATCAGCCGGCGCCAGGCGCGCTGGTCGGGGCTGTCGTCGGCCGCGGCGCGAAAACGCACGCGCACCAGCCAGAACGACCACGGCAGCGCCAGCAGCGGCAGCACGGCCAGGAAGAACCACCACGGCTGCGGGTTGTTGAAGCCGCTCGCCGTGAAGCGCTCGAAGTGCTGATAGACGAAGAAGTAGCGCGCGAAGCCGGCGTGCTGCTGCTGCACGGCGACGAACCAGGGCGCCGCGATCAGCGCGAAGATCAGCAGGCCGAGCGGCGCGACGAGGCGAAGGATGGTCCGTGCCTGGCCCGAGACGATCAGCCAGACGACGATCACCAGCCCCGGCAGGACGAGGCCGATCAGGCCTTTGGCGAGGACGCCGAGCGCGGCGCAGGCCCAGGCGAGGACGAGCGACGTGCGGTGCGGCTGGCCGTCGCGCAGGGCGAGCGCGGCGTCGGCGGCGAAGACGATCGCCAGGGCGATGAACGCGGCGACGAGCATGTCGAGGTTGGCGAACTGCGCCGCGGCGAAGAAGAACGGCAGCGTCGCCAGGACGACGACGCTCGCGTCGGCGATGGCGGCGCCGGCGCGTCGGCGCGTCACCGCATGAAAGCCGAACGCCGCCAGGCACGCGCCGAGCAGCGACGCCAGGCGCGCCGCTGCGGCGTTCGGCCCGAACAGCTCCATCGAGAGGGCAGTCAGCCAATAGAAGAGCGGCGGCTTGTGAAAGAACGGCAGGCCGTTCTGCGTCGGCACGATCCAGTCGCCCGAGCGCAGCATCTCCCAGGCGACGCCGACGTAGCGGCCCTCTTCCGGAAGCATCAGCGGATGCAGGCCGATCGCGAATGCGAGCCAGGCGAAGATGACGAGCGCGCCGACGAGGCGCGGCCGGGCGATGCCGAGCGGGCCCGGCGCCGTGGCGGCCACCGTCAATCGGCTCGCGTCGTCGCTCGGCACAGCAGCGGCATGAACAACACGGCGCAGACGGTCCAGTCGATCGTCGCCGACCAGAGCGTCGCGCTCGCGAAATGCGCGCCCTGCATCATGCGGACGACGCTGAACACCAGGCCGGCGGCGATGCCGATCGCCAGACCGCGCCAGCGCCACGCCGGGCGGCCCGCGGCCCAGCCGGCGAAATAGAGCGAGAGCAGGCCGTAGCCGCCGCCGGCGTGGCCGCTCGGCGAGCAGTGGCCGGCGCTTTGCGGCGACGTCGCCCAGAACGGCCCGCGCTGTTCGGCGGCGTAGTCGACGACGCCGCCGAAGGCCTGGAGCGCGATCGGGCAATGCGGCGTGGTCATCGTCTTCAGCATGTTGACGGCGAGCGGGCCGAGCAGCATCGCCGCGCCGGTGGTGAGGAGGATCGGCGTCCACGGCCGCAGGGAGCGGACCGCGAAGCCGGCGACGCCGCCGGCGACGGCGACCGCGCCGACGAGGAACGGCAGGCCGCGCGCGGCCTGGTGGCCGAGGATGTCGAGCAGCGCCGAATCGCGCCAGGCGAAGTTGTGGCCGCTGGCATCGACGAAGAGCCGGGCCAGCGCCATGTCGAGGCTGCCGCGCTGACAAAGCCAGGCGAGCCCGGCGAGGACGAGCGAAACGACGACGACGTGGATCGCGACGTACCAGCGCGGGTCGACGCCGACCCGCGGCGGTGGCCGCAGCAAGGCATCGTCGCCGGGCTCGAGTGCCTCATCGTTCATGCGCGCGACCCTAAGTCGCACCTCGTTTCAAATCGTGGACCGATTGTGCAAGAAGCGTGGACCGGGTCACGGGCGCTCAGCCGCTCAGCCGCGCGTCGGCGCCTCCGCGCCGAAGTCCAGCGTGAACGCGGTGCCGTTGCCCGAGGCGGGCGGCGAGCGGACCTCGAGGCGCCAGCCGTGCAGGTCGCAGAGCCGCTTGGCGATCGCCAGGCCGAGGCCGCGGACGCGGCCGCGACGCGCGGCGTCGGCCTCGGCCTCGATGCGGCGATCGCGCGAGCCGCGCTCGAACATGCGCGCCAGCCGTTCCGGCGTGATGCCCGGGCCGTCGTCGCGAAAGACGAGGGCGCGCCGATCGCCGCCGATGCGCAGCGTCGCCGGCGCGGCGTGCTCGATCGCGTTGCGGACCAGGTTGCGGACGATCGTGAGGAGCGCCTGCGGGTCGACGCTGACGCGCTCGCCGGCGCCGACGTCGACGACGATGCGCAGGCCACGCGCATCGGCGCGATCGGCCATGGCCGTGCAGGCGGCGACGAGAAAATCGCGCAGGTCGATCGTCTCGGCGCCGCTGAAGCGGCCGGCGCTGTACGAGAGCGTCGATTCGGTCGTCGCGATGATCTCGTCGACCGATGCCGCGATCCGCTCGAGGCGCTGGCGCTGCTGCGGCGCGAGGTCGGCCTCGAGGCCGACCAGCTCGGCGTCGGTGCGGATCGTCGTCAGCGGCGTGCGGATCTCGTGGTCGAGGTTGGCGGCGAACTCGCGCTCGCGCTCGACCATGTCGTCGACGCGGTCGCGAAAGCGGTTGAAGGTCTCCATCAGCACGCCGGCCTCGTCGCTGTGCGCGCCGCCCGGCGGCGGCTCGTCGGGCGCCGAGCGTGCGATCGTTCGCGTCGCCGCGACGATCGGGCCGACCGCGATCGCAGCGACGCCGCGCGCGATCCACACCGTCGCGCCGACGCAGACGAGCCAGAGCGCGAACAGGATCGAGGCGAAGCGGTCGACGCGCTGTTCGGCGCTGGTCGCGTCGAGGACGACGGTGAGGCGGCCGTCGTCGGTGTCGGTGACGGCGACGTGGAGCGACTTGTCGTCGCGGTCGAAGTGATAGAGGCCCGGGGCGAGCCTGCGCATCGGCTCGGGAATCGTCTCGGCGCCGGCGTCGCCGCGCGTCAGCCAGGCCGAGACGCGGGTCGAGTCGATCAGCGTTCCGGTCGGGGTCAGCCCCGGCTGCAGGATGTGGGTGACGATCTGCTGCACCTCGCGCTGCAGCATCGTCTCCGAGAGGTCGTCTTCCTGCGCGTGCATCGCCAGATAGGCGAGGACCGATTGCAGGCCGACGAGGAGCGCCACCGTCGCCGTCACGGCCCAGACGACGCGTTCGGTGAGCGAGCGCCGCCGCGCCATTAGCCGGCGTCGCGTGCACGCGCGACCAGGCGCAGGCCGACGCCGTGCACGGTCTCGAGGCCGTCGAAGCCATGCTCGGCGAGCGCCTTGCGCAGCGAGTGGGTCTGGCTGCGCAGCGCGTCGGCCTGCGGCGGCGCGTCGGGCCAGAGCGCCGCCTCGATCGCCGCGCGCCGCACGAGCTGGCCGGGCTTGCGCAGCAGCAGCTCGAGCAGCTGGGTCGCCTTCGGCGTCAGTCGCACGAGCGTTCCGGCAACGCGTGCCTCGCCCCGGCCGCGGTCGAGCTCGAGCGTGTCGAAGCGGAGCACCGGATCCACGATGCTGCCCGCGCCCGATCGGTTCAGGAGTGCACGCACTCTCGCCTCGACCTCGGCGAGTGCGAACGGCTTGGTCAGGTAGTCGTCGGCGCCGTGCTCGAAGCCGGCGAGCTTGTCGGCGAGCTCGCTGCGCGCCGAGATCACGAGCACCGGCGTCGCCGCGCGCAGCTCGTCGCGCAGCCGCTGCAGGAAGGTCAGGCCGTCGAGGCCGGGCAGGCCGAGGTCGAGCAGGATGACGTCGAAGCGCTCGACGCTGCAGCGGTGCAGGGCCGCCTGGCCGCTGTAGGCCGCGTCGACGTCGAATCCCTTGAGGGCGAGGAACGTGTGCAGGTTGCTGGCGATGCCGAAATCGTCCTCGACGATGAGGACACGAGCGCGTGGGATCGACGCCGGCGCGCGTTCTTCACCCGCGTCGTCGGCCGGCGGCGGCGCCGTCATCCGCCCTCCCCCGTCGTCCGCGGCTCGTTCATGGCGGGATGCTAGTGCGCCGCGGCAGCGGCCGTTGCGGCTCGTGGCCTTTCTTGTAAGCTCGCGCCATCCCTGGACGGTCGAGGAGACAAGAACATGTTGATCGGGGTGCCGCGCGAGACGGCCGCCGGCGAGACGCGCGTCGCCGCGACGCCGGAGTCGACCAAGAAGCTGAAGGCGCAGGGTCACACGATCCAGGTCGAGTCGGGCGCCGGCGTCGCCGCCAGCGTCACCGACGATGGCTATGCCGCAGCCGGCGCCGAGATCGTCGACCGCGCCGCCGCGCTCGGCGCCGACCTTATCCTCAAGGTGCGCTCGCCGAGCGCCGACGAGCTGCGCCTGATGAAGAGCGGCGCGGCGCTGGTCGGCATGCTCAACCCGTTCGACCGCGCCGGCCTCGATGCGCTCGCCGCCGCCGGCCTGACCAGCTTCGCCCTCGAGGCAGCGCCGCGGACGACGCGGGCGCAGAGCATGGACGTGCTCTCGAGCCAGGCCAACATCGCCGGCTACAAGGCGGTGATCATCGCCGCCGACCTCTACCAACGCTTCTTCCCGATGCTGATGACCGCCGCCGGCACGGTGAAGGCGGCGCGCGTCGTCGTCCTCGGCGTCGGCGTCGCCGGCCTGCAGGCGATCGCCACCGCCAAGCGCCTCGGCGCCGTGATCGAGGCGAGCGACGTGCGGCCGAGCGTCAAGGAGCAGGTCGAGTCGCTCGGCGGCAGGTTCATCGACGTGCCCTACGAGACGGCGGAGGAGAAGGAAGCGGCCGAGGGCGTCGGCGGCTACGCCAAGGCGATGCCGCAGGGCTGGCTCGAGCGCCAGAAGGTCGAGGTCGCCAAGCGCATCGCCGCCGCCGACGTCGTCATCAGCACCGCGCTGATCCCCGGCCGGGCCGCGCCGACGCTGATCACCGAGGAGATGGTCAGGTCGATGAAGCCGGGCTCGGTGATCGTCGACCTCGCTGCCGGCAAGGGCCCGAACGGTGTCGGCGGCAACACGCCGCTCAGCGTCGCCGACCAGACCGTGGTGCGCCACGGCGTGACCATCGTCGGCGAGACCAACCTCGCGGCGCGCGTCGGCGCCGACGCGTCGTCGCTCTACGCGCGGAACGTCCTCGATTTCCTCAAGCTCGTGCTGACGAAGGAAGGCGGCTTCGCCGTGCCGATGGACGACGACATCGTCGCCGCCTGCCTGATGACGCAGGGCGGCGCGGTCAAGCGCGCCTGAACGACAGCCCGAGCGACATCCGAAAAACGAACATCAGAAACGAGAGCGCAGCCATGGACGTCGTCTCCCACACCGTCATCAACCTGATCATCTTCGTGCTCGCGATCTACGTCGGCTACCACGTCGTCTGGACCGTGACGCCGGCGCTGCACACGCCGCTGATGGCGGTCACCAACGCGATCTCGGCGATCGTCATCGTCGGCGCGATGCTCGCCGCCGCGCTCACCGAGACGCCGCTCGGCAAGACCATGGGCGTGCTCGCGGTCGCGCTTGCCGCGGTCAACGTCTTCGGCGGCTTCCTCGTGACGCGGCGAATGCTGGAGATGTTCAGGAAGAAGGACAAGCCGAAGGCGATCGCCGCACCCGCCGAGGAGAAGAAGGCGTGAGCCTGAATCTCGTCACGCTGCTCTACCTGGTGGCGAGCATCTGCTTCATCCAGGCGCTGAAGGGCCTCAGCCATCCGACGACGTCGATCCGCGGCAACGTCTTCGGCATGACCGGCATGGCGATCGCCACGCTGACGACGGCGGCGCTGATCGTCAAGCTGGTCGAGTCGTATCACCTCTCGCCGGTCGTCGGCCTCGGCTGGGTGCTGCTCGGGCTCGTCGTCGGCGGCGGCTACGGCGCCTGGCGTGCGAAGACGGTGCAGATGACGCAGATGCCCGAGC
This sequence comes from Caldimonas sp., assembly GCA_035995885.1. Classification (GTDB taxonomy): domain Bacteria; phylum Pseudomonadota; class Gammaproteobacteria; order Burkholderiales; family Burkholderiaceae_C; genus Schlegelella_A. Next base: position 9,539 of record DASYKC010000201.1, on the reverse strand, counting down.
TCGTCGCGTTCTTCCACAGCATGATCGGCCTGGCGGCGGTGTTCATCGCCGTCGCCGCCGCGGTCGAGCCGTACGCGTTCGGCATCGTCGCCCGGCCGGCGGCGGGCGGCGCGATCGATCCGATCCCGAGCGGCAACCGGCTCGAGCTGATCCTCGGCGCCGCGATCGGCGCGATCACCTTCAGCGGCTCGGTGATCGCCTGGGGCAAGCTCTCGGCCAAGTACAAGATCCGCGTCTTCCAGGGCGCGCCGGTGACGTTCAAGGGCCAGCACTGGCTCAACCTCGCGCTCGCGGTCGCGATGCTCGTCTTCATCGTCGGCTACGCCCTGACCGAGCGCCGGGTCGACTTCTACCTCGTCCTGGCGATCGCGTTCCTGCTCGGCGTCCTGATCATCATCCCGATCGGCGGCGCCGACATGCCGGTCGTGGTCTCGATGCTCAACAGCTACTCGGGCTGGGCCGCGGCGGGCATCGGCTTCTCGCTCAACAACGCGATGCTGATCATCGCCGGCTCGCTCGTCGGATCGTCGGGCGCGATCCTGAGCTACATCATGTGCAAGGCGATGAACCGCTCGTTCTTCAACGTCATCCTTGGCGGCTTCGGCGGCGAGGCGGGGCCGGCGGCGGGCAAGGCGGAGCAGCGGCCGGTCAAGAGCGGCAGCGCCGACGACGCCGCCTTCATCCTCGGCAACGCCGAGACGGTGGTCATCGTTCCCGGCTACGGCCTGGCGGTCGCGCGGGCGCAGCACGCGGTCAAGGAGCTCGCGACCAAGCTGATCGCCAAGGGCATCTCGGTGAAGTACGCGATCCATCCGGTCGCCGGCCGCATGCCGGGGCACATGAACGTGCTGCTCGCCGAAGCCGAGGTCCCGTACGACCAGGTGTACGAGATGGAGGACATCAACGGCGAGCTCGGCCAGGTCGACGTCGCCGTCATCCTCGGCGCCAACGACGTCGTCAACCCGGCCGCGCACACCAAGGGCAGCCCGATCTACGGCATGCCGATCATCGAGGCCTACAAGGCCAAGACCGTGATCGTCAACAAGCGCTCGATGGCGGCGGGCTACGCCGGCCTCGACAACGAGCTCTTCTACATGGACAAGACGATGATGGTCTTCGGCGACGCCAAGAAGGTCGTCGAGGACATGGTCAAGGCGATCGAGTAGCGGCGCCTCGGATCGCGGCTCGTCGTCACCCCGAGCTCAGATCGCGCCGTCGCGGCGCAGCCGCGCGATCGCCGCCGCATCGAGGCCGATCTCCGCGAGCAGCGCCTCGGTGTGCGCGCCGAGCGCCGGCACCGCGTCCATGCGCGCATCGTCGGCGTCGTGCGCTGCCGGCGGCAGCAGCGCAGGCACCGGCCCCGACGGTGTCGCGACGTCGACCCAGCGCCGGCGCGCTGCAAGCTGCGGGTGGGCCCAGACATCGGCCATCGTGTTGACGCGCGCATTGGCGATCTGCGCCGCGTCGAGGCGCGCCTCGACCTGCGCCGCGGTGAGCGTCGCGAAGACCTCGACGATGATCGTGCGCAGCGCGTCACGCGCACCGGTGCGCGCGGTGTTGGAGGCGAAGCGCGCATCGGTTGCGAGCGCCGGCTGGGCGAGGACGAAGCGGCAGAAGGCGACCCACTCGCGCTCGTTCTGCAGGCCGAGCATCACCGTCTTGCCGTCGCCGGCGGGAAACGGCCCGTACGGGTAGATCGTCGCGTGCGCGGCGCCGGCGCGCGGAGGCGGCGCCGCGCCGTCGAAGGCGTAGTAGAGCGGATAGCTCATCCACTCGACCATGCTCTCGAGCATCGAGACGTCGACGCGCCGGCCCTTGCCGGTGCGGCCGCGCTCGATCAGCGCCGCGAGGATGCCGCTGTACGCGTACATGCCGGCGGCGATGTCGGCGATCGAGCAGCCGGCCTTCGCCGGCTCGTCGGCCGTGCCGGTGATCGAGAGGAATCCCGACTCGCTCTGGATCAGCAGGTCGTAGGCCTTCTTGTCGCGATACGGGCCGGGCCGCTCGGGGTCGTCGCCGTAGCCGGAGATGTCGCAGACGACAAGGCGCGGATAGATCTCATGCAGCGCCTCGAACGACAGCCCCATCCGTGCCGCCGCGCCCGGCGCGAGGTTCTGCACGAGGACATCGGCGCCGGCGAGCAGACGGCTCACGACCTCTCCCGCGTCGGCGTGCTTGAGGTCGAGCGTCAGGCTCTCCTTGCTGCGGTTGGTCCAGACGAAGTGCGAGGCCAGGCCCTTCACGCGCGAGTCATAGGCGCGCGCGAAGTCGCCGCTCACCGGCCGCTCGACCTTGATCACGCGGGCGCCGAGGTCGGCGAGCTGGCGCGTGCAGAACGGCGCCGCGATCGCGTGCTCGAGGGTGAGGACGGTGATGCCGTCGAGCGGCTTCATCGCGACGCGTCGACCGGCCGCCGGGCCGCCCCAAGGCCGGGCGCGCCCCCGTGCGGGGCAGCGAACGTAGAGAGCGTGGGCGCCGACACTCAGAACGAGCGCGGCAAGCCGAGCACGTGCTCGGCGACGTAGCTCAGGATCAGGTTGGTCGAGATCGGCGCGACCTGGTACAGGCGCGTCTCGCGGAACTTGCGCTCGACGTCGTACTCGTGGGCGAAGCCGAAGCCGCCGTGGAACTGGATGCAGGCGTTGGCCGCTTCCCAGCTCGCCTTGGCGGCGAGGTACTTGGCCATGTTGGCTTCGGCGCCGCACGGCTCGTTGGCGTCGAACAGCGCACACGCCTTGAAGCGCATCAGGTTCGCGGCCGCGACCTCGATGTAGGCCTCGGCGATCGGGAACTGGACGCCCTGGTTCTGGCCGATCGGCCGGCCGAAGACGACGCGCTCGCCGGCGTACTTCGTGACCCGGTCGATGAACCACCAGCCGTCGCCGATGCACTCGGCGGCGATCAGCGTGCGTTCGGCGTTGAGGCCGTCGAGGATGTACCTGAAGCCGCTCCCTTCCGCGCCGATCAGGTTCTCGGCCGGGATCTCGAGGTTCTCGAAGAAGAGCTCGTTGGTCTCGTGGTTGACCATGTTGGCGATCGGCCGCACCGTCATGCCGCTCTTTTCCGCGTGGCGCAGATCGACCATGAAGATCGACATGCCCTCGGTCTTCTTCGCGACGTCGGCGAGCGGCGTCGTCCGCGCCAGCAGGATCATCCAGTCGCTGTGCTGGACGCGCGAGATCCAGACCTTCTGGCCGTTGATCACGTAGCGGTCGCCGCGCCGGACGGCGCTGGTGCGGATCCTCGTCGTGTCGGTGCCGCTCGTCGGCTCGGTCACGCCCATCGACTGCAGCCGCCACTCGCCGCTCGCGATCTTCGGCAGGTAGTGCTGCTTCTGCGCGGCGCTGCCGTGGCGCAGCAGCGTCCCCATGTTGTACATCTGGCCGTGGCAGGCGCCGGCGTTGCCGCCGCTGCGATTGATCTCTTCCATGATCACCGTCGCCTCGGCGAGGCCGAGGCCCGAGCCGCCGTACTCGGCCGGGATCAGCGCCGCGAGCCAGCCGGCCTCGGTGAGCGCGGCGACGAACTTCTCGGGGTAGGCCCGGCGGGCGTCGACGTCGCGGTGGTATTCGTCGGGGAAGGCGGCGCAGAGCGAGCGCACGGCGTCGCGGATGTCCTGGAAGCGGTCGGGCGCGGTCTTGAGCATGGCGTCGTCGCGCGCCCGCGATCAGGCGATCTCGGCGCTGGCCTGCATCGCCAGGGCGCCCTCGGCGCTGCGCGCCCAGAGCGCGAAGCGACGCTCGCCGTCGGGCCGGCCGCAGACCGTGAAGGGATGCAGGTCGAAGAGCGGGCTCAGCGCCTTGAACTCGAAGCGGCGCAAGGTCGCTTCGGGATGCTCCCGGCGCAGCAGGTCGACGAGCAGGGTCGCGATCAGCGGACCGTGCACGATCAGGCCGGGATAGCCCTCGACCTCGGTGACGTAGCGCCGGTCGTAGTGAATGCGGTGGCCGTTGAAGGTGAGCGCGGAATAGCGGAAGAGCAGCACCTCGTCGGCAACGATCTTGCGCGCGAAGGCCTCGTCGGTCGGCGCCGCCGCAGGGATCGCGCCGGCGCCGGACGCGGGCAGGTCGCGGTAGACGATGTCGTGCTCCTCGCGCAGCGCGACGCCGGCCGCGGTCGCGATCTCGTGCTCGACGGTGACGAAGACGAGCGGGCCCGAGCGCGCCTGCTTCGACGCGATGGCGGCGATCCGCGAGGTCCGCGTCACCGCGTCGCCGACGCGCAGCGGCTGCAGGAACGAGAGCCTGCCGCCGGCCCACATGCGGCGCGGCAATTCCACCGGCGGCAGGAAGCCGCCGCGGCGCGGGTGGCCGTCGACGCCGATCTCGCTCTGCTTGTGCAGCGGCAGGAAGAAGAGCCAGTGCCAGAGCGGCGGCAGCGCCGTGCCCGCGGTCGGCGCCGGGTCGTCGCGGTCGAGCGTCGCCGCCAGCGCCGCCACCGGCGTCGCAGTGACGGCGTCGCGCCGCGCCTCGGTGCGGCCGAGCCAGGCAGCGTAGGGATCGGACGGGTTCATGAGGCGGCGGCGAGGTCTCGGGCCCGCGCCTCGGCGCGGATGCGACGATTGAATCACGCTGGCACGGGCTTGCGAAGAGGCGCCGCCCCTTGTCCGACTGCGGATAACCAGCATGCCGCGGCGACGAGGCCGAAGGAAAATCGGCGCCACCCGAAACGTCCGTTTGCGAACCAAGGAGACCCGACCGTGACCCCCACCACCACGCGGCGCACCGCCCTCGCCGCCACCGCCCTCGCCGTCGCCGCGCCGCGCGTCTGGGCGCAGGCGCCCATCGTCGTCAAGCTCAGCCACGTCGTCGCCGCCGACACGCCCAAGGGCAAGGGCTCGGAATTCTTCGCCAAGCGCGCCGCCGAGCTGACCAAGGGACGCGTCAAGGTCGAGATCTATCCGAACAGCCAGCTCTACAAGGACAAGGAGGAGATGGAGGCGCTGCAGCTCGGCTCGGTGCAGATGCTCGCGCCGTCGCTGTCGAAGTTCGCGCCGCTCGGCGTCAAGGAATTCGAGATCTTCGACTTCCCCTACATCTTCGACAGCTACGACGACCTGCACAAGGTGACCGACGGCGCCGTGGGCAAGGGCCTGATGGCCAAGCTCGACGCCAAGGGCATCACCGGCCTGGCGTTCTGGGACAACGGCTTCAAGTCGTTCTCGTCGAACCGCAGGATGCAGAAGCCCGAAGACCTGAAGGGCCTGAAGATGCGCATCCAGAGCTCGAAGGTGCTCGAGGCGCAGATGCGCGCGCTCGGCGCCATCCCGCAGGTGCTCGCCTTCTCCGAGGTCTACCAGGCGCTGCAGACGGGCGTCGTCGACGGCACCGAGAACCCGCACTCGAACCTCTTCACCCAGAAGATGAACGAGGTGCAGAAGAACGTCACGATCACCGACCACGGCTACATCGGCTACGCGGTCGTCGTCAACAAGAAGTTTTGGGACGGCCTGCCCGCCGACATCCGCGGTCAGCTGACGCAGGCGATGGCCGACGCCACCCGGTTCACCAACGAAGACGCGCTCAAGGACAACGAAAGCGCGCTCGCCAAGGTCAAGGCGACCGGCAAGACCGAGATCCTGACGCTGACCAAGGAGGAACGCGCGGTCTGGAAACGCGCCCTCGTCAAGGTGCACAAGGAGATGGAGTCGCGCGTCGGCGCCGACATCATCCAGGCGGTGTACAAGGAAACCGGCTTCAACCCGGCCAAGGCCTGAGCGCACTCCGGACATGCCCGCTTGACCGCGGGCGGTGCTTCTGGGGGAATCGATCCTCCTGCAGCGACGCGCCTTCGTGCAATCGGCGATGAGAGTCCTCGACCACCTCGAAGAGTGGCTGATCTCCACCCTCATGGGGCTGGCGACGATCATCATCTTCGTCGCGGTCATCCATCGCTACCTGTCGGGCATGCCGATCCCGGGCCTGCAGGACTGGCTGCTGACGCTCAACTTTTCCTGGGCGCAGGAGGCGACGATCTATCTCTTCGTCTGGATGGCCAAGTTCGGCGCCGCGTACGGCGTTCGCACCGGCATCCACGTCGGCGTCGACCTCTTCATCAACCGGATGAAGGACAGGACGCGCGCCAAGTTCGTTCTCTTCGGCCTGCTCGCCGGCGCCCTCTTCACCGGCACCGTCGCGGCGCTCGGCGCGCACTTCGTCTGGGCCAACGGCGCGCATTACGCGTTCTTCCATGCCCTCGGCCTCGACACCACCGGGATGACCGCCGGGCCGACGACGCCCGACCTCGAATGGCAGACGTGGATCATCTACTCGGCGATCCCGCTCGGCTCGTCGCTGATGTGCTTCCGCTTCCTCCAGGTGGCCTGGCACTTCCACCGCACCGGTGACCTGCCGCACCACGACCACGGCCACGTCGAGGGCATCGACGAAGTCACGCCGCACGACGTCGACCCGGCGAAGACATGAACGGCCTGATCATCTTCGGCCTGCTCGTGCTGCTCATGGCGACCGGCATGCCGATCTCGATCGCCCTCGGCCTGACGGTGCTGACCTTCATCTTCGGCTTCACCAACGTGCCGCTGCAGTCGGTCGCGCTCAAGCTCTTCACCGGTCTCGAGAGCTTCGAGATCATGGCGATCCCGTTCTTCATCCTCGCCGGCAACTTCCTGACCCACGGCGGGGTGGCGAAACGGATGATCGACTTCGCCAGCTCGCTGGTCGGCCACTGGTACGGCGGCCTCGGCCTGGCGGCGGTGCTGGCGTGCGCGCTCTTCGCCGCGCTCTCGGGCTCGTCGCCGGCGTGCGTCGTCGCGATCGGCTCGATCCTGATGCCGGCGATGGTCAAGGCGGGGTTCCCGCCGCGCTTCGGCGCCGGCGTCATCACCACCTCGGGCGCGCTCGGCATCCTGATTCCGCCGTCGATCGCGATGGTGATGTACTCGGTCTCGACCAACACCTCGCTCGGCGCGATGTTCATCGCCGGCGTCGTCCCGGGCATCGGCCTGGCGACGATGCTCGGCGGCACGACCTGGTATCGCGCCCGCAAGAACAACTACCCGCGCCAGCCGCGCGCCGGCTGGGGCGAGCGCTGGGCGGCGTTTCGCAAGTCGGTGTGGGGCCTGCTCCTGATCGTCGTCGTCATGGGCGGGATCTACAGCGGCCTGTTCACGCCGACTGAAGCCGCGGCGATGGCCGCGGTCTACGCCTTCTTCATCGCCGTCTTCGTCTACAAGGACCTGACGCTGCGCGACGTGCCGCGCGTGCTCCTGCAGTCGGCCAACATGAGCGCGATGCTGCTCTACATCATCACCAACGCGATCCTGTTCTCGTTCGTGCTGACCAACGAGCAGATCCCGCAGCACCTCGCCGACTGGCTGGTGGGGATGGGCCTCGGCTGGGTCGGCTTCCTGCTCGTCGTCAACATCCTGCTGCTGCTGGCCGGCAACGTGATGGAGCCGTCATCGATCATCCTGATCATGGCGCCGATCCTGTTCCCGGTCGCGGTCAAGCTCGGCATCGATCCGGTCCACTTCGGGATCCTGATCATCGTCAACATGGAGGTCGGCATGTGCCACCCGCCGGTCGGCCTGAACCTCTACGTCGCGTCGGGGATCACGAAGATGGGCATCACCGAGCTCACGGTCGCGGTCTGGCCGTGGCTGCTGACGATGCTCGTCTTCCTCGGCATCGTCACCTACTGGCCGGCGATGTCGCTCTGGTTGCCGCACCTCATGCTGAAGTAGCCGCACGCCACGCGTGCGGTCGGGTGCTCATGCCTTGGTGGCGACGAACATGAACCGGTTCAGGCAGAAGAACCAGTCGCCACGCTCGCCGCGCGTGCGAACGTCGGCGACCCAGGCGTCGGCTTCTGCGCGATCGACGCCGTGGCGAACGGCGGCATTGCGGCCGAGCGCGAGCAGGCCGGCGCCGAACGAGTCGGCGTCGTAGCGCGTCTCGAGGAGCGGGAAGGCCTCGGCGTGCGACGGCGTCAGGCCGGCATCGCGAAACAGCCGGTCGAGCTCGCGCGGCAGGTGCGCGTGCTCGAAGCGCCAGTGGCCGTCGAAGATCCGGCGCATGAGGTCGACGTCGGGCGAGCCGTAGACGCAGAGGTCCCAGTCGGTGTCGAGCACGCCGAGGCGGCCGCCCGGCCGCAGGACGCGCGCCGCCTCGGCGACCGCGGCGGCGACGTCTGGAAGGTACGAGTAGGTCTGCACCGCGACGACGAAATCGGCGCTCGCGTCGGGCAGGCCGAGGGCCACCGCGTCGCCCTCGTGCAGGGCGACGCGATCGTCGAGGCGGAGGGCGCGAACGCGCGCGGCGGCACCGGCGAGCATGTCGGCGCTGGCGTCGACGCCGGTCATCCGCCCGCCCGGCCCGACGTCCTCGGCGAGCTCGCAGGTGAGGTGGCCGACGCCGCAGCCGACGTCGACTCCCGACTCGCCGGCGCGGACATCGAGGAGGGCGCGGAAGCGGCGCCGCTGGGCGACGATCTGCGGGCTCGCGTAGAGCACCTCGAGGCGCGCACCCATCGAGGCGTTGAAGACGTGCGGGGCGGGGTCGGTGTGGCTCAAGGCGGTCTCCGGATATGTACAGACAATACAACGGGATTCGCTCGGCATGGAGGCCTAGGTGCAAACCCTGATTCCGGCGGCGCCGGCGCGTTCCTAAAATGTCCGTACAAATAAAAAGAGCGCTGAAAAAGAACGCCGCCACCTCACCGGAGACTCCATGCACCCCGCCCGCCGCCTGTTCCTCGCCGCTGTCGCCGCGCTCGCCTTCGCCGGCACGGCGTCGGCGCAGCCGATCGTCATCAAGTTCAGCTTCGTCAACCCGGCCGAATCACCCAAGGGCAAGGCCGCGGAGTACTTCAGGAAGCTCGCCGAGGAGGGCACCAAGGGCCGGGTCAAGGTCGAGCTCTATCCGAACAGCAGCCTCTACAAGGACAAGGAAGAGCTCGAGGCGCTGCAGCTCGGCAGCGTCCAGATGCTGGCGCCGACGCTCGGCAAGTTCAGCGCCATGGGCCTGCGCGACTACGAGGCGTTCGACCTGCCGTACCTGTTCGACAACTACGAGCAGGTCCACCTGGTGACGCAGGGGCCGATCGGCAAGCAGCTGCTCGATCAGCTCGAGCCGAAGGGCCTCAAGGGCCTGGCGTTCTGGGACAACGGCTTCAAGCAGATGAACGCCAACAAGGCGCTGCGCGTGCCGGCCGACTTCAAGGGCATCAAGATGCGCATCTTCAGCTCGAAGGTGCTCGACGCCCAGATGCGCGCGCTCGGCGCGATTCCGCAGGTGCTGGCGGCGAGCGAGATGTACCAGGCGATGCAGACCGGCCTGGTCGACGGCAACGAGAACACCGAATCGACCTTCTACGACTTCAAGCTCTACGAGGTGCAGAAGTACCTGACGCTGTCGAGCCACGGCTACGTCGGCTACCTCGTCGTCGCCAACAAGAAGTTCTGGGACGGCCTCCCCGCCGACATCCGCAAGGTCCTCGACGACGCGCTCGTCAAGTCGACGACCTACGGCAACGCGATCACCAAGACGGCCAACGAGCAGGCGCTCGAGGGCATCAGGAAG
>DASYKC010000200.1:0-24343 GCA_035995885.1 Caldimonas sp. | reverse complement strand
CCCGGTGCGGCAGAAAACCGCGCTCGGTCGAGCGGCCGAAGACGAACTGGTGCGCGAGCTCGGCGAGCACGCCGGCGAGATGGACGCCGCCGAGCCGCTCCATGCCGATCAGGGCATAGACGCCGAGGGCGAGCGCGAGGGTGAGCAAGGTCCACCAGAAGAGCGTCGCGCCGGACTCGAACGAGACCAGGATCTCCACCGCCAAGCCGATGACGCCGCCGACGAGCAGCAGATCGGGCCCGGGCGCGAATCGACCGCGCCGCCTGAACCGGTCGGCGCCGGCAGGCGCGGCGGACGCGGCGCCGAACCGGCGCGGCTGCAACCGCACCGCGCGGCTGAAGGCGACGAGCCAAAGCCGCGTACCGGTGACGACGCCGAGCGCGTACATGACGAGGGCCGTCGCCGGGTAGCGCAGGATCGGCGAGCGGAGGCGGAAGAATTCGAGCAGCAGCCAGCTGCACGCCAAGCCGACGACGGTCCACCACGCCGCCAGCAGCCAGGCGTCGCGCGCGAGCCGATCCTGCGTCGCCGGGCTGAGATCGCCCCAGCCCATCGCCAGGCCGCGGCTCATGCGGTGCTCACCGGCACGCGCGGCGCGCGCGCACACATCAGCTCGTAGCCGACGGTGCCGGCGGCGAGCGCGACGTCGTCGATCGACAGCACCGTGCCGTCGCCGGCGCGGCCCCAGAGGACGACCTCGCTGCCGATCGCGGCCGTCGGCACCGCGCCGAGGTCGACGGTGATCATGTCCATCGAGACGCGGCCGACGGTGCGCGTGCGGACGCCGGCGACGAGGACCGGCGTGCCGCGCTCGTTGCCGCCGGGCGCGAGGCGCGGATAGCCGTCGGCGTAGCCGCACGCGGCGACGCCGATCCGCATCGGCCGGTCGGCGATGAAGCTGCTGCCGTAGCCGATGCTCGCGCCGATCGCCAGCTCCTGGACGGCGATCAGCCGCGTCCGCAAGGTCATCGCCGGTGCGAGCTTCCAGTCGCCGGCGCTGTGCAGCGGCGCGTCGGGAGACGAGCCGTAGAGAACGATGCCGGGACGCACCCAGGCGGTTCCGCCGGCGGCAAGGCGCGCGCCGAAACGCAGCGTCGCCGCGCTGTTGCAGATCGAGCGCTCGCCGGGAAGATCGTGGGTCGCGGCCTCGAACGCCGCGAGCGCCGGCTCGACCGCCGCGGCGTCGCCGGCATCGGCGTTGGCGAGATGGGTCATGTGGACGATCGACTCGACCTGGTCGAGCGCGTCGAGGCGCAGCCACGCGGCGCGGTAGCGCTCGGGCGCGAAGCCGAGCCGGTTCATGCCGCTGTTCATCTTCAGGAAGACGCGCTGCGGCCGGTCGGTCTTGAGCGCGGCCAGGCGGTCGATCTGCTGCGTGTCGTGGACGACGTGCCAGAGGTGCAGGCGCGAGCAGGTCTCGAGGTCGCGCGCGTCGAAGCAGCCTTCGAGAAGGAGGATCGGGCCGCGCCAGCCGAGATCGCGCAACAGCTCGGCCTCGCCGATGTCGAGGAGCGCGAAGCCGTCGGCGCGCTGCAGCGCCGGGAAGGCGTTGACGATGCCGTGGCCGTAGGCGTCGGCCTTGACGACGGCCCAGACGCGCGCGCCGGCCGCGGCCTCGCGCGCGACTTCGAGATTGGCCGCAAGGGCATCGCGGTGAACGATCGCTTCGATCGGCCGAGGCATGGCGGAATTCTGCCAGCCGCTCGTCGCGAAGCATCGCCTCCCTGACGAATCGCCAAAAACCGCGTGCTATAAACCCCGCCGCAGGGAGACAAGTCGGACGTCAGTTCTGACCTGCGGTAGCGCCGGGAAGCGAATGAAAAAAGGCTTCTACACCATCATGTCGGCGCAGTTCTTCAGCTCGCTGGCCGACAACGCGCTGCTGGTGGCGGCGATCGAGATGCTTCGAACCAGCGGTGCCCCGTCGTGGCACGTGCCGGCGTTGACGCCGATGTTCGCGCTCTTCTACGTCATCCTCGCGCCGGTCGTCGGCGCGTTCGCCGACGCCGTGCCCAAGGGCACGGTGATGCTGATCTCGAACTCGATCAAGATCGTCGGCTGCCTGCTGATGCTGTTCGGCGCCAACCCGCTGCTCTCGTACGGCATCGTCGGCCTCGGCGCGGCGGCGTACTCGCCGGCGAAGTACGGCATCCTCACCGAGCTGCTGCCGAACTCGCAGCTCGTCAAGGCCAACGGCTGGATCGAGGGGCTGACGATCCTGTCGATCATCTTCGGCGTCCTGCTCGGCGGCCAGCTGCTCGGCCGCGTCGTCTCGCAGCACCTGCTCGCCTTCGACGTGCCGATGTTCGACACCGGCATCAGCACCGCGCCCGAGGCCGCGATCGCGGTGATCGTCTCGCTCTACGTCGTCGCCGCGCTCTTCAACGTGCGCATCCCGCGCACCGACGCGCCGTTGCAGCCGCTGCCGCGCAGCATCGCCGTGCTGGTGCGCGACTTCTCGAACTGCAACGCGCGCCTCTGGAACGACAAGCTCGGCCAGATCTCGCTGGCGACGACGACGCTCTTCTGGGGCGTCTCGAGCAACCTGCGCGTGATCGTCTTCGCCTGGGCCGCGGCGGCGCTCGGCTACAACACGACGCAGGCGTCGGCGCTGGTCGGCGTCGTCGCGATCGGCACTGCCGCCGGCGCGATCGTGGCGTCGCTGCGCATGCGCCTCGACCAGGCGACGGAGGTGATCCCGTACGGCATCGCCATGGGCGTTCTCGTCATCGGCCTCAACCTCATCACCAACGTCTGGCTGGCGGCGCCGTTCCTGATCCTGCTCGGCGCGATCGGCGGCTACCTGGTCGTGCCGATGAACGCGCTGCTGCAGCATCGCGGCGCCAACCTGATGGGCGCCGGCCGATCGATCGCGGTGCAGAACTTCAACGAGCAGGCGTGCATCCTCGGCCTCGGCGCGTTCTACACCGGCATGACGCGCTTCGGCCTCTCGGCGTTCACCTCGATCGCCCTGTTCGGCGTCCTCGTCGCCGGGACGATGGCGCTCATCCGCCGCTGGCACAAGTCGAACTGCATCCACCATCGCGGCGAGCTCGAGCACCTGCTGGCCATCGCCCGCCGCGACAAGCATTGAGCACGGTGCCGACGCAGCGCGCGGGCCGGCGCGCGGCCGGGGCGCTGGTCTTCAACGCCTTCGTCTGGGGCACGTCGTGGTGGCCGCTGCGGCGCCTCCACGACGCCGGGCTGCATCCGCTCTGGGCGACGACGATCATCTTCACCGTCGCCTCGCTGGCGATCGCCGTCGCGCGGCCGCGCGCGTGCGCGCAGGTGCTGCGCACGCCGGCGCTCTGGCTCCTCGTCGCCGCCGCCGGGCTGACCAACGCCTCCTTCAACTGGGCGATCGTCATCGGCGACGTCGTCCGCGTCGTCCTGCTCTTCTATCTGATGCCACTCTGGACCGTGCTGCTGGCGCGCATCGTCCTCGGCGAGCGGCTGACCCGGGCGGCGGCGCTGCGGATCGCGCTCGGCGCCATCGGCGCGGCGATCGTTCTCTGGCCGCCGGCCACGAGCAGCGCGGCGGCAACCGGCATCGCCGCGCTGCTGCCCCTGCCACGCTCGCTCGCCGACTGGCTCGGCGTCCTCGGCGGCTTCTCGTTCGCGTTCAACAACGTCATGCTGCGGCGCGAGGCCGATCGACCCGAGGAGGGTCGCTCGCTGGCGATGTTCTTCGGCGGCGCCCTCGTCGCCGCCGCCCTGGCGGCGTTCCTGACGGCGCGCGGCGCCGCGCCGGCACCGCCGCCGCCGGCGTGGCCCTGGCTGGCGCTGACCGGCGTGCTGACGGTCTTCTTCGTCGCCGGCAACTTCGCCCTCCAGTACGGCGCCGCGCGCCTGCCCGCCAACCGGACCGCCGTCGTGATGCTGACCGAGGTGGTGTTCGCGTCGCTCTCGGCGGTCGCCCTCGGCGGCGGCGCGCTGACGCCGCGCCTGGCCGTCGGCGGCGCCTTCATCGTCGCCGGCGCGGTGCTCGCCGCGCGCGAGCCCGGCCGCTGAGGGCGCGGCCGCCCCGCCGGCGGGCGCGGCGCTACCATCATGCGAACGATCCTCCCCGAGAACGCCATGGCCACGACCGCATCCGACATCTACGCCTTCGACGCCGAATCGATCAGCGGCAAGCCGGCGCACTTCGCCAGCCAGCGCGGCAAGGTCCTTCTCATCGTCAACACCGCGAGCAAGTGCGGCTTCACGCCGCAGTTCGGCGGCCTCGAGGCCCTCTGGAAGACCTACCGCGACCGCGGCCTGGTCGTGATCGGCTTCCCGAGCAACCAGTTCGGCGCGCAGGACCCCGGCGCGAACGACGAGATCGCGTCGTTCTGCGAGACGAACTACGGCGTCACGTTTCCGATGATGAGCAAGGTCGACGTCAACGGCGACGCCGCCGCGCCGGTCTGGAAGTGGCTCACTGCCGAAGCGCCGGGCATCCTCGGCACCAAGTCGATCAAGTGGAACTTCACCAAGTTCCTGATCGGCAAGGACGGCAAGGTGATCAAGCGCTTCGCGCCGAACGATTCGCCGGAATCGCTCAAGAACGACATCGAGGCGGCGCTGGCCGCCTGAGATCGAGCAACGCATGTTCGAGCACGTCGAGCCGTTCGGGGGCGACCCGATCCTGAGCCTGAACGAGGATTTCCAGAAGGATCCGCGGCCGGGCAAGATCAACCTGTCGATCGGCATCTACTTCGACGACAACGGCCGCATCCCGGTGCTCGCCTCGGTGCGCCGCGCCGAGCAGCAGGTGGTCGCGCGCGACGCCCCCAAGCCGTATCTGCCGATCGAAGGCGCGGCGAATTTCCGCGCCGCGGTGCAGGCGCTTCTCTTCGGCGCCGACCACGAGGCGATCGGCGCCGGCCGCGTCGCGACGATCCAGTCGGTCGGCTCGAGCGGCGGCCTCAAGGTCGGCGCTGACTTCATCGCCCGCTGGCTGCCCGGCAGCGAGGTCTGGGTCAGCGATCCGAGCTGGGAGAACCATCGCTCGATGTTCGAGGGCGCCGGCCTCGCCGTCCACGACTATCCCTACTACGACGCCGCGACCGGCGGCCTCGCCTTCGACGCGATGTGCCGGACGCTGCGCGGCCTGCCGGCGAAGAGCATCGTCCTCCTGCACGCCTGCTGCCACAACCCGACCGGCGTCGACCTGACGCCGGCGCAATGGGACGCGCTCGTGCCCATCCTGGTCGAGCGCGAGCTCGTTCCCTACCTCGACCTTGCCTATCAGGGCTTCGGCCTGGGGCTCGTCGAGGACGCCTACGCGCTGCGCGCGCTCGCCGCGGCGCGCGACCGCGCCGGCCGGCCGCTCTCGTTCTTCATCGCCAACTCGTTCTCGAAGAGCATGAGCCTGTACGGCGAGCGCTGCGGCGCGCTCAGCGTCGTCTGCGCCGACGCCGGCGAGGCGACGAACGTCCTCGGCCAGCTCAAGTTCACCGTGCGCCGCAACTACTCGAGCCCGCCGATCCACGGCGGCCAGATCGTCGCCGCCGTCCTCGCCGAGCCCGAGCTGCGGCGCGACTGGGAACGCGAGCTGGCGGCGATGCGCGAGCGCATCCAGGCGATGCGGCGATCGCTGCACGGCGTCCTCGCCGCGAAGATGCCCGATCGCGATTTCGGCTACTTCCTGACCCAGCGCGGCATGTTCAGCTACACCGGCCTCTCGCCGCGCCAGGTCGACCGCCTGCGCGAGGAGTTCGCGGTCTACCTCGTCCGCTCGGGGCGGATGTGCGTCGCCGGCCTCAATCGCGGCAACGTCGAGGCGACCGCGCAGGCGATGGCGGCCGTCCTCGCGGAGTGACACCCGCGCCTGACGCCGGCATCCGAACAAGCCCGCCGCGCGGCGGCGCCCAGGGCGCACCCGCCGGGCACCAGGCACCTCAGGCGAGTGGTTCAGCGCCCGGCTCGGCCCGCGAAGCGGCGCTGGGCGAACAGCGCCAGGCCGGTGGCGACGCTCGCGAATCGGTCGCCGCGAACGAGGCGTGACTCCGGGAACGCGCGGCGCAGCCGCTCGCTCAGCATGTCGAGCCCGGTCGATCCGCCCGTGAGGTAGAGCGTGTCGATCGCGGCTGCGGCGACGCCGGCCTGGTCGACGGTCGCCCGCGCCGCCGCGACGATGCGGTCGAGGTCGGCGTCGAGCGCGCGCAGCGCGTCGCCCTCGTCGACCTCGCTCGCGAGCTGGGGCTCGACGTGATCGAGATCGATGGTCGAGCGGCCGCCGGCGGCGACGGCGATCTTCGCGCTCTCGGCGCGCGCGACCAGGTCATGGCCGTAGTGCTCGGTCACGATCGTCATCAGTCGACGATGCTGGGCCGGGTCGGCGTAGAAGCTGCGCATGCCGCGCAGCTCGACGACGCGCTGCGGGTTGTAGACGGTGTTGATCAGGTGCCAGGTCGCGAGATCGAAGTAGACCGCGCTCGGCACCTCGCGCGGCGGCGCGCCGTCGACGCTCGCGCCGAAGGCGCCGTAGCCGAACAGCGGCAGGATGCTGGCGAGCTCGATGCGCCGGTCGAAATCGGTGCCGGCGATGTGGACGCCGTGGTTGGCGAGGATGTCGCCCTTGCGCTCGACCCGGGCCTTGCGCTCGGGGCCGACGCGGACGACCGAGAAGTCCGAGGTGCCGCCGCCGATGTCGGCGACCAGGACCTTCTCCTCGCGCGTCACCGCCTGCTCGTGGTCGAAGGCGGCGGCGATCGGCTCGTACTGGAAGACGACCTCGCGAAAGCCGGCGCTCGTCGCGGCGCGGCGCAAGGCCGCTTCGGCCTGGGCGTCGCGCTCGGCGTCGTCGTCGACGAAGTAGACCGGTCGGCCGAGGACGGCGCGATCGATCGGCGCGCCCGCCGCCGCTTCGGCGCGCTTCCTCAGGTGGCGCAGGTAGGTCGCGACGATGTCGATGAACGGGACGCCGCGGCCGCCACCGACGTCGGTCGTCTGCTGCACGAGCGAGCTGCCGAGGATGCTCTTCATCGAGCGCATCAGGCGGCCGTCGATGCCGTCGACGTAGGCGGCGATCGCCGCCCGGCCGAACTCGCACGGCGGCGGCGCCGGGCGGCCGCGCTCGCTCTCGCCGGGGTAGAACACCGCCGTCGGCATGGTGCGAAAGCCGGGCTCGAGCTCGATCAGGCGCATCGCCGCGCCGTCGGCGACCGCGACGGCGGAGTTCGAGGTGCCGAAGTCGATGGCGCAGTACGTCGCGGGGGTCATGGGCTGCCGGCGCAGGCACCGGCCCGCGGAAGGGGCGCGATTCTAGGGCGATCGGCGCGACCGGCGTGCGGTCGGCGCGCGCCGGGACTATCCTTTCGCCGCCCTTCGCCCCGCCCGGAGAACCGTCATGAACCTCGCTGTCCTGCGCCTCACCGCCCTCTCGCTGCTGCTCGCCGCCGGCGCCTCGTTCGGCCACGACGCCGACCCGGCAGCCAACGACAAGCTCACGCCCGCGCGCACCCGCATCGCCGAGAAGAACTGGGCGGCGGCGATCGATGAGCTGAAAAAAGTCAACGACCCGGCGAGCGCCGACTGGAACAACCTCATGGGCTACAGCCTGCGCAAGGCCGATCAGGCCAACGCCAGCGAGGCCGAGAAGTTCTACAACGAAGCCTTGCGCCTCGAGCCGCGCCACCGCGGCGCGCTCGAGTACTCCGGCGAGCTCTACCTCATCACCGGCAACCTGGCGATGGCCGAGCAGCGCCTCGCCGCGCTCGACAAGGCGTGCTTCCTGCCGTGCGAGGAATACTCCGACCTCAAGCGTGCAGTAGCTCGTTACAAAGCGGCGGGCAACAAGTACGTCGCGCAGTAAACGTGGCGGCGCGGCGACGCGTTGTGCGTGCAACGCCAATTGCGACCGCTCGGCCCCTTGTTTACGGGATGCTTCTTTCGACGCGGCCACCGATACTGGAATCGCGAACCGCCGCCCCGGAGAAGTCGATGAACCTGATCGCCCGCGCCCGCCACTACCTGTCGACCACGCGTCGCGCGGCGCGGCGCGGTGACGATGACGACCCGGCCGACATGGGCACCGCCTTCGGCCTCGACGCGATCACGACGATCCAGCCCGAGTCCGCCGCCGAGATCGCGGCGCGCGAACGCGCCGCGCCGGTGAGCCGGATCGACTACCGGCTGCATCGCCGCTCGACCTTCTAGGCGCAGCGCGGCGTTCGCCGCGCCTTCTTCACACGTCGATCACGAGCCGGGGCCGATGCGCCTCGGCTTCGCCGCGCCGCTCGTGCCCGCGCGAATTGCAGACGACTCGCGTCGGCCCGCCGGCGCGCGCGACCGCGTAGTCGTGGACGCAGTGCAGGTGGCCGTGCAGCCAGACGTCGGCGAATGGCAGCAGGTCGTCGTCGGCGTTGCAGAAGCTCGCCGTGCCGCTGCGCACGCCGAAGCGCGGGTCGGCGCTTTTCGCGCTCGGCGCGAAATGGGTGACGACGACCGTCCGATCCCAGCCGTCGCGCGGCCGCTTCAGCTCGGCGCCGAGCCAGGCGCGACAGGCGAGCGCCTCGGCGCGCATCGCTTCGACGTCGAACGGCCGGCCGCCGCGCGTCGCCTGCATCAGATCCATGAAGTAGCGGCCGGCGCGCATCGCCTTGGCGCGGCCGACGGCGCCGAAGAGGTCGAAGTCGGCCCAGCGCGTCGTGCCGACGATGCGAATCCGCGCGCCCTCGCTGTCGGTGACGACCAGGCGGTCCCGCTCGAGCATCGTGACGCCGAGGCTCGCGCAGCGCTCGCGCAGGCCGGCCGTCGCCGCGTCGACGTCCCGGCCGTCGTACTCGTGGTTGCCGGCGACGAAGACGACCGGCTGCGGCCAGCCGCGAAAGCGCGCGAGCGCGTCCCAGCGCGAGTCGATGTCGCCGGCGAGAACGACGAGCTCGGCGCCGGGCGCCGGCTCGGGGTCGTACGACTCGGTCTCGAGGTGCAGGTCCGACAGGAGCTGCAGGCGCATCAGGCAGGCGCTGCGGCGCCGTGGCACTGCTTGAACTTGCGGCCGCTGCCGCACGGACACGGATCGTTGCGCCCGACCTTGGGCGCGGCACGGCGCACCGCCTCGACCTTGTAGCGCAGCGGCAGCGTCAGCTCGTAGAGCTCGGCGACGCAGGCGACGACCTCGCCGATCGCCTCCTCGAGCGATTCGAGCGGAAGCTCGCGCGCGATCAGCGCGGCGGTGGCCTCGTCGTCGTCGTCGGGGAGGAAGCGGAACAGGCGCGCCAGCGTGGTCGCGACCTGCGGCTCGTCGAGATCGGCGAGGCCGGGCAGCAGATGGACCGCCTGCTCGAAGCCGGCGACCCAGGGCAGGAGCGCCGCGCCGATCGGATCGACGGGCGCCGGGATCGGCGTGTCGACGTTCCCGGCTTTATCGCCCTCGTCGACGTTGTCGCCGGGGGGACCCTCGGCGACACCAGCCTCCAGCGCGCTCTCACCACCGTCCGCGAGCTCGGCATCGCCGGCCTCGAGGATGAAAGGATCGAAGCTGCCGAACTCGGCGATCGCGCGGTTCAGCGCCGCGTGCCGGCGCAGGATCAGCGCGCGCGCGCGCAGCTGCTCGGGCGCGGGCTCGGCCTCGCCCCAGCGATGGCCGCCGGCATCGAAGACGTACGGCAGCCAGGCGTCGACCTCGAGCAGCGTCGGCTGGACGATGACGCCGCAGAGGAAGCCGTCGAGCATGACGACGTCGAGCGGCTCGAGCGGCTCGGGGATGTCGGCCAGGATCGCGTCGAGCTCGGCGAACTCGGCGTCGCTCAGATCCTGGTCGGCGGCGGCGACCGCACCGCGCGACGGCGGCGCCGATTCGGGCTGGCTCATCGCCGGGCGGCGCGGCGAATGTCAGCCGGCGAGGCGCGCGGCGAGGCGCTGGCGCACCTCGGGCAGCGCGGCCGGCAGGCGATGGGCGAGCTGGCGGAACAGCTCGTCGTGGAGCGCGAGCTCGCCGACCCAGGCGTCGCGATCGACGCTGCTCACGAGCGCGTAGCGCGCCGCGTCGAAGTCGAGCCCGGACCAGTCGAGGTCGCGGTAACGCGGCGTCAGGCCGAAGGCATTGAGCTCGCCCGAGGCGGAGCCCTCGACGCGCTCGACGATCCAGCGCAGGACGCGCATGTTCTCGCCGTAGCCGGGCCAGACGAACTTGCCGTCGGGGCCTTTCCGGAACCAGTTGACGCAAAAGATCTTCGGCAGCGTCGCGCCGCTGCGGTCGAGGACGGCGCCGAGGTCGAGCCAGTGCTGGAAGTAGTCGCTCATGTTGTAGCCCATGAACGGCAGCATCGCGAACGGGTCGCGGCGGACGACGCCTTGCGCGCCGGCGGCGGCGGCGGTCGTCTCCGAGCCCATCGTCGCGGCCATGTAGACGCCTTCGGTCCAGTCGCGCGCCTCGGTGACGAGCGGCACCGTCGTCGAGCGCCGGCCGCCGAAGACGAAGGCATCGATCGGCACGCCGGTCGGCGAATCCCAGGCCGGATCGAGCGCCGGGTTGTTGGTCGCGGCGACCGTGAAGCGCGCGTTCGGATGCGCCGCCTTGGCGCCGGTCTCCTTCGCAATCGCCGACGTCCAGTCGCGCCCTTGCCAGTCGATCAGGTGCGCCGGCGGCGTCTCGGTCATTCCTTCCCACCAGATGTCGCCGTCGTCGGTAAGGGCGACGTTGGTGAAGATCGCGTCGTGGGCGACGCTCGCCATGCAATTCGGATTGGTCTTCTGGTTGGTGCCCGGGGCGACGCCGAAGTAGCCGGCCTCGGGATTGATCGCGTAGAGCTTGCCGTCCTGGCCCGGCTTGATCCAGGCGATGTCGTCGCCGATCGTCGTCACCTGCCATCCCGAGAGCGTCGGCGGCGGGATCAGCATCGCGAAATTGGTCTTGCCGCACGCGCTCGGGAAGGCAGCCGCGATGTGGTGCTTGCGGCCTTCGGGCGAGGTCACGCCGAGGATGAGCATGTGCTCGGCGAGCCAGCCGGGCTGGCCGTGCGCGGCATCGGCGGCGGCGCGGCCCATGGTCGAGGCGATGCGCAGCGCGAAGCACTTCTTGCCGAGCAGGGCGTTGCCGCCGTAGCCCGAGCCGTAGCTCCAGATCTCCTGCGTCTCGGGATAGTGGACGATGTATTTGGTCGGGTTGCAGGGCCAGGACACGTCCTCCTCGCCCGGCGCGAGCGGCGCGCCGACCGAGTGCATGCACGGCACGAAGTGGCCGTCGCTGCCGAGCACCTCGAGAACGGCCTTACCCATCCGCGTCATGATCTTCATGCTGACGGCGACGTAGGCGCTGTCGGTCAGCTCGACGCCGATGTGCGAGATGTCGGAGCCGAGCGGGCCCATCGAGAACGGCACGACGTACATCGTGCGGCCGCGCATGCAGCCGCGAAAGAGCGGCGGCGTGCCGTCGCCCAGGCCGGTCTGCAGCAGCGCACGCATCTCGGCGGGCGCCTTCCAGTTGTTGGTCGGCCCGGCGTCTTCCTCGCG
This sequence comes from Caldimonas sp., assembly GCA_035995885.1. Taxonomy (GTDB): domain Bacteria; phylum Pseudomonadota; class Gammaproteobacteria; order Burkholderiales; family Burkholderiaceae_C; genus Schlegelella_A. Next base: position 12,904 of record DASYKC010000200.1, on the reverse strand, counting down.
CTCGCAGCAGATGAAGGTGCGGTCCTCGACGCGGGCGACGTCGCTCTGGCTGCTGCGCGCGAGGTAGCTGCGCGGCCGCAGCGTCGGATCGAGCTTCAGGAAGGTGCCGGCGGCGCAGAGCTGGGCGGCGAGGCGCTCGTACTCGGCGGCGCTGCCGTCGCACCAGTAGACGTCCCGGGCCTCGGTGAGGGCGGCCATCTCGGCGACCCAGTCGATCAGCTTGGCGTGGCGGACATGGGCGGGAGCGCCCGCTGCCACGTCGGGCGCGAGGAAACGATTCGTCGGCATTGCAGTCATGACAGGCTCGAAGGAAATGAATCCGGGCGACAGGCGCGGCCGGGCGATCGAGACAAGGGCGAACGGGGTGCCTGAACCGGAGCGAATGGCGGCGGTGGCGGGCGAATCGCGACTCGTGGGTCGGTGTCTCAGTGCGCGGCGGTGCGCTCGTTCTGGGGGTGTGCCAGTGTAGCCGCCGGGTCGAAGACCGCTTCGACCGGCCGTCCGCCCGCCACCCCGCGATCGGGGGCCCGCAATAATGAGCGCATGCTGAGCCGCCGCTTTTTCGTCGCCACGCTGGCGACGCCGGCCCTGGCCGGCGGCGCGCGCGCGCAGAAGCCGTCCGAACGGGGCGGGCCGCTGCGCCTCGGCGTCGACCGTGCGCTCGTCGAATCGGGTCTGGCGAAGAGTCTGCAGCACGCCTTCGGCGCCGACACCGGCATCGCCGTCCTGCTCGTTCCCGGGCCGGCGCTGGCGGTCCTCGAAGCGGCTCGCAACGGCGAGGTCGACGCCGCGCTCGTCAACGCGCCGGCGGCCGAGGACGCGCTCGAGCAGCAGGGGCTGGTCCACGACCGGCGGCCGATCGCGACGAGCGAATTCATCATCGTCGGGCCGACGCCGACGGGCGTGCGCGGGCGGCTGCCGCCGCCGGGGCACAGCGGTGTGGAGGCGATCGAGCGCATTCGCGCCCAGGCCGCGGCCGATCCGGCGAGCCTGGTCTTCCTTTCCGCCAACGACGGCTCCGGCGTCCACGTCGCCGAGCAGGCGCTCTGGCGCGCGGCCCGGATCGAGCCGGTCGCGCCGTGGTACGTCGCTGCCGAACCGGGCCGCGCCTTCACGGCGCAGGTGCGCGCGCGCGGCGCGTATGCGCTGGTCGAGCGCGGCGCCTGGACGGCGGTCGGCGGCGCCCCGCTCGTCGTCGTCGCCGAGGCCGACCCGATGCTGGCCGAGCCGGTGCATGCGATGCGCTCGTTTCGCGTCAGCCATCCGGCCGGCAAGATCTTCGTCGCCTGGATCGCCGGCGGTCGCGGCAGCGCCGTCGTCGCCAAGCACGCCGGCTACCGGGCGCGTTGACGGCCGCCGTCGAATGGTCTTGTCCGGACGGCTGCAGAGCCTGAACGTCGCGCGCGCCAGCCCGATATCGATCGCGGGCCGGCAGGTGATGACGGCGATCGCCAAGCGCGCGGTCGAGGGCCGATGCGCGGTCGGGCCGCTCGGCATCGACGGCGACGAGCAGGCCGACCCGGCCGTCCACGGCGGGCCGAGCAAGGCGGTCTACGCCTATCCGATCGAGCACTATCCGTTCTGGCAGACGGTGCGCGCGCAGGCCGGCGTCGCCGCCTGGGACGAAGCGCTGCCGCCGGGCGCCTTGGGCGAGAACCTCACCGTCGAAGGCGTCGTCGAGAGCGCGGTCTTCATCGGCGACGTCCTGCGTTTCCCCGACTGCGCGCTCGCCGTCAGCGAGCCGCGTTTCCCGTGCTTCAAGCTGAACGCCGCGATGGGCTTCAAGCACGCCGGCAAGCTCATGGTGCAAAGCGCCTGGTGCGGCTGGTACCTCGCGGTGCGCGAGCCCGGGACGATCGCCGCCGGCGAGACCTTCGTGATCGAGCCCGGGCCGCGCGAGGTCGGCATCGGCGAGCTGTTTCGCGCCCGCATGGGCCGTCCGTAGGCGATGCTCGCCTATCGCCACGCCTTTCACGCCGGCAATCACGCCGACGTGCTCAAGCACCTGGTCCTGATGCTCGTGCTGCGCCACCTCGGCAGCAAGGACAAGGGCTACCGCTTCGTCGACACCCACGGCGGCGCCGGCGGCTACTCGCTGCTCGGCCGCTACGCCAAGAAGAACGCCGAGTACGAGCGCGGCATCGGCCCGCTCTGGACGCGCGACGACCTGCCCGCGCCGCTCGCCGACTATCGCGAGCTGGTGCGGCGCTTCAATCCCGACGGCGTGCTCGCGCAGTACCCGGGCTCACCGGCGCTCGCGCAGATGCTGCTGCGCCCGCAGGACGAGCTGCGCGCCTTCGAGCTCCATCCGACCGAGCAGAAGATCCTGCGCGCGACGCTCGCCGGCAACCCGCGCGCGACCGTCTACGACGGCGACGGCTTCGTCGGCTTGCGCGCGCAGGTGCCGCCGCCGTCGCGGCGCGGCGCGGTGCTGATGGATCCGAGCTACGAAGGCAACGCCGACTACGCCAAGGTCGTCGCCTCGGTGCGCGAAGCGGTGGCGCGCTTCGCCGACGGAATCTACGTCGTCTGGTACCCGCAGGTCACGAAGCTCGAAGCGGCGCAGCTGCCGCGCCGGCTTGCCGCACTGGCGCCGAAGGGCTGGCTGCACGCGCGCCTCTCGGTGCAGGAGCCCGACGCGCAGGGCTTCGGCCTCGCCGGCAGCGGCGTCTTCGTCCTCAACCCGCCGCACACGCTGCAGGCGACGCTGGCGAGGACGCTGCCTTACCTGGTCGACGTGCTCGGCCGCTATCCCGGCGCCAATTTCCTGATCGACCGCGTCGACGCGTGACGCGCGACGCGGGACGCGACGCGAGCTAAGGCGGCGCCGACGTCGCGGCCGGTGCCGCATGCGCCTTGCGCAGCTGCGCCATCCATTCGCTCCAGTCGGCCGGACCGGTCTCGAAGCTCGCCTTCAGCTTGGCGAGAATGAACGGCCAGGCGCGATCGAAGTAGACGTAGGTCTTGTCCCATTCACCGCCGTCGCCCCAACCCGTGTGATGGAGCGTGACGCGGGTCGAGCCCGCATCGACCGGCGCCAGGCGAACGACGACGAAGGTGCGCTGGGCGCGCGCTTCGGGCAGCGAAGGCGGCGCGTTCCAGTCGAAGCTGAGCATCGTCGGCCGCTGCAAGGCCATGAAGCGCATGTCGTCTGCGCCCTTCATGCCCGGCTCGGCGAGCGGATCCATGTGGATGTGGAAGGCGCCGCCGACGCGCGCATCGACCTCGGCGTCGGGCGCGAAGAAAGTCTGGATGCCGGCGCGCGTCGTCCACCCCTGCCAGACCGTCTCGATCGGCGCGGCGACGACCACCTGGACGTCGATCGCCCGCTCGCTCGCGGCGGCCGACGCGACCAGCAGCGCAGCGCCGGCCAGAGCGATCGCGCGGCGCAGGGACCCGCCGTGGCGGGCGGCGCGCGAGCGCGGGCGCGCGGCGCGACCACACGTGTCGCCGGAACGTTTCGCGATCGAGAACAACCTCGACGCTTGCCGACGAATTGCCAAGCTGAGCCTCCCGCGGTACCCGTTCGACGCCGCTCGCGAACTTGTTCCGATGCGGACAAGCTGAACGCGCCGGTGAAGATCATCCCACGCCGGATGCGACGAACGCGCGCCGCGGCGCGCGGCGACGTCACGCCGGCGGCGGCACGCGCTTCAGGTCGCGGAAGGCGGCGAAGAGCCAGGTCCGCATGCCGACGAGCAGCGTGTACGGGGTGCGCTGCTCGTCGGGCAGGCGCTGCTCGGCGAGGTGGGCCTGCGCGAAGTCCTGGCCGACGCGGCGAAGCCGCTCGACGAGCGAGCCCGCGAGGCTCGGCGTGATCTCGCCGTGCACCAGCATGATCAGCTCGCCTTCGCCGTCGAAGCCGCCGCTCAGGTAATCGGCGGCGACGTGCTCGCGGAAGTACTTCATCACCGGCCCGTGCGGCAGCCAGCGGAAGCCTTTCGCGACCTTGAGCCGGTAGCGGTTGAGCTGGCGCAGCTCGATGATGCCGAGCCGGTCGAGCTGGATCAGGTACTTGGTGCACTCGGCGTCGCTGAACGCGTAATCGTTCGTCATCGCCTCGAACGACCACTGGCTGAGGCAGCAGATCGCGAGCAGCAGGAGCTTGCGGTCGGCGACGACGGCGGCCTCCTGCTCGACCGTCAGCTGGCGCGACAGCGGCTGCGCGTCGGCGACCTTGCGCGCCAGCTCGGCGAAATCCATCTTCAGCACGCGCAGCATCTCGTCGATGCGCGAGAGCGGCATGTCGCCCTTGGCGAAGACGCGCTTGACGCTCGACTCCGACATGCCGAGCGCATCGGCGAGATCGGCGTAGGTGACACCGGCCGCGCGCAGCTCGGACTTGAGGGCGTTGACGAGGTCGAGGGTCGTGCTCATGGGCGTCGCGGCCTCGAGTATCGGCGAGCGCCCCCTGGCGCGGACGCCGCCGCGACTCGGCGCAATCGCCTTGCCGCCGGCGCGCGCCGCGCCGAAAGTGGCGCGACTCGTCGACCACCGGAGCCCGCCATGCTGCCCTTCATCTTCGCCGCCTTCGTGCTCTGCTTCCTGCTCGAGCGAGCCCGTCCCGGCTGGCGCCTGCCGGACGTGCGCGGCTGGTGGTGGCGCGTCCTCGCCGTCAACGGCGCGCAGCTGGCGGTCGTCGTCGTCGCCGGCTTCACCTGGAATCGCTGGGCGTCGCGCGCCTCGCTGCTGCACCTGTCCGATCACGTCGGCCCGGCCGCGGGCGGCCTGATCGCGTACTTCATCGCCACCTTCGTCTTCTACTGGTGGCATCGCGCGCGTCACGAGTCCGACGTGCTCTGGCGCCTCTTCCACCAGATCCATCACAGCCCGCAGCGGCTCGAGGTGATCACCTCGTTCTACAAGCATCCGGTCGAGATGCTCGCGAACTCGCTGATCGGCAGCGTCCTCGTCTACGCCCTGCTCGGCCTGACGCCGGCGGCCGGCGCCGCCTACACGCTGTGCACCGCCCTCGGCGAATTCGCCTATCACACCAACGTGACGACGCCGCGCTGGGTCGGCTGGTTCTTCCAGCGCCCGGAGATGCATCGCATCCATCACGAGCACGGCCGCCACCGCAACAACTACGGCGACATCGTCTGGTGGGACATGCTGTTCGGCACCTACGAGAACCCGACGCGCTTCACCGCGACCTGCGGCTTCGACGCTGCGCGCGAGCAGCGCCTCGTCGACATGCTGCGCTGGCGCGACGTGCATCGCGGCTGAGCGCGATGCCCGCCTTCGGCCTTGCCGTCGGTGCTACTTGGCGATCGAAAACAGGACCGCGTTGTTGACGGCGTAGACCGCGCCGTCGGCTCCGATCGCCGTCGGCGTGTACGACTCGCCGATGCCGCTCGTCAGCCGGATGCGCTGCGACAGCCGGTTCGCGAAGACGTCCCAGCGGTACAGGTAGCCGTCCTCGCTGTTGACGAGGATCGACTTCGTCGCCGGGTCGACGGCGGCGGTGTTGATGCACCACTCCTTGACCGGCCCCGAGGCTCCCGACTCGAACGTCGGGCCGAGGATCGTCAGGACCTCCTTCATGATCGTCAGCCCGGAGATCGGGTCGATCTGGGTGGCGTGCGGGTCGAGCAGGGCGATCCGGTTCGCGCCGTTGCCGGTGCCGACGCCGGCGTAGTTGTTGTACTTGGTCATCAGCAAATAGGTCGAGCTGCCGCCATACGACGGCACCATCGACGCCGGCACGACGGAGGCGGTGTCGTCCCAGCCGAAGCCGCCGGCGACGGATCGCGTCGCCAGCGCGGCGTCGAAGTGGAGCAGCCAGCCGCGGCCGTTGTGCGCGCCGAAGCTCGACTCGAGGACGCCGAAGTAGACGTCGCCGTCGGGACCGACCGTCGGTGCCGAGGTCGCGTCGTCGCTGACGCGTGCCGGCGTTCCGGTCGCGGGATCGACGAGCAGCGCCCGGCCCTTGAGCGCGAGCGTGGTGCTGTCGAGCGCGAGCAGGTAGCCGCCTTGCACCTGGCCGGCGGCGGGCGCGGTGTTGACCGCGACGTACAGCGTCCTCGCGTCGGCCGAAAGCGCCGGCGCGCTGTTCATCGCGACCTTGTCGATCGCCGCGTCGCCCGACGTCGCGCCAGCCGGCGCCCAAACGCCGTTGCCGTTGGCATCGACGCGGGCGATGCCGCTGACCAGCCCGGCCGGATTGGCGGCGCTGACCATGAAGCCGAAGAAGACGTTGCCCTGCGCGTCGATGGTGAGGGGCGTGTTGATGAAGACGCTCGCGTCGAACGTCGCTGCCGTCGCGAGGTAGGTCGCGGCGCCGTAGAAGACCACCGAACGCAGCGTGCCGCCGCTCGAATCCGCATCGTCCTTGATCAGCAGCTTGCCGCCGGCGCCGGGTGCATGGAGACGATTGCCCGTCGTCAGCGCGAGGTTGTAGCTCGGCACCCAGTTGTGCGGCGGCAGCTGGTAGTCGGTGTTCGCCGACCAGATGACGCCGCCGTTGCCGCCCGATCGCGCTTCGATGCGAAAGCCGCCGGCCGCGCCGGTCTTGACCGGCACGACGACGGTGTTGTGCGATGTCACGACGGGCGAGCCGTAGTGGACCAGCAGCGTGCCGTCGGCACGGTACGGCGGCGCCAGGTCGAGCGGCGTCGACCACGAAACGCGGTTCAGGTCCTGCGTCGCGATCGCGCCGAGCGCCGTGTGCTGCGCGTCGCGCGCGAAGCCCGGCCATGCCGGTCCGTCGACGCCTGGCGCCGGCCCCACCTGCGGGCCGCTCGGGACCGTGCCGCCACCGGCACCGCCGCCGCCGCAGCCGGCGAGCATCGCGATGCACGACGCGAAGAGAAAGAGCGGCACGAGGCGTCGGCGCGCAGATGCGATGGCGGAACGGTCGGACATGAGGCTCTCGTCGACAAAGGGTCGATCGATCCTGCCACAACGACCGCGCGATGCGGCGCGGTAGCGCCGAGCGCGCCTCGCGGTGCCTTCGCCTGCCACGCTCCTGCGAGCGATGGCGCGACCTGCGCACGGCCCGCAAGATTCGGCCGCTTTCCCACCTCCACCGCGTTCGAGGACACCATGCAGACGATCACCCTCCGCCACGACACCAAGGCCTGGAAGACGCAGGTCTGGGTCTCGTTCTTCGCCGCCGCCTCGCTCTGCGCCATCGGCCTCGCCTGGCTGCCCGGACGCGACCTCGACCGCGCCTTCATGGTCATGGGCTACATGTTCTGCCTGTCGGCGGCGTTCGCCCTCGCCAAGTTCATCCGCGACAACGAGAAGCGGCCGGTCGACACGCCGCTCTGGCGGCTGGTCGTCTGGGGCGGCTTCTTCCTGGCGATGGCGCTGACCGGCTGGGGCCTCGTCCAGATGGAGATCAACCCCGCCTACAAGGCCTTCCTCGGCGTCAGCTGGCTGTTCCTGATCTCGACCTGCTTCACGCTCGCCAAGACGCTGCGCGACGCGCACGAGAGCCTGCTCGACGAAGCCGCGCAGGCGCGCACGTCGGTGTGCGCTTCGTGCGAGCGCGGCTGAGCCCGCATCCTTTCGATCACCAGGAGTCGTTCATGAATCACCGCATCCGGTCTCTCGCCGCGCGCGCCGGGGTCCTTCGTCGCGCAGCAGTCGCCGTCGCCGCATCGCTGGCGCTCGCGACGGCGGCGCAGGCGCAGTCCTCGATCTCGGAGGCGAGCGCGCTCTCGGCGTTGCCGATCGCCGTCTCGGTCGCGGCGCCGGTCGCGATCCTCTCGACCGGCGCGGCGCTCAGCGTCGTCACGATCGAGGCGACCAGCACCGGCGCCGTCTGGGTGCTCGAGCGCGCCTCCGACGGCGCGCGCGCCAGCGTCCGCCTGGTCGGCCGCGGCGTCGCCGGCGCATCGATCGCTGCCGGCACGGTTCTCGTCGCGACGGCGCTCAGCACGGGCTGGGTGCTTTCGGCCGCCGGCGAGGCGATCGCCTTCATCCCCAACGAGCTCGGCCGCGCCCTGCTCTACAACGAGAGGATCACGCGATGATCGCGCGCACGCTGCGCGGCGCCGCAGCCATCGCCGCCCTGACCGCGGCCACGACCGCCCACGCCGGCCGCAGTTGCGAGCAGCGACCGCCGACGGCGCTGGCCGTCAGCCGCGCCATGCAGCTCGCCGAGCACACGGCGACGCGCCTGGCGCAGAGCGGCGCCGACGTCGTCGTCATCGCCCGCGCCGGCCAGAACCTGAGCGAATACGGCATCCGCTACTCGCACCTCGGCTTCGCCTACCGCGAGGGCGAGGGCAGCGCAACCGTCTGGCGCGTCGTCCACAAGCTCAACCAGTGCGGCTCGGCGCGAGCGACGCTCTATCGCCAGGGCCTCGGCGAGTTCTTCCTCGACGACCTGTGGGAGTACGAGGCGGCGGTCGTCGTCCTCGCGCCGCAGGCACAGGCGCATCTGCGCGCGATGCTCGTCGACAACGCCGCCGTCGCCCGCCTCGACATGCCCGCCTACAGCATGGTCGCCTACCCGTGGTCGGATCGCTACCAGCAGTCGAATCAGTGGGCGATCGAGACGCTCGCGCTCGCCGAGGACCCGGCCGCCGCGACGCGCGATCGCGCGCAGGCCTGGCTGCGCCTGCACGGCTACGAGCCGACGACGCTGCACCTGTCGGCGTTCAAGCGCCTCGGCGCGCGCATCGCCAGCGCCAACGTCGCCTTCGACGACCACCCGAACGAGAAGCGCTTCAGCGATCGCATCGAAACCGTCACGGTCGATTCGGTGTTCCGCTGGCTCGAGCGCGACGGCCTCGGCGGCCCGGTGCAGGTGATACGTTAGATTGCAGCACGCCGCGCACCGCGCGCCAACGACGGGAGCTCCGCTTGACTCTTCACGCCGACCTTGCCGCGCCCGTGGCCGACGCCCCGGAGCACGGCCATCCGAACCAGTTCGCCCTGCTCGGCCAGCGCCGCTTCGCGCCGTTCTTCTGGACCCAGTTCCTCGGCGCCGGCAACGACAACCTGTTCAAGTTCGCGTTCACCGTGATGGTCACGTACCAGCTGCAGCTGAGCGCCGACTTCCTGCAGCCTCAGCTCGCCGGGCTGACCATCGGCGCCCTCTTCATCCTGCCGTTCCTGCTCTTCTCGGCGACCAGCGGCCAGCTCACCGACAAGTACGACAAGACGCGCGTCATCCGCTTCGTCAAGAACCTCGAGATCGCGATCATGCTGCTCGCAGCCTGGGGCTTCTGGGTCGCCGACCCGTACGTGCTGCTCGCCTGCGTCTTCCTGATGGGCCTGCACTCGACGCTGTTCGGGCCCGTCAAGTTCGCCTACCTGCCGCAGCATCTGGGCGAGCGCGAGCTCACCGGCGGCAACGGCATGGTCGAGATGGGCACCTTCGTCGCGATCCTGCTCGGCCAGGTCGCGGGCGGCCTGCTCGTCGGCATCCCCGGCGTCGGCCGGCACTACGTGGCGTTCGCCTGCGTCGGCGTCGCCCTGCTCGGCCGCGTCGTCGCCCAGTACGTGCCGGCGTCGCCGTCGACCGACCCGGGCCTGCGCATCAACTGGAATCCGGTGACCGAGACCTGGCGCAACCTCAGGCTCGCGCACGGCAACCCGGTCGTCTTCCGTTCGCTCCTCGGCATCTCGTGGATGTGGTTCTTCGGCGCCGCGTTCCTGGCCGAGTTCCCGTCGTTCGCCAAGGAGGTGCTGCACGGCGACGAGCAGGTCGCGTCGCTCCTGCTGGTGGTCTTCTCGGTCGGCATCGGCATCGGCTCGCTGCTCTGCGAGATGCTGTCACGGCGCCACGTCGAGATCGGCCTCGTGCCGCTCGGCGCGATCGGCATGAGCATCTTCGCGATCGACCTCTATTTCGCCGCGCGCGGGCTCGCGCCTTCGGCCGGCTACACGCTGTCGTCGTTCGTCGCGCAACCGGCGCACTGGCGCGTGATGGCCGATCTCGGCCTGCTCTCGCTCTTCGCCGGCCTCTACAGCGTGCCGATGTATGCGCTCATCCAGATGCGCTCGCAAGCGAGCCATCGGGCGCGGATCATCGCCGCCAACAACATCCTGAACGCGCTCTTCCTGATCGCCAGCTCGGTCATCGTCGGCGCCCTGATCAAGCTCGGCCTGACCGTGCCCCAGGTGTTCCTCGTCATCGGCATCCTCAACGGGGTCGTCGCCTTCTACATCTTCATGCTCGTGCCGGAGTACCTGCTCCGCTTCGTCGCCTTCGTCACGGCGCGGCTGGTCTACCGCTTCAAGGTGCGCGGCGACGAGAACATCCCGACCGAAGGCGCGGCGATCCTGGTCTGCAACCACGTCAGCTTCGTCGACCCGGTGCTGCTGATGGCGGCGAGCCCGCGGCCGATCCGCTTCATCATGGACCACGAGATCTTCAGGCTGCCGGTGCTCGGCGCGTTCTTCCGCCTCGCCAAGGCGATCCCGATCGCGCCGCAGAAGGTCGACGCCCGGATCTACGAGCAGGCGTTCGCGCGCGCCCGCCAGGTGCTCGACGACGGCGACCTGCTCTGCATCTTTCCCGAGGGCGCGATCTCGCGCGACGGCGAGCTCGCCGAGTTCAAGGGCGGCGTGATGCGCCTGCTCGAATCGAACCCGGTGCCGGTCGTGCCGCTCGCGCTGCAGAACCTGTGGGGCTCGTTCTTCTCGCGCGCCGGCGGCCGGGCGATGACCCGGCCGTTCCGGCGCGGCATCTTCAGCCGCGTCGACCTCGTCGCCGGCGAGCCGCTGCCGGCGAGCGCGGTGACGCCGTCGTCACTGCGCGAGCGCGTCGGCCGCCTGCTCGCGTCCTGACGCTCAGACTTGCGCCGTCGAGAAGGCCGGCTCGGCGCGAGTCGCCGCGGTGTGGCCGAGCCGCTCGTATTCCGAGATGACCTGGGCACCGAAGAGCAGCAGCGTCGCGCCGACCTCGAGGCTCAGCAGGACGACGATCGCCGTCGTCAGCGAGCCGTAGACGACCGTCACTTGCGACAGCGTCGCGAAGTACCAGACGAGGATGTGGCGCGTGATCTCCCAGAGCAGCGCCGCCGTGATGCCGCCCATCAGGGCGTGGCGCCAGGCGAGGCGGCCGGCCGGCATGACGAGATAGACGGAGGTCAGGACGAACACCTCGCCGGCGACGCCGAGCAGGTAGAGGAGGACGCCCGAGACGCCGTGCAGCGACCACTCGTGGCCGAACAGCTCGACGCTTTCCTTGCCGACCGCCTGCAGGCTGCCGGCGACGAGGGTGACGAGCAGGAGGCCCGCGCCGAGCGAGAGGATGTAGCCGTACGGGATCAGCACCGAGAAGATGAAGCGGCGCTTCCGCGTGACGACGCGGTGCAGGAAGATCACCGACATCGCGTTCTCGAGCACCGTGAACGCGAGCGAGCTGAAGAAGATCATCGTGCCGAACAGCAGCCAGCCGACGCCGGAGCGCTTGTCGAGGAAGTCGGCGAGCTCGGCGACGATCGCCTTCGCCTGGCCCGGCACCAGCCACTCGAGGTAGCGGCCGAGCGTGTCGAGCAGCTCGCGCTGGTCGATGACGTGCGAGAGCGCGATCACCGTCAGGATCAGGAGCGGCACGATCGACAGCAGCGCGTAGTACGCGACCGCGCCGGCGAGGAGCAGTCCCTGGTTGGCGCGGAACGCCTTGATCGTCTGCCAGAGGAAGGCGCCCGGATGGCGCAGGACGTGCTGCGCCGCCGGGCCGATCAGGCGCTCGCCCAGGTATCGCTGCAGTGCATTGGGGCTTCGTGAATTCAACGACCGGGCGTCGGGAGCTCGCGCAGAGTTTCGTCGGTGGGCCCCGATTGTCGCGTGGCGAGGTCCGCCGCGGCGACGATGGCGACGATTTCATCGTCGGCGTCGAGGATGGGCGGGCGGCGCACCTGCAGCTCGCTAATGGCCGTCACGTGGCGATCTCGGACAGGGCGAAGAGGACGATGACCGGCGCCGGCGCGACGAGCATCAGGAGCAGGGTCGAGGGCGCGTCGGGGTCGTCGGGTCGAAGCACGAGAACGATCAAGGTCGCCTCCTGGGAGCCGGCGCCGGTTCGCGCATCGCTGCGCCGTCGGCTGCGCCAAGGCTAGAGGCGCGGCGACCGACTCGACAGGAGGCGATGGCCCGGCGCGATGTCGGCGCGTCGCGCCGATGCCGGTAAGGCGCGTCCGACGCGGCAGCCGCGGCCGCTAGATGCCGCGCGAGCGATCGGCGCGAAACGACGCCGCGAAGGCGGCGAAGGTCCCGGTCTCGAGCGCGCCCCGCATCTCGCGCATCAGGTTCACGTAGAAGTGCAGGTTGTGCACGCTCGCGAGCATCGGCGCGAGCATCTCGCCGCAGCGGTCGAGGTGGTGCAGGTAGGCGCGCGAGAAGCGCGCGCAGGTCGGGCAGGCGCAGGTGGGATCGAGCGGCTGCTCGTCGGTCTTGTAGCGCGCGTTCCTGATGCGCAGGTCGCCGAAGCGGGTGAAGAGGTGACCGTTCCTGGCGTTCCTCGTCGGCATCACGCAGTCGAACATGTCGACGCCGGCGGCGACGCCGTCGATCAGGTCCTCAGGCGTGCCGACGCCCATCAGGTAGCGGGGCTTCTTCTCCGGCAGCCGGTGCGGCGTGTGGGCGACGATCCGCTGCATCGCTTCCTTTGGCTCGCCGACGCTGACGCCGCCGATCGCGTAGCCGGGCAGGTCGAGCTCGTCCAGCGTCGCGACCGACGCCTCGCGCAGCGTCTCGAACATGCCGCCCTGGACGATGCCGAAGAGGGCGTTCGGATTCTCGAGGCGCGCGAACTCGGCGCGCGAGCGCGCCGCCCAGCGCAGGCTCATTTCCATCGAGCGGCGCGCCTCGGCCTCGCCGGTGATGCGCCCCTCGACCTCGTAGGCGGTGCACTCGTCGAACTGCATGACGATGTCGCTGTCGAGGACGCGCTGGATCTGCATGCTGACCTCGGGCGTGAGCAGCAGCTTGTCGCCGTTGA
>DASYKC010000199.1:0-83907 GCA_035995885.1 Caldimonas sp. | reverse complement strand
CCAGGCTGAAGGTTGCTGCTAACCTACCATAGAGCGGCGATTTTCGCTGCCGCCATCGCGGCGCAACGCCGGGGCGCGCCGGCGCCGCCAAAATCATTAACGATAAAATTCATCGTGGCTCCGCTTATCGTGTCAATCGGCTTGCAGCAGCTTCAGGCGCTGGACTTTGCCCGACGGACCCTTGGGCAGGGAATCCACCAGCTTGATGAGCTTGGGCGTCTTGTACTTGCCGAGTTCGCGCTGCGAAAACGCATAGAGCTCATCGAGCGCGCAGTGTTCCCCGGGTTTCAGCACGACGCACGCCATGATTTCCTGGCCGTACTGCGCGTCCGGCATGCCCACCGCGGCCGCCTCGAGCACCGCGGGATGCCTGAGCAGCGCTTCGTCGATTTCGCGCGGCGCGATGTTTTCGCCGCCCTTGATGATGAGCTCCTTGATGCGGCCGGTGACGAAGAAGAAACCGTCGGCGTCGCGATGACCGAGATCGCCGGTGCGAAGCCATCCGTCCGCGGTGAAGCTGTCTCGCGTCGCCACGTCGTTCTTGTAGTAGCCGCGCATGACGTGGGCGCCGCGGACCACGAGCTCGCCCGTGGACCCGTCTGCGACGGGGACGGAGAGCTTGTCGACGACGCGCGCCTCGCCGCCCGAGGCGCGGCCGACCGAGCCGATCTTCCGATGTTGCCGCTCGAGCGGGTTCGAGAACGCCGGCGCGACGGTTTCCGTCAAGCCCATGGTTTCGACGATGCCGATGCCGAATTTCGCCTCGAACGCGCGGTGGTGCTCCGGCGGCAAGGCCGCCGACGCCGACCGGCAAAAGCGGATGCGATGCAGGCTTTCGCGCGGCGGCGACGGCCCCTCGAGCAGGTACGAGATGATCGTCGGCACGACGTTGAGCCACGTGCAGCGCTGCTCGACAGCCTGGGACCAGAACTGCGCCGCCGAGAACTTCGGTGCCATGGCCAGGCTGCCGCCATGCGCCAGCGGCGCCAGCATCGTCACGGCGAATGCATTGATGTGATAGAGGGGCAGCACGGCCAGGACGCGATCCCCGACGCCGAGATCGTGCTCCCTGCTGATCGACGCGGCGTTGGCGGCGAGATTGGCCTGGGTCAGCATGACGCCCTTGGGCACGCCGGTCGTGCCCGAGGTGTACATGAGGAGCGCGATCGAGTCCGGCGCCGGCGGGCGACGATCGACGCGCGCAGTGGCCGCCGGCAAGGCGTCTCGAAGTGCGTTCGCGCCGCCATCGGCGGCCAGCACGACGACACGCACTCCTCGTTCGACCCCGACGAGCGCCGCCCGCACGCGCTCGGCCCACTCCGGTGACGCGACCACCAGGCGGCAGTCGGAATGATCGAGCACGTAGCGCATCTGCTCGGGCTGGGACAGGAGGTTGACCGGGTTGACGCAACAGCCGGCGTGCATCGTGCCGAGCAGGATCCGCAACGTCTGCAGACCGTTCGGCATGACGACCGACACCGTGTCGCCGGGCGCGAGGCCCAGCGCCGCCAGACCGGCACCGATATCGCGGCAGCTGTCGCGCAGATCGCCATAGGCGATCGACTGCTTGTCCTCGGTCGCGATCGCATACACGGCCGCGGGCCGTGCCGCGGCCTGCCGCTCGACCCACTCGAAGACGGTCGTCGCCAACGTCAGTCCCTGCCGCAGGCGTCGAAGTAGGCGCCGAAGATCTCGAGCTCGCTCGGCACGATTTCCGGAATCGGCCGGGAGATTCGCGTGATGTTCAGGTAGTGCCGGTAATTCATGTTGTCCGAGAAGTTGTTGCGCCCCCAGGTGCCGCAGCCCATCGACAGCGAAAACGGCAAGCCGTTGTCGAAGCTCCCGCCGGTGGCGATGCTGTGCGCCTGATTGACGATGACGCGGCAGACCGGCAGGGTGAGGCCGAGCTCGAGGGCGCGCGCGTCCAGCGAGGTGTTGAGGCCGACCGAGTGCCCAGCGCCCTGGTAGGCGTAGATCGACGCGACGATGCCGCACGCCTCCGCAAAATCGGGCGCGTCGAAAAGCGTGAGCACGGGCGACAGCTTTTCGCCGGAATACGGATGCTCGTCGCCGATGCCGTCCTCGTCGACGAGCAGGATGCTCGGCCGCTGCGCGGCGATCGCACGCCACGCGGCTCGATCCGCACCGGCGACCTCGGCGGCACGCTCGGCGATCACCGTGGCCGACTGGCCGATGACCGCCGGCGATAGCTTGCCGTCGGGCCACATCAGCGTCGCCAGCGTCGCCTTCTGCGCTGCGTCCAGGAGCACGGCGCCGCGCGCACCGAGGGCCCGCAAGAGCGGCGCGCGCACCGCCGCGATGACGACGAGGCTGTTCTCCGACGAGCAGCTGGTCGCGTTGTCGAAGGTCTTCGAGCGGACGATGCGCTCCGCCGCCGCCTCGACATCGGCGCTCTCGTCGACGATCCCGGCGACGTTGCCGGCGCCGACGCCGAATGCCGGCGTGCCGCTTGCGTAGGCGGCGCGCACATTCGCCTGGGAGCCGGTGGCGACGACGAGGTCGCTCAAACGCATGAGCTCGCTCGTCGATCGTTTCGTCACCGGCGCCGGCAGCACCTGGACCAGGTCGCGCGCGACTTCCGCGGTCATCCCGGTCTTTTCGAGCTGCTCGTGAACGAGCTCGACGAGCTTCGCGCACGTGCTCCAGCCCTTCGGCGAAGGGGCGACGATCACGGCGTTGCGACCCTTGAGGGCATTGAGGATCTTGTTCGCCGGCGTTGCGCCGGGATTGGTCGACGGCGTCACGGCGCAGACCACGCCGACCGGTCGCGCAATCTCGACGATTCCCTTCGCGTCGTCGACCGCGATCACGCCCACCGACTTCGCTCCCTTCAAGTCGCGCAGCAGACCGAAGGTCTTGCGGTGGTTCTTGCGGACCTTGTCCTCGACGTTGCCGATGCCGGTGGCTGCGACGGCGAGCTCGGCGAGGGCGCGGTTGCGCGCCGGGTCGACGATGGCCCAGCCCGCCGCCGTCACGACGGTGTCGACCTGTTCCTGGGTCGAGCGCTCGTAGATGCGCTGCGCCGCCCGGGCGCGACTGACCTGCGCCCGGACGGCGGCAGCGACGTCGTCGTCCGCGTCGTTCGTCTTCATTCGCATGCTTTCGGCGTTGGAAGGGCCTTCAATCGGAATGGATGTCGGCGTCCTTGGCGAGCTTGGCCCAGCGGACGAGCTCGACGTCGACGACCTTGCCGAGCGCCTCGGGCGTGCCGCCGACGCCTTCGGCGCCCTGATCGAGGAGCTTGGCGCGGATGTCGGGATCGTCGACGACGATCGCGTTGAGCGCCTTGTTGAGCTTGTCGATGACCGGCCGCGGCGTCTTCGCCGGCACGAACATCGCGTACCAGGAATCGACGTTGAAGTCGGCGACGCCGGCTTCCTGCATCGTCGGCACGTTCGGAAAGGCGGCGCTGCGCTTGACGGTCGAGACCGCGAGCGCCTTCACCTTGCCCGCCTTGACGAATTGCGCCGCGGCGGGAATCGACACCCAGAGCAACGGCACCTGGCCGCCCATCAGGTCGCTGATCGCGGGCCCGCCGCCGCGGTACGGGATGTGGATCAGCTGGGTCGCGGTGCGCAGCTTGTACAGCTCGCCGGCGAGATGGCCGGGCGAGCCGTTGCCGACCGAAGCGAACGACAGCGCGCCGGGCTTGGCCTTCGCCAGCGCGGTCAGCTCGGCGACGCTGTTGGGCGGAAACTGCGGGTTGGCGACGAGGATCTGCGGCAGCGAAGCGACGGTGCCGACGGGCTCGAAGTCCTTCACCGTGTTGAACGGCAGCTTCGAATAGATCGCCGGATTGATCGTGTGCGACGACAGCGTGAACAGCACGGTGTAGCCGTCGGGCGCGGCCTTCGCCGCGAGATCCGTGCCGAGGGAACCGGCGGCGCCGCCGCGGTTGTCGATGATGATCGGCTGGCCCAGTGCTTTGTGAAAGCTCTCCTGGACGATTCGCGCGATGACGTCGGTGCCGCCGCCGGGCGGATAGGGAACGATGAAGCGTATCGGCTTGTCGGGCCACGCGGCCTCCGCGCTCGCGCTGCGCGGCAACGCGGCAAACGCGGTGCCGGCAACGGCGCCGGCCAGGCCGAGCGTGAAGCGGCGGCGGTCATGCAAAATCATGGTGTCTCCTGTGATGCGAGCCGGCGTGCCGCGCCGGACGGAATGCGGTCCTTGCCGTTCTGGGGTCGATAGCCGAGCGCTTCGCTGGCGCTGCGGGCGCAGGTCATCAGCTTCATCGCGAGCGAGCGGGCCTGCACGCGCGCGAAGCGGATCGAGGGAACGCTCATGCCCATGGCCGCGACCGCCTGGCCGCGGGCGTCGAACACCGGCACACCGAGACCGCAGACGCCGAGGCGCCATTCTTCGCGATTCTCGGCATAGCCGCGGGCGGCCGTCCGCTCGAGCTCCGACAGCAGCGCGGCGAAGTCGACGATGCTGTTGGCCGTATGGGCGTGCAGCTCGCCGCCGAAAAGGCGGCGGAGGGCCGCGACGTCCGGCCGCTCGACGGCCAGCAAGGCCTTGCCCGATGCGACGCAGCACGCCGGAGCGCGGCCGCCGACGCGCGAGTAGGCAGCGACCGGCAAGGGGCTGTCGAACTTGTCGAGATAGACGATTTCGGCGCCGTCGAGGCAGGCAAGGTGGATGGTCTCGCCGGTCGCGGCCGCGACGTCGGCGAGAAAGGGCCGCACCCGCGCCGCCACGTCGACGGCGGCACCGAGCAGCGAGCCGACTTCGAACAGGCGCAGGCTCGGTCGATACGCGCTGGTCGCCGGGTTCTGCTCGGCCCAACCGCACGAGACCAGCGTCTGCAGCGTCCGGTGGGCGTTGCTGCGCGCCAGGCCGAGCGCGCGCGCGACTTCGCTGACGCCGCATTCGCGCTGCTGCCGGGCGAGCCATTCGAGCAGGCTCAGGCCTTTGACGAGGGTGGAATCCATTCGCAGAGGGGCGGGCGGCACGTCCCAATATTTGGAACAGTGTCCGACACCTTGGAACAATGTAGGCTGCGCGCAGCGATCCGTCAACGCCTGGTCCCGCCCTTCTCGATGAGGCGAAGAACCTCGGCGAACATCGCGTTGCCGATGCGCGCGTCCAGGTCGAGGATGTGGCTCGACCGGTAGTAGGGGCTGAGGTCGAGGCCGACGCCGAGACCATGGAGCTCGACGGTGCCGGCCTTCTCGATCGCTTCGGTCACCGTTCGCAAGTGATGATCGAGGAAGCGCGCATCGTTGCCGAGATGCGTGGCGCCGTCCATCGGCGAACCGTCCGAGACGACGAAGAGGATCTTGCGGCGCTCCTCGCGCACGACGAGGCGACCGGCGGCCCATTCGACGGCCTCGCCATCGAGGCCTTCGCGGAAGATCTCGCTCTTGAACAGCGCCGCGATTCCGGGTCGGGCGCGGCGCCAGGAGGTCTCGAACGACTTGAAGCGGAGGTGGAGGCGCTCGTTCAGCCGCCCCGGGTGCGCCGGCCGGCCCGCGCGCAGCCAGTCGCGTCGCGCCCGCCCGCCGTTCCATGCGCCGGTCGAAAAGCCGAGAACCTCGCTCGCCACGCCGGCCATCTCGAGCGAGCGCGCGAAGGCGTCGACCAGAAGCGCGACGTCCTCCGCATGGACCTTCATCGAGCCCGAGCAATCGATGAGAAAGGTCACTGCCGCATCGGCGCGGGGCTCGACGTGCTCGCGCCGGAAGAGGCGGCGCTCGGCCGGCGCCGCGACCAGCAGCGAAAGGGTTCGGCCGTCGATGCGGCCTTCTTCCTGGGCGCCGTCCCAGCCATCGTTCGTCGGCACCGCGAAGAGCGCGAGCAGGGCCCGGGCAAGCCCGGCGATCCGGACGTGCTGGGAGGCGATGCGCTGATCGAGCCGAAGGCGATATTCGCCCAGCGCTTCGGGACGAACCAGCGAGACCGCGTCGACCTCGCGATCGTAGGTGCGCGTGAAGACGTGGTAGCTCGTCACTTCATCGCCGAGGGCGCGGCCGTGCCCGGACACGGCAGTCGCAAACCGCTCGTTGGCGGCGTCTTCCTTTTCCTCCATCAGCAGCCCGAAGACGGAGCGTGCGTCGTCGTCGTCGGCGTCGGCCTCGTTCGCCCCGTCGCCCTCCGCTCGGCCGCCGCCGGCGTCGCGCAACATGGCGGCGAGGATCGTCGCGATCGCCTTCGCATGCGTCGCATAGGCGGCCTGGTCGCGGCGGCTGCGACGCAGTCCGGCGAGCGCGTGGCCGATCAGGGGCGCGAGCGCGAACCGCGTCGCCTCGATCCGGTCTTCCGTCGCCGCGACGACGGGGTCGCCGGTCACGCGCGCACGCGCCACCTGGGCCAGCGTGTAGAGCAGAAGGCCGCGCGCGGATTCGATATGACCCGCGTCGTGGAAAGCGGCCGACCAGGTTTCGTGGCGGTGGCGCAGGTTGTGCGCGACGCCGGGCAAGCTCGCCGGCGCCAGCGACTCGACGCGGAATTGCTCGAGCCAGTCGAAGATCAGCTGCTCGACCGGCTCGTCCGGCGCGACGGCCGTGTGCAGCGCCGCGTCCGAGAGCGAGAGCCGCAGCGCCAGGCCGTCGGCGGCGCCGCGAAACGAGGCGAAATCGTCGCGCTCGAGCGAAGGATGCAGGTGCGGCGCAAACAGCGGCAGCCGCGTCGCGCCGCGGTGCAGGCGGCGACCGCGAAAGCGCAGATCCTTCTCGCCGGCAAGCGCGCGGATCGTCGCCGCGCACAACTCCTCGATGCGCTCCTGCAGGCGCGATGCCGCCTGCGTGTCGCTCACGACGGTTCCAGCTCGCGATCGAAGCAGCGCTGGAAATACTCGGCGACGACGGGTCTTTCGGCGTCGTCGCACTTGTTGACGAACGAAAGCCGGAACGCCGTGCCGACGTCGCCGAAGATGGCGAGGTTCTCGCCCCAGGTGATGACCGTCCGCGGCGACATCAGCGTCGACAGGTCGCCGGCGGCGAAGCCGTTGCGCGTCAGCGCCGCGGTCTCGACCATCCTGGCGACCAGCGCGCGACCGTCCGGGCCGGCGAGCTCCGGTACCCGCGCCTGGACGATCGCGATCTCCTCGGCCGCGGGCAGGTAGTTGAGCTGGGCGACGATGTTCCAGCGATCGATCTGAGCGTGATTCAGGCGTTGCGCGCCGTGATAGAGGCCGTTCAGGTTGCCGAGCCCGACGGTGTTGGCGGTGGCGAAGAGTCGAAACCAGGGATGCGGCGACAGCACCCGGTTCTGATCCATGAGGGTGAATTTCCCCTCCCTCTCGAGCACGCGCTGGATCACGAACATCACGTCGGGCCGGCCGGCATCGTATTCATCGAAGACGAGCGCCATCGGTCGCTGCAGCGCCCACGGGACGATGCCCTCCTGGAATTCGGTGACCTGCTTGCCCTCGCGCAGCACGACGGCATCCTTGCCGACGAGATCGAGGCGGCTGATGTGGCCGTCGAGATTGACGCGGACGCATGGCCAGTTGAGACGCGCGGCAACCTGCTCGATGTGCGTCGACTTGCCGGTGCCGTGCAGGCCTTGGACGAGGACGCGCCGGTCATGGGCGAAGCCGGCGAGGATGGCGAGCGTCGTGTCGCGCTGGAAGCGATAGACGGCATCGATCTCGGGCACGTGCAGGTCGCGCTCGGTGAACGCGGGCACGACCAGGTCGGAGTCGATGCCGAAGGTGTCGCGCACGCCGACGCGGCGCGTCGGTGTCTCGGCGGCCACCGACGCGTCGGCGACGTGGATCGGGCGCAGCGTCATGCCGCGGCGTCGCGACGCGATCGCGGCGCAGCCGATTCGCCGTCGATCTCGCCGAGCGACTGCGCTGCCCGGCGCAGAGCCGGCAGCAGGGCGCGGGCCTTGGCGGGCGACAGCCGCACGATCGGCGCCTGCACCGCGATGCAGAGGTTGGAGCGCCGCCCCGATGCGGGAACCGCGAGGGCGAGGCAGAGCAGACCCGGCAGAAACTCCTCGTCGTCGATCGCGAAGCCTTCCCGCTGGACCCGCTTCAGCTCGCGCTCCAGCTTGGCGAGGTCGACGAGGGTATTCGGGGTGCAGCGCTCGAGCGGCGCGTGCGCCAGGAGTCGCTTTCGCTGCGCAGGCGTCATCTGCGCCAGGAAGGCCTTGCCGCTGGCCGAGCAGTGGACCGGAACGCGCGAGCCGGGGTGCAGATAGAAGCGGAGCGGCGCCGCGGTCTCGACGCGATCGAGATAGACCACCTCGCCGCCGGAAAGCGTCGTGATGTTGCAGCTTTCCCCGATCTCCTCCACCAGGTGGCGCAGCACGGCATGGCGCGCGCCGTGGTGGCTGTCGTTCATGAGCAGATTTTCAGCGAGGCGGCGCAGACGCACTCCCGTGCTGTAGTGACGGCCGTCGCTCTCGCGTTGCAGCAGGTTGGCGCTCTCCAGTTGCTGCAGCATGCGATGCAGCGTCGGCTTGGGCAAGCCGGTCTCTTCGACGAGCGCATGCAGGGAAAAGAGCCGGTCCTTGGAAGCGATGACCTCGAGCAGCGCGAACAGCCGCATCGTCGGCGTGTCGCCGTCGAGCGTGGCGGGGTCGGGTGGCGGTCGGTCGACGATTCTCATGGCTCCGATGCTAGCCGGGTTCCGACATCCGGTACAGGGCGTTCCACTTTTTCAAGTTACTCGTTGACGTACCTTCGCCCTGTGCCTATGATTTCCCGGCCCGCCAACGACAGAGACCGCCATGAACCGAGACCCGATCCCCGCTTCCGCCGATTCGCGCCAGGCCGTCAAGGGCGTGCAGAAGATGACCCCTTCCGAAGCGTTCGTCGAGACCTTGGTCGCCAACGGCGTGACCGACATCTTCGGCATCATGGGCTCGGCCTTCATGGACGCGATGGACATCTTCGCGCCCGCCGGCATCCGCCTGATTCCGGTCGTGCATGAGCAGGGAGGCGCCCACATGGCCGATGGCTATGCGCGGGTCAGCGGCCGGCACGGCGTGATCATCGGCCAGAACGGGCCGGGCATCAGCAACTGCGTCACCGCGATCGCCGCGGCCTACTGGGCGCACAGCCCGGTCGTGATCGTCACGCCCGAAACCGGAACGATGGGGATGGGCCTCGGCGGCTTCCAGGAGGCCAACCAGCTGCCCATGTTCCAGGAGTTCACGAGGTACCAGGGCCACGTCAACAACCCGAAGCGAATGGCCGAGTACACCGCACGCTGCTTCGATCGCGCCATCAGCGAGATGGGACCGACGCAGCTGAACATCCCGCGCGACTACTTCTACGGCGAGATCACGGTCGAGATCCCGAAGCCGATGCGCGTCGAACGCGGCGCCGGCGGCGAGAAGAGCCTCGACGACGCCGCCGAGCTGCTGGCGCAGGCGAAATTCCCGGTCATCCTCGCCGGCGGCGGCGTCGTCATGGGCGACGCCGTCGAGGAAACCAGGGTGCTTGCCGAACGGCTGGGCGCACCGGTCGTCAACGGCTACCTGCGCAACGACTCGTTCCCGGCCAGCCACCCGCTCTGGGCCGGCCCGCTCGGCTACCAGGGCTCGAAGGCGGCGATGAAGCTGATCGCGCAGGCCGACGTCGTCCTCGCCCTCGGCTCGCGCATGGGCCCGTTCGGCACCCTGCCGCAGCACGGGCTCGACTACTGGCCGAAGGACGCGAAGATCATCCAGGTCGAGGCCGACCACACCAACCTCGGCCTGGTCAAGAAGATCACCGTCGGCATCAACGCCGACGCGAAGGCCGCGGCGGTCGCGCTCGCCAGGCGCCTCGCCGACAAGTCCCTCGCCTGCGACGCCACCAAGGCGGCGCGTGCCAGGACCATCGCCGACGAGAAGGCGGCGTGGGAAAAGGAGCTCGACGGCTGGACCCACGAGAAGGACGCCTACAGCCTCGACATGATCGAGGAGCAGAGCAAGGAAGCCGGGAGCTGGCTGCATCCGCGCCAGGTGCTGCGCGAGCTCGAGAAGGCGATGCCGCCGCACGTGATGGTCTCGACCGACATCGGCAACATCAACTCGGTCGCCAACAGCTACCTTCGCTTCGACGAGCCGCGTTCGTTTTTCGCGCCGATGAGCTTCGGCAACTGCGGCTACGCGCTGCCGACCATCGTCGGCGCCAAGTGCGCGGCGCCCCATCGGCCGGCGATCGCCTACGCCGGCGACGGCGCGTGGGGCATGAGCATGGTCGAGATCATGACCTGCGTTCGACACGACATCCCGGTGACGGCGGTCGTCTTCCACAATCGTCAATGGGGAGCCGAGAAGAAGAACCAGGTCGACTTCTACAACCGCCGCTTCGTCGCCGGGGAGCTCGAGAGCGAAAGCTTCGCCGGCATTGCCCGGGCCATGGGCGCCGAGGGGGTCGTCGTCGACCGGCTCGAGGACGTCGGCCCGGCCTTGAAGAGCGCGGTCGAGGCGCAGATGCAACGGGGCAAGACGACGGTCATCGAGA
Source organism: Caldimonas sp. (assembly GCA_035995885.1). Lineage (GTDB taxonomy): Bacteria > Pseudomonadota > Gammaproteobacteria > Burkholderiales > Burkholderiaceae_C > Schlegelella_A. The sequence goes on along the minus strand of DASYKC010000199.1, from coordinate 73,478 downwards.
TCATGTGCACGCGCGAGCTCGGCGACCCGTTTCGCCGCGACGCCCTGAGCAAGCCGGTGCGCTTCCTCGACAAGTACAAGGACTACGTCTGAGCGACGCGCATCCGCGCCTGGCCGCCATCGTCGCGCAGGCGCGCGGCCAGGCCCGGGGCGAGCGGCCGGTCGTCGGGATCGTCCATGCGGCCGACGCCGCCGCGCTCGTCGCGGCACGGCGGATCGCCGAAGAGGGCATCGCCAGGCCGCTGCTCATCGGCGATCGCGACCTCATCGTGCGGGCCGCGGCGGCGGCCGAAGTCGACGAGTCGGCGTTCGAGATCGAGGCGACGTCCGCCGATCCTCGTGCCGCTGCCGAGCACGCCGTCGCGCTCGTCCATGCGAAGGCCGTGCGTGCGCTCATGAAGGGCTCCCTGCACACCGACGAGCTGATGTCCGCCGTCATCCACAAGGGCACCGGCCTGCGCGGCGAGCGGCGCATCAGCCATGCCTTCGTGTTCGACTTGCCGCGCTATCCGAAGCTGCTCGCGCTCGCCGACTGCGTCGTCAACATCGCGCCGAGCGCGTTGGCCAAGCGCGACATCCTCGGCAACGCCATCGACCTGCTGCGGGCGATCGGCGTCGTCCGGCCCAAGGCGGCCATCGTCGCGGCCGTCGAGACCGTCAATCCTGCCATCCAGGCGACGCTCGATGCCCAGACGCTCGTCGATCTGGCGCGCCAGCACCGCGCCTGGGGCGACGCCATCGTCGAAGGCCCGCTCGGCTTCGACAACGCGATCTCGGCCGAGGCGGCGCGAACCAAGGGCATCGTCTCGCAGGTCGCGGGCGACGCCGACCTGCTGCTCGTGCCCGACCTCAACGCCGGCAACATGCTCTACAAGAGCTTCGTGTACATCGGCGGCGGCGAGTGTGCCGGCCTCGTGCTCGGCGCACGCGTGCCGATCGTGCTGACGTCGCGCGCCGATTCGCTGGTGGCCCGGATTTCCTCCGTCGCGCTCGCCATGCTCGCGTCGCCGCAGGGCCCGAACGACCAGGAGCTCGGGCTCACAACCTCTCGTCCCTGAGCCAGTACCAGCGATAGAGCAGGTGCTGGCCGATGCGCCGAAAGGGAGCGAAGAGCTCCGAGCGGACCGCATCGAGGACGTTCGGAAATTCGAGCGGCGAGGCGTAGATCGGCAGATCGAACACGGCCCGGCCGGCGTCGAGCCCGACCATGCGCTCGGCCAGGCGCTTTCCCGCCCAGGTGGAAAACGACACGCCGTTGCCGCCGAAGCCGAGCGCGTACCAGATCTTCTGCGCCGGATCGGGCTGCGCGATGCGCGGCATCATGTCGTGGCTCACGTCGACCCAGCCCCACCAGGAATAGTCGACGTCGATGCCGGCGAGCGGCGGGAACTTGCGCGCGATCGCATCGGTGAGCAGCTTCAGATGAGCCGGGTCTTCGGCCTCGGCACCGCTGACCGCGCTGCGGCTGCCGATCTGCAGCCGCCGGTCGCGAAGCAGCCGATAGTAGAAGCGCAGCGTCCGGGTATCGGTGAGGAAGGTCTCGGAGCGGAAATTCGTCGCCGCCAATTCGGCTTCCGTGAGCGGCCGGGTCACGAGCGAGTTGGAGAGGATCGGCATGATCCGGTTGCGCACGATCGGGCTGAGCGCCTGCGAGGTGTAGCCGCCGGTGCAGACGGCGACGCGCTTGGCCCGGACGGTGCCGCCGGGCGTGCGCAGGTGATGGACGCCGTTCTCGCTGTGCCAGCCCTGCACGGGGCTCGCCGTGTGCAGCCTCACTCCGAGCGAGCGCGCCTTGCGGATGAGGCCGTAGGTCAGCTTCAGCGGATGGATGGCGACGCCCTCGGCCTCGAACATCGCCCCGGCCATCTCGCGCTCGTCGCAGTGCTCGCGGCGCACCTCCTCGGCGCTCATCATCCGCGTCGCGTAGCCGAAGGTGTCGCGCATCAGCTCGGCTTCCCGGCGCAAGCCGGGCAGCCGATCGGCGCGATGGGCGACGTAGAGATGGCCGCCGTCGTAGGCGTCGCAGTCGATTTCCCGGGTGAGCGCCTTGAAGTTCTCGAAGCCGCTGCGGATCTCCGCGTCGAGGCGCTTGGCCACGTCGATGCCCCACCGCGCGATCCATTGCGAGCGCTTGAGCCGGCCGCTCGCGTTCTGGCCTTGCCCGCCGCTGCGGCTCGAGCACCCCCACGACGCCCGGTTCGCTTCCAGCACGACGGCGCGCACGCCGTGTTCCTGAGCGAGATAAAGCGCCGTGGACATGCCGGTCGAGCCCGAGCCGATGATCGCGACGTCGACGTCGACGTCTCCTCGGAGCGGACCGTCGTCGCCGGGCGGCGCCCCGGCCGTCGCGACCCAATAGCTCGGCGCGTAGGCGCGGCCCACGCCCGGGTCGGCCGCGACGAGCGGGTCATAGAGCGGGTCGTAGCGCTCGGCAGTGCGATCGGTTGACCCCTTGGCCTCCCTTGCCACGGCGGCGGACTTCACGACTCTCGTCCTCGATTCAGCGCGCGGCCGGAAGCGGGGGGCGAGCCTTGCGAAATGCGTTCTTGACGAGGATCTTGCCGTCCTTCAACGTGAACACGTCGACGCCGTCCGTCTCGATGCGGCAGCCGTCGGCGGCCGTCCCGACGAACGTCCACTGAGAGATCGCGAAGTCGCCGTGGATGACGTGTCGCCCGTTCGTCCATGCCGCGTCGGGCACGGCGGCCCAGGCCGCCGCGAACGCAGCGCGAACCGCATCGCGGCCGACGTAGCGCGTACCGCAAGCCTCGGCACCGGCAGCGCTCTCGAAGACGCAGTCGTCGTGCATGAAGGTCATGAGCGCGTCGACGTCGTGACGGTTCCAGGCGTCGCTGAAAGCGGCCAAGGTGGCTTCGGTAAGGGGCGCTGATGAAGACATGGGTTCTCCCGATCCGCGAAGGGTAGGCAAGACCGCGCGGCGGTGCTAGAGCCAGATGCGACGCATCGCCCGGTCCAGCGACGCAAGCCGTAGACTTCCCTGACGATGCCGACGGCGCCTTCGCTGCAATGGACCCGCCTGTTCGACCTGAGCGGCCGGCCGGAGCTGCCCCTTCAGGCGCGCCTGCGCGCGGCGATCGTTCGGGCGATCCTGGACGGCTGGCTCGATGCCGGCGCTTCGCTGCCTTCCTCGCGCGAGCTCGCGAGCCTGCTTGGCATCAGCCGCAACACCGTGACTGCGGCCTACGTCCAGCTCATGGACGAGGGCTTTCTGGAAGCGCGATCGCGCAGCGGCGTCTTCGTCGCACCTGACGCGCGCCCGCCCGGGGCCGCGCTGGCCGAGCCGCTCGCCGGCGCCGCCGGGCCGACGCCGCGCCCGCCGGAATGGACCCGCCGTGTGCTGCGATCGCTTGCCGCGCGGCCGACGCTGGCCAAGCCCGATGCCTGGCGCGAATCACCGTATCCGTTCGTGTACGGCACGCACGACCCGCAGCTCTTTCCGACCGACGACTTTCGAGAGTGCTGCGCGAAGAGCCTGGCCCGATCGCAGCTGCCTCACTGGACGCCGGACCTGGAGACTGACGACGTCGCCGATCTCGTCGAGCAGATCAGGACCCGCCTCTTGCCCAAGCGCGGCGTCTTCGCGCTCAAGGAGGAGATCATCCTCACCGTCGGTACGCAGCACGCCTACTACCTCCTCGCCGAAGCTCTCTTCGACGAGAGCACCCGGCTCGGCCTGGAGGAGCCCGGCCACCCGCACGCACGCAACAGCTTCGCGCTGCGACAGCCGCGAGCGATCGAGGTCCCGGTCGACAGCGGGGGCCTGATCATCGACCCCCTGCCGGCAGTCGACTACCTGTTCGTCACGCCGTCGCACCAAAGCCCGACGACGGTGACGCTGTCGCTCGAGCGACGCCAGTCGCTGCTGCGCAAGGCCGAGCTCCAGGACTTCGTCGTTATCGAGGACGACTACGAAGCCGAGAACCTCTACGCGGGCGCGCCGATGCCGGCGCTGAAGAGCCTGGACAAGAGCGGCCGGGTCATCTACATCGGCTCGGTGTCGAAGAGCCTCTCTCCGGCATTGCGGCTCGGCTACATCGTCGCGCCGCGGCCGCTGATCAGGGAGCTCCGCGTGCTACGCCATGCCATGGTCCGGCATCCGAGCGCGTTCCTGCAGCATGCCTACGCGCTCTTCCTGTCGCTCGGCCATCACGACTCGCATGCGCGTCGCGTCAATCACGCGATGCAGGAGCGCCTAGCCCTCGCGGCCGAGGCGTTGCGAGACCAGCTGCCCGATTTCTCCTTTACCTTGCCGCAAGGCGGTGCTTCGATCTGGGTGCACGCACCGGCATGGGTCGACGCGGCCGAGCTCGCTTCGATGGCGCGCGCGCGCGGCGTGCTGATCGAGCCGGGCGACGTCTTCTTCGCCAAGCCGCCCTACCCTTGCCCGTTCTTCCGCTTGCGCCTGTCCTCGATCGGTGCATCGCAGATCGCTGCCGGCATCCATGCCCTCGCCCTCGCCGTCGCCGAGCTGGCGGGCGCTCGCGGCGAACAGCGCCCCGGCCCGCCCCTCTTGCACTGAGAACGTTGACGGTGCGCGCCCTTGAGGGAAAGCCCCTAGCTGCTGGCTCCATGGCGCCGCGGGCGCTGGCCCTTCCGCCGGGTGAGGGTTGCAGGCACAGTCAGCTCTTCCCGCAGGCGCCATCGGCGCGTGCCGTCTGTTCAGGATAAGGAGGCGACGATGAGCAAGCAGATTCCAGCGACGACTACCCTGGTGAAGTGGGCCGCAGCCGGAGCGCTCGCCCTGATCGCTCCGCTGGCTGCGGCGCAGACCAAGGAGGTCACGATCGCGCATCAGGACATGCTCGACCCGTACCGGATCGTCATGGAGTCGGGCGAGCTCGAGAAGGCCACCGGCTACAAGATCAACTGGCGCATGTTCGGCGGCGGCGGCGACGTGATCCGCGCCATGGCGTCGGGCGACGTGCAGATCGGCGAGGTCGGCTCCGCCGGCGTCACCGCGGCGGCGAGCCAGGGGCAGGACATCAAACTGTTCTGGATCCTCGACGACATCGCCGACGCGGAAGCGCTCGTCGCCCGCAACGGCTCCGGCATCAACAGCGTCAAGGACCTGAAGGGCAAGAAGGTGGCGACGCCGTTCGTCTCGACCTCGCACTACCAGCTCATGGCCGACATGAAGTCGGAAGGCGTCGACCCGAAGGGCGTGACGGTCATGAACATGCGGCCGCCGGAGATCGCCGCCGCTTGGGAGCGCGGCGACATCGACGCCGCGTTCATCTGGGACCCGGTGCTGAGCAAGGTCAAGAGCAACGGCAAGGTGATCGCCACCTCGGGGTCGATCGGCAAGAAAGGCTATCCGACCTTCGACGGCATGGTCGTCAGCTCGGAGTGGGCGGCGAAGAACAACGGCTTCATGGTGGCGCTGGTCAAGGCGTTGGCCAAGGCCGATGCGGCCTACCGCGCCAACTCGGCCAAGTGGACCGCCGATTCGCCCGAGGTGAAGGCCGTGGCGAAGTGGACCAAGGCCGACGCGAAGGGCGTGCCCGAGGCGATGAAGCTCTACAAGTTTCCGACGCTCGAGGAGCAGGCTTCGCCGGCGTGGCTGGGTGGCGGAGCCGCCAAGGCGATGACCAACACCGCCGTCTTCCTGAAGGAACAAGGGCGGGTGCAGGAGATCAAGCCCGACTACAGCGCCTTCGTCACCAGCCAGTACGTCAAAGAGGCGATGGCCAAGTAGTCCCCATGCCGACGCTGGACATCCGTGCACTGACGCTCAACTACGCCGTCAAGGGCGGCATGGTCCAGGCGCTGGCGCCGGTCGACCTGAAGATGAGCGAGGGCGACTTCGTCGTCGCCCTCGGCGCTTCGGGCTGCGGCAAGACGACGCTGCTCAACTGCATCGCCGGTTTCCTGCCGCCTTCGAGCGGCGAGATCCTGCTCGACGGCAAGCCCGTGCTCGGCCCCGGCGCCGACCGCGGCGTCGTCTTCCAGAAGCATGCCCTCATGCCGTGGCTCTCGGTGCGCGACAACGTCGCCCTCGGCCTGCGCATGCGCGGCGTCGACCGGGCCACGCGCTGCCGGGCCGCCGACGACAAGCTGGCGCTCGTCGGCCTCGAGAACTACGCCGATCGGGCGATCTACGAGCTGTCGGGCGGGATGCAGCAGCGCGTCGGCATCGCCCGCGCGCTCGCCAACGATCCCGCGGTGCTGCTGATGGACGAGCCGATGGGCGCACTCGACGCGTTCACGCGCGAACAGGTCCAGGAGATCCTGCTGCGCGCCTGGTCGGCGACCAACAAGATGGTCTTCTTCATCACCCATTCGGTCGAAGAGGCGCTCTTTCTCGCCACCCGCCTGATCGTGATGAGCCCGAGCCCCGGCCGCATCTCGCACGTCTACGAGGACATGCCCTTCTCGCGCCAGTTCCTGGCCCATGGCGACGCGCGCAAGGTCAAGTCGGAGCCCGAGTTCATCCGCCTGCGCGAAGAGGTCCTCTCGATCATTCATCATCGCGACGCCGCGCCCGCGGCCCGGTCCGGCGAGGCGGCGCATGCCTGAGCTCGACGCGCGTGCGGCGGCCATCGTGCCCATCGCGTCGCCGCTGGCGGTGCCGCCGGCGACCGACCGCGCGACGCTGCGGACGAGCAAGTTCAAGGTCCCGGGCGAAGGCTCGAGCCTGACGATCAGCATCGTCACCGTCCTCTCGCTGCTGGCGCTCTGGTTCCTGGTCACCAACCTGGGCTGGGTGAAGCCGCTGTTCCTGCCGAGGCCGCAGGCGGTCGCTCAGCAGTTCTACGAATACCTGATGGGGCAGGCCAACGACAAGCCGCTCTGGCAGCACTTCGCGGCGAGCATGCTGCGGGTCTTTCTCGCCTTCTTCCTCGCCTGCCTGACGGCGATCCCGGTCGGCATCGCGATGGGGATGAGCCGCGTCGCCCGCGGAATCTTCGATCCGCCGCTCGAGTTCTACCGGCCGCTTCCGCCGCTCGCCTACCTGCCGCTGATCATCATCTGGTTCGGCATCGACGAGACGCCGAAGGTCCTCCTCATCTTCCTCAGCTGCTTCGCGCCGCTCGCGCTCGCCGCGCGCTCCGGGATGCGGAGCGCTTCGCAGGAACAGATCAACGCCGCCTATTCGATGGGAGCGAGCTACGCGCAGGTGATCCGCCACGTGATACTGCCGTCGGCGCTGCCCGACATCCTGATCGGCATGCGCATCGCGATCGGGTTCGGCTGGACCACGCTGGTCGCCGCCGAGATGGTCGCCGCCAACGTCGGCCTCGGCCAGATGGTGCTCAACGCTTCGAACTTCCTGCGCACCGACATCGTGATCATGGGCATCATCGTGATCGGCGTCGTCGCCTACCTGTTCGACCTGCTGATGCGCTGGGTCGAAAGAAGGCTCGTGCCCTGGAAGGGGCGGATGTAGTCCGTTCGACGATCACAACAAAGGAAACACCACCAATGAAGCTGCAACTCTCGCGCCGCGATTTCTCGCTCATCGCCGCCAACACGCTGGCCGGCTCGCTCGCCGGCGGCTCGCTGTTCGGCGCCCGCGCGCAGGCCCAGAAGGAGGTGCGCCTCGGCACCTTCGGCAGCATCGACGCGCAGAACTACATCCGCGCCAAGGGACTGAGCGCGAAGACCTTCGGGCCGAACGTCAAGACCGAGTTCGTCACCGTGCGCGCCGGCTCCGAGGTGATCGCGGCGATGGCCGGCGGCAGCCTCGACATGTGCAACCTCGGCTCGAGCCCGCTGGTCGTCGGCTACGCCAACGGCGCGCCGGTCTCGCTCGTCTACATCTACAAGACCATCATCGACAGCGAGGCGCTGGTCGTGCAGAACGGCGCCAACATCAAGTCGCTCGCCGACCTCAAGGGCAAGAAGATCGGCATGCCGTTCAACACCTCGGTGCACTTCGCCGCCCTGGCGGCGCTGAAGGGCGCGAACCTCGGCCCGGCCGACGTGCAGCTCATCAACATGCGCGCCGACCAGATCGCCTCGGCCTGGACGCGGCGCGACATCGATGCCGCCTACATCTGGGTGCCGGTGATCCCGACCATCGTCGCCGACGGCGGCACGGTGCTGTTCAAGAGCGGCGACCTGATGAAGAGCGGCCTGGTGATGTTCGACGGCTTCGCCGTGCGCGACGACTTCAAGAAGCAGCACCCCGAGCTCGTCCTCGCCTTCCTGAAGGACTTCGAGCAGATCGCCGCGACCTTCAAGCAGAACCCGAAGGAAGTGGTCGAGACGATGACCAAGTTCCTCGGCGTCGACGAGGCCGCGGTGATGCGCTCGCTCAACACCTTCTATCCGGTCCCGGCGAAGGAGCAGCTCTCCTCGCGCTGGCTCGGCAAGCCGGGCGAGAAGGACGCACCGGTCGTGCGCACGCTCCAGGTCCAGGCCGACTTCCTGAAGGAGACCGGCCAGATCACGACGATGCCGAAGGACCTCAACGGCCTGGTCGACAAGAGCTTCGTCGCGCAGATGGCGTGACGATGCCGGCACCCGCCGAAAGCGTCGCCACGGGCGCCGCTCGCGCCAAGGCGCGCTTCGAGGCCGTCTCGAAGCGCTTCGGCGACGGCGCCGACGCCGTCCAGGCGCTCGAGCCGATCACGCTCGACCTCGCCGAGAATGCCTTCGCCTGCCTGGTCGGGCCGTCGGGCTGCGGCAAGAGCACGCTGCTCAACATCATGGCCGGCTTCGAGACGGCGACGACGGGTCGCGCGCTGATGGACGGCGTGCCGGTCGCCGGCCCCGACCCGAAGCGCGGCGTCGTCTTCCAGCAGGGCGCCCTCTTCACCTGGATGAACGTCCTCGACAACGTCGCCTTCGGCCCGCTCGCCACCGGCAAGTCGAAGGCCGAAGCGCTGCGCATCGCCGCCCATCACGTCGAGCTGGTCGGCCTGACGAGCTTCGCGAAGCGCTTTCCGTACGAGCTCTCGGGCGGCATGCAGCAGCGCGTCGGCATTGCCCGCGCCCTCGCCAACGACCCCGAGATCCTGCTCATGGACGAGCCCTTCGCCGCGCTCGACGCGCAGACGCGCGAGCTGCTGCAGGAGGAGATCAAGCGCATCTGGCAGGAGACCCGAAAGACGGTGCTCTGGATCACGCACAGCATCGAGGAGGCGCTCTTCCTCGCCACCGACATCGTCGTCATGTCGGCGCGCCCCGGTCGCATCAAGGCGCGCTTCGCGCCGCGCTTCGCGGCATCGACCGATCCCGGCGTCGTCGCCAGCGTCGAGTTCGGCCGCATGAAGGCGGAGATCTTCGCGCTGCTGCGCGAAGAGGCGATCATGGCGCAAAGCCAGGAGGCGGTGCGATGAGCGCGGCGCGGGCGCGGCGCTCGCGCTGGCTCAACCTGGGCTCCTTCGCCGCGCTGCTGCTGTTCTGGTTCCTCATCACGACGCCGATCGGCGACAAGCCGCTGGTGCCGCCGCTCTTCCTGCCCTCGCCGATATCGGTCGCGCAGACCTTCATGCTGCTGCTGAAGAACGGCTACCAGGGCAAGAGCCTCGCGTACCACCTCGGCATCAGCCTGTTCCGCTTCGGCTTCGCCTTCGTGCTCACGGTCGTCGTCGCCGTCCCCATCGGCCTGTGGATGGGCATGAACGAAAGCGTCAAGGCGGTGCTCGACCCGCCGATCGAGATCACCCGGCCGATGCCGAAGCTCGCGCTCCTGCCGCTGCTCATCATCTGGTTCGGCATCGGCGAGGTCGCCAAGGTCGTGATCATCGTGCTGGCGCTGTTCCCGATCCTGTCGATCAGCGCGATGCAGGCGGTGCGCGGCGTCGGCCGGCGCAAGATCCAGGCGGCGCTCGCGCTCGGCGCGTCGCGGACGATGATCTTTCGCCGCGTCATCTTCCCGGCCAGCCTGCCCGGCATCTTCACCAGCATCCGCGTCTCGATCGGCCTCGGCGTGACGATGCTGGTCGGCGCCGAGATGATCGCGACGACCGCGGGCATCGCCTTCATGGCGATGTCGGCGTCGGACTTTCTCCTGACGAACGTGGTGATCGTCGGCGTGCTCATCATGGCGGTGCTCGGCTACGCGCTCGACCTGGTCGCGCGCGCGGTCGAGAACCGCGTCGTCCACTGGGGCGGAAAGGAAGGCTAGCGATGGCAGCGGAACGGATCGCGTTTCCGAAGGCGGGAACCGCCTGGCCCGAGCTCGAGCGGCAGCTCGAAGCGGCGCGTGTGCACGACGTTGCCTGGCGCTCGGGCCGGGCGCCGGCGTTCATCCACTTCGCCGGCGACGACGTGCTCGACGTCGCCAAGCGCGCCTACCAGATGTACTTCTCCGAGAACGGGCTCGGCCTGCGCGCGTTCGGCAGCCTGGCGAAGTTCGAGTCGGAGGTCGTCGCGATGGGCCTGGCGCTGCTGCACGGCGGCGCCGACGCGCGCGGCGCGATGACGACCGGCGGCACGGAGAGCATCTTTCTCGCCGTCAAGGCCGCGCGCGACACGGCCCGCAAGGCGGGGCGCGGCACGGCCAAGCCGAACATCGTGCTCGCATTCAGCGCCCATCCGGCATTCGACAAGGCGGCGCACTTCCTCGGCCTCGACACGGTGCGCACGCCGCTGGCCGCCGACTTCAGGGCCGACCCCGCCGCCATCGCCGCGGCGATCACGGCCGACACGGTCATGGTCGTCGCTTCGGCACCGGCCTATCCGCACGGCGTGATGGACCCGATCGCCGCCGTCGCCGCGGTGGCCGCGGCGCGCGGCGTCTGGATGCACGTCGACGCCTGCGTCGGCGGCTACCTCGCGCCGTTCGCGCGCCGGCTCGGCGCGCCGATCGAGGCCTTCGACTTCGCCGTGCCCGGCGTCACCACGATCTCGGCGGACCTGCACAAGTACGGCTACGCGGCCAAGGGCGCGTCGACGCTCTTCTTCGCCGATGCGGCGTCGTTCGCCGGCATGAACTACGCCTTCGACAACTGGCCGCGCGGCCAGTACGCGACGAACACGCTCGTCGGCACGCGCGCCGGCGGCGCGATCGCCGCGGCCTGGGCGGTGATGAACTATCTCGGCGAAGAAGGCTATCTTCGCGTGACCCGGCGCGTGCTCGACACGCGTGCCGCGTACGAGCGCGGCGTCGAGGCGCTCGGCTTTCGCACGCTCGGCCGCCCCGAGCTGTCGATCCTCGCGTTCGGCTCCGAGCGCGACGACATCGCCGCCGTCGGCCGCGCGATGACCCGGCGCGGCTGGCTGACCGGCCACGTCAAGGGTCCGCCGGGACTGCACCTCATGCTGAACCTGACGCACGAGCCGGTCGTCGCCGAGTACCTCGCCGATCTCGCCGCGGCGCAGCAGGAAGCGGCCGTCGACCCCGAAGCCGCAGGCGGCGCCTTGAAGGCGGTGTACTGAGCGCGGCACGCTAACGGGCGAGCCAGGCGCCGTCCACCGGCAGGGAAGCGCCGGTGATCGAGACCGCGGCCGGCGAGCAGAGGAAGACGACAAGGGCGCCGATCTCCGCGACGTCAACGAAGCGCCGGCTCGGCTGCGAGGCCAGCACGACCTCGCGCACGACCTCTTCCTCGGACATGCCGTGCGCCCTGGCGAGCTCGGCGAGCTGGTCCTCGACCAGCGCCGTCCGCACGAAGCCGGGGCAGATGGCGTTGCAGGTGATGCCGGTGGCCGCGACCTCGAGCGCCACCGTCTTGGTCAGGCCGATCAGGCCGTGCTTGGCGGCGACATAGGCGCCCTTGAACGGCGACGCGACCAGGCCGTGCACCGAGGCGATGTTGACGATCCGGCCGCTGCCGCGCGCCTGCATGCCGGGCAGCGCGGCCTTGGTCGCGTGGAAGGCCGCGCTCAGGTTGATGGCGATGATCCGGTCCCACTGGTCCTCGGGGAATTCGGCGATCGACGCGATGTGCTGGACGCCGGCGTTGTTGACGAGGATGTCGACGCGGCCGAACGCGGCTTCGCTGTGACGCACGAGGGCGGCGATCTCGGCCGGCCGCGTCATGTCGGCGCCCGAGTGCAAAACGCGGACGCCGTGGCGCCGGGCGAGATCGTCGCGGAGGCCGGCGACGAGCGCGGCGTCGCCGAAGCCGTTCAGCATCAGGTCGGCGCCGGCCGCGGCGAACGCGGCGGCGATGCCGAGACCGATGCCGCTGGTCGAGCCGGTGACGATCGCGGCCCGGCCGGCAAGAGGTGAACCAGGGCCGCTCACGCGCGCCCTTTCCTGGCGAGCGGCGAAGCGGGGTCGCTCATGCGCGCCCTTTCCTGGCCGCGGCCGATCGGGCCGGCGCGGCACGACGCGACGCGACGCGCGCAGGCGCCGCCGCAGCCGACGATGCCGCCCGCGCCGCCGCCGGTCGCACGCTCGGCGACAATGTCGCGGCGATGGCCGTCGCCGCCCGCTGCAAGGCAGCGACGAAGCGGAGCGAGCTCTTGATGCTCTCGCGCGACGACGGCGCATGCACCGCCACGGCCGCGAAGATCGCGCCGCCCGGGCCGAGCACCGGCACGGCGATGGCGACCGAGTCGTCGAAGAGCTCGCAGTCGTGCGTGCCGATGCCGCTCCTGCCGACCTTCCTCAGCTCGGCCTGCAAGGGCTCGAAGGCGGTGATCGTCCGGTTCGTGAAGCGCTCGTAGGGCTCGTCGCCGAGCAGGCGGCGCGCGTCGGCCGCGCTCATGCCGGCGAGGAAGAGCTTGCCGCTCGCCGTGCAGTGCAGCGGCACCCGCGTTCCCGTCTCGAGATGCAGGCGCAGCGGCTGCCGGGTCTCGACCCGATCGAGGTAGAGCACCCGGTTGCCTTCGAGCAGCGTCAGGTTGCAGCTCTCGCCGGTCTCGGCGACGGCGTCCTCGAGCGCGCGGTGCCACTGCGCGCGCAGGGTTTCGCTGCGCCACAGGTCGACCGCGAACGCGGTCAGGCGTGGGCCGATGGTGTAGCGCTTGGTCGCCTGCTCGCGGCGCAGCAGGCCGGCGTCCTTGAGCAGCGCGAGGATGCGGTAGACGGTCGGCTTGGGCAGCTGCAGCGACGACGTGAACTCGTCCAGCGACAGCGGTCCGGGCGCGAGCGCGATGTGCTCGAGCGCGGCGAACGCGCGCAGCGCGATCGATTCGGTCGCACCGGCTTCAGGGCGCTTGGGCATCGGGATGCGGAGCCACGGCGATCATGCGAACAGAACGCCGAGCGACACCACGAACATGAAAACGATCGTGAGCTGGCGGAAGCGCTGGTCGGAGAAGCGCGAGAAGAGCTTCGAGCCCGCGATCACGCCGGCCACGAACGGCACCGTCAACGCCGCCGCGGTGCGCAGCGCGAACGCGTCCAGCAGGCCGGCGACGGCCAGCATGACCAGGCCGGCGGCCGACACCAGCACGATGTAGAGCGTCAGGTTGGCGCGCGTCACCGCCGCGGCGTCGGGCCCGGAGAGCAGATAGAGGATCACCGGCGGCCCGCCGATGCTGGTCGCGCCGAGCATCGTGCCGCTCAGCGCGCCGAGGCCGATCGACGTGCCCAGTCGATGCTCGCCGCGAAAACGCCGGCCGATCAGGAGCGCGGCCGAGAACACGATCACGGTGATGGCGATGAGGCGGCGCAGCACGCCGGGATCGGCGCCGCTCAGGAGCAGGCCGCCGAGCGGCACGGTGCAGATGGCGGCCGCGCCGATCGGCGCGATGACGCGCCATCGCGCCAGCGATGCGGCTGCCGGCAGCATGGTCGCCGCCGCGAAGGTCTCGAGCAGGAGCGCGACCGGCACGGCGACTTTCGCGCCCATCAGGAGCGCGAGAGCGGGCGTCATGATCATCGCCGCGCCGAAGCCCGTGGTGCCGCGCACCAGGCCGCCGACGAGGGCGATGGCGAGGCCGATGGCGAGGGTGCGGTCCATGATTCGCGCCGTGTGCTGTCGTCGCGTGCGGGCGGTCAGGAAGCAGCGGCACGGTCGGCCGCGATCTCCTCGTTGATGAGCGCGCGCAGCCGGTGCCGCAAGGCGATGAAGGCGGGATCGTCCTCGTCGCGCGGCCGCGGCAGGTCGACGCGCAGCACCGCCTTGACCCGGCCCGGGCGGCTCGACAGCACGACGATCCGGTCCGAGAGCACGATCGCCTCCTCGATGCTGTGCGTGACCAGCACCATGGTCCGCCGCGAGGCGGCGTCCGCCTCGGCGAGGAGGCGCCCCATCTCCTGCTGCATCAGGGCGCGGTTCTGCGCGTCGAGGGCGGCGAAGGGCTCGTCCATCAGCAGCACCTGCGGCTCGACCGAGAGAGCGCGCGCGATCGACACGCGCTGCTTCATGCCGCCCGAGAGCTGGTGCGGGTAGCGCTTCTCGAAGCCGGCCAGGCCGACGAGCCGGATCTGCGCCGCGATCACGGCCCGGCGCTCCTCGAGCGGAACCTTCTTCATCTCGAGGCCGAACGAGATGTTCTGCTCGACCGTGAGCCAGGGGAAGAGCGCGTAGTCCTGGAACACCATCGAGCGCGTCCAGGTCGGCGCGCCGACCGGCGTGCCGTCGACGACGATGGTGCCGGCGGTCGGCTGCTCGAAGCCGGCGAGCAGGTTGAGCAGCGTCGTCTTGCCGCAGCCGCTGTGGCCGATGATCGAGCAGAACTCGCGGTCGGCGATGTCGAGGCTGACGTCGTCGAGCGCCAGCACCGGCGCGTCGCGCGCGCTGTGGCCGGGGAAGATCTTGGTGACGTGTTCGATGCTGACGGCGCTCATCGCGGGCTCGTCCGGTCAGTGCTGCATCGCCCGCGACCACGGCATCGCGCGGCGCGTGAATTCGCGGATCAGCAGGTCGAGCGCGAGGCCGACGAGGCCGATCGTGATCATGCCGACGATGACGACGTCGGTGCGCAGCAGGGTGCGCGCGTCGTTGATCAAAAAGCCGAGGCCCGAGTTGGCGCCGACCAGCTCGGCGGCGACCAGCGCCATCCAGCCGAAGCCGAGGCCGACGCGCACGCCGGTGATGATCTGCGGCAAGGCGGCGCGCAGGACGACGCGGCGAAGCACCGCGCTCTCGCCGCCGCCGAGACAGCGGGCGGCGCGCACGAGGTTCGGCTCGACGCTGCGCACGCCGGCGATGGTGTTGAGCAGGATCGGAAAGAAGATGCCGAGGAAGATGATGAACTGGTTCTGCGTGTCGCCGACGCCGAACCACAGGATCGAGAGCGGGATCCAGGCGAGCGGCGGAATCGGCCGCAGCATCTCGACGAGCGGATCGAGCTGGTCGTGGACGCGCTTCCACCAGCCCATGGCGACGCCGACCGGAATCGCGGTGAGCGCCCAGGCGAAGGCGACGAACTCGCGCCGGAGGGAATCGCGCAGATGCCGCAGCAGCTCGCCCGAGACGATCAGCTCCCACGCCGCCTTGGCCACTGCGGTCGGCGGCGGCAGCAAGGTGCGCGTGGTGTCGTCGAGCGCGAACATGCTGACCGCCTGCCAGATGAGCAGCAGCGCGACCGGCACGGTCAGCCGGCCGAGCCGCGACCACGCGACCGCCGCCGCGCCCGGCGCAGCGGGCAGGCTCACCACCGGGCGCGCGGCGAGCGCGAGTGGAGGGTCAAGGCTTGTAGGAGCGTCCACCGAAGGTCCAGGGCTTGACCAGATCGCCCGGCTCCGGGAAGGCCTGCGCGGTCGTCGTGTTGAGCGGGTTCATGTAGGTCGGATACGGCGGCTGATTCGGCTTGCCTTGCCATCCCGCGGGAAGGAACGGCGGGGTCTTGGGCACGGTCCAGCCGAGCTTGGCGAAGGTGTTGCGCATGAAGCGCTCGTCGACCGCGGCGGCGAAATCGGCGGCCGTCAGCGGCCGCGTGATGCGCTTGTATTCGTAGAGCCACTTGAAGATCGGCTCGTTGACCTGGCCCCAGAACTCCGCGTGCGGATAGATGTTGGTCGGCTTGTAGAGGTTGTTGTAGGCGCGCACCTGCTGCAGCAGGATCTCCTTGGAATAGTTCTTGAGGTTCGGATCCTCGACCATGAAGGCGGTCGCCTTCTCCGGGTTGAGGCGGGTCCAGAGCGTCGCCTCGGCAAAGGCATCGGCGAACGCCTGGGCCACGTCGGGCACGCTCTCGACCAGCTCGCTGCGCAGGTAGAACTGGCCCTCGTAGATGTTGTACGGGAAGATGCTGTCGACGATGCGGCCGTTCTTGCGCTCGTCGACCATCATGGTCGGCGTCGGGTCCCAGGCGACGATGCCGTTAATGCCCTTGGGCATGCTCATCTGCTCGCCTGGCGGCATGTTCTTCAGGATCACGTCCTTGCCGATCTCGATGCCGTTGATCTGCGCGCTCATCTGGAAATAGAACTCGGCCGAGGAGCCCGTGACCAGGCCGATCGTCGCCGGCGGGTTCGAGCCCTTCAGGTCCTTGATCGATTTCAGCGGCGAGTCGTTCGGCACGACCAGCGCGTGCAGCAGGTTCGGGCTCTCGATGGCGATCGCCTTGACCGGGATCTTGCGATCGACGAGGGTCGTGAACGGGAAGTTGCCGCCGCTGCCGGCCTGGTAGCGGCCGGAGATCAGCACCTCGTTGATCGCCGGCCCCGACGGAAACGCCGTCCACTTGGCCTCGACTCCGCGCAGGCCGAGCAGATTCATCCGGTCCATGACGATGTTGACCGTGTTCTGCCCCGACCACGGGGCCTGGAACGCGACCTGGATCGGCCACCAGCCCTTGTCCTTGAGCCACTTCACCGACTTGTCCGAGACCTTCTCGTAGGGCGTCGGCCAGCCCCACTCCGTCGCTGCCGACTGTGCCGCCGCGAAACCGTGCCCGGCCGATGCCGCCACGGCCGCGGCGGCGGCGATGAGGCGCCGGCGGTTCGATGAAAAACGCTGAGTGCTGCGCATGCTTGTCTCCTCGATGAAGGATCGGCCCGATGGGCTCTGGTCGTGTGAATCGTGCGTACCCGCCCGCCGGCGCTTCGCGGTCAGGCCGAAAGCGTGATCTCCGTGCCGGCGAACCGGATGCGGGCCTGGCGGATGTCGCGCCGCGACTCGACGTAGCGAACGAGCTCCATCATCGGCGTCGTCTCGAAGCGGCACGGTGGCATCGGCGCGCGCAGGGGTTCGAGCAGCGCCGGCTCGTAGAACGCGGCAAGGAGCAGGTCCTCGTCGCTCGCGCCGGGGCCGAGGCGCTTCCTCAATGCCGGCAGCGCATGCGGCGTCGAGTCGGCGGCGCGCGCGGTCGAGATGTCGCGCGGATCGATCTTCGCCTTCGCCAGGAACTCGGCCGACGGCGGCGCGGCGAGCCGGCCGTAGAAGCCCATCGCGTACTTGCGCACCTCGTCGGGAATCGTCTTGTAGCGCTCGCCCTGGACGACGTTCAGCACCGACTGGGTGACGATGTACTGCGCGAACGGGCTGACCAGGATCGGATAGCCGAGATCCTTCCTGACGCGCGCCGTCTCGGCGAGGATCTCGGGCATGCGCGCTTCCATTCGCATCGTCGCCAGCTGCGAGCGCAGGTTCGAGATCATCCCGCCCGGCACCTGATGGTCGTAGAGCGCCGGGTCGTAGGTCGCGACCTCGCCGCGCGGCTTGTCCTCGCGCTCGGCGAGCAAGGCGAAATAGCCGCTGACGTCGGCCAGCGCCGCGCGATCGATGCCGGTCGAATGGCCGAGGGCACGGGCGCGATCGTCGATCTCCTCGGCGGCCGGCAGCGAGGCGCCGTTGGCGAGCGGCTCGACCGCCGTGTGGCCGTAGCGAAAGCCGTTTCTCATCGCGACTTCGTGCACGCACGGCGCCAGCGCCGACTGGCAATGCGTGTGCAGCTGCAGCGGGATGCCGTTCGCCGCAGCGGCCACCGCAGGGAACAGCGTCTCGGCACGTTCCGGCGTGAGCAGCCCGGTCGGATCCTTGATCGCGATGAAGTCGGCGCGCAGCGCGACCAGCTCGCGCGTGCGGGCGACGAAGTAGGCGTCGTCGTGCACCGGCGAGAGCGCGTAGACCATCATCGCGTTGACCTGCATGCCCTCGGCGTGCGCGGAGCGCAGCGACGATTCGATGTTGCGCATGTCGTTGAGCGCGTCGTAGACCGTGAGCACGCGCAGGCCGCGACGCGCGAGCACCTTCGAGTTGAGCGCGACGACGTCGTCGGCGAAGAGCTCGAAGGTGTAGAGGCTCTGGCCGCGCGTCAGGCCGTCGCACGGCGTCTTCAGGTGCTCGCACAGGATGCCGACGCGCTGCCACGGGTTCTCGTGCAGGAAGCGCACCTGCACGTCGAAGACGGCACCGCCGAGGATGTTGACGAAGGCGTAGCCGACGTCGTCGAGGCGCGAGAGGATCGGCGTCATCATCGGCGTCGTCATGCGCGTCGACCAGAGGCACTGGTGCGCGTCGCGCAGGGTGACGTCGATCAGGCGGTAGTCGCAGCCGCTGTCGCTCGCCGTCGAAGTGGCCGGAGTCATGGCGTCGATTCCCGGATGAATTGCTCGACGAAGCGCGTGTGCACGGCGCCTTGCCGGAAGGTGTCGCTCTCGATCAGCCGGGCGATGAAGGGCGCGGTCGTGGCGACGCCGTCGATTCGCAGCTCGGCGAGAGCGCGGCGCATGCGCGCGAGCGCCTCGTCGCGGTCGCGCCCCCAGGCGATCAGCTTGGCGATGAGGGAGTCGTAGTACGGCGGCACGACGGCGCCGCTGTGCACGTGCGAGTCGACCCGGATGCCGGGGCCGCCGGGGAAGCGAACGTCGCCGAGCGTGCCCGGACAGGGCGCGAAGCCGCGCTCCGGATCCTCCGCGTTGATGCGGCACTCGATCGCGTGCCCGGTCAGGCGGACATCGCCCTGTCGGATCGACAGCCCGTCGCCCTGGGCGATCCGGATCTGCTCCTTGACGATGTCGATGCCGGTCACGCATTCGGTGACCGGGTGTTCGACCTGCACGCGGGTGTTCATCTCCATGAAGTAGAAGACGTCGCGCACCGGATCGACGATGCACTCGATCGTGCCGGCGCTGCGGTAGCCGACGTGCCGGCACAGGCGCACCGCGGCCGCGCCCATCGCTTCGCGCATGGCCGGCGACATGCCCGGCGACGGGCTTTCCTCGATCAGCTTCTGGTTGCGCCGCTGCAACGAGCAGTCGCGCTCGCCGAGGTGGAGCACGGTCTCGCCGTCGGCGAGGATCTGGATCTCGACGTGGCGGATGCCGGTCAGGTATTTCTCGACGTACATGGCGCCGTCGCCGAACGCCGCCTTGGCCTCGCGCACGGCGGCGTCGAAGTGGCCGGCGAGGTCGGCTTCGGCCTCGACGATGCGCATGCCGCGGCCGCCGCCACCGGCCACCGCCTTGAGGATCACCGGGTAGCCGAGCCCGGCGGCGACCTCGCTCGCGGCCGCCGCCGAGACGATCGTCCCGCTCGAGCCCGGGGTCACCGGAACGCCGGCAGCGACCGCCGTCGCGCGTGCCGAGGCCTTGTCGCCCATCGTGCCGATCACGTCGCCGGACGGGCCGATGAAGGCGATGCCTTCGCGCTCGCACAGGCGCGCGAAAGCGGCGTTCTCGGAGAGGAAGCCGTAGCCGGGATGGATCGCGTCGGCGCGCAGCGCCTGGGCCGCGGCGACGACGGCGTCGGCGCGCAGGTAGCTGTCGACCGATCGCGCCGGGCCGATGCACAGCGCGAAGTCGGCCTGCTGCACGGCCATCGAATCGCGGTCGGCCTCGGAATAGACCTGCGCCGTCTCGATGCCGAGCTCGCGGCAGGCGCGCTGGATGCGCACCGCGATCTCGCCGCGATTGGCGACGAGCACGCGCCGGATCGGGCGGCGGCTGATCGGGGTCATGGGCGCGGTCCTCAGCCCGGCGCGATGACGAACAGGTCCTGGCCGAACTCGACCGCCTCGCCGTCGCCGGCGAGGATGTCGCTGACCGTGCCGGGCTGTTCCGCGGTCACGGCGTTCATGAGCTTCATCACCTCGATGATGCAGAGCTGGTCGCCGGCGGCGACCTGCTGCCCGACCTTCACGAACGGAGCCGCACCGGGCTCCGGAGCGAGATAGATCGTGCCGACCATCGGCGCCCTGACGACGCTCGCACCCGCGGGCAACGCGGCGCGCGCAGGAGGCGTCGGCGCCGGCACCGGCTTTGCAGACGCGGCGGGCGCACGCAAGCCAGCCGCCTGGCCGCGCACGGCGTCGGCCGGCGCGAGCGTGTCGATCGGCGACCGCGCGGCCGTGTCGGCCGCAGGCACGGCCGGCGCGCCGCCGGGCCCGCGACGAACGTCGATCTCGAGATCGCCCGAGCGAATCCGCAGCTCGCTGAAGTTGGCGGAGCTCTTGACGAGCTCGACCAGCTGGAGCACGTCCTGGAAACTGATCTGCGTCGCGCTCAAGTCCTTGTCTCCGTGGCCTCCGGCCGCTTCGTCGAGCGGCTTGGGCATTTCGATCATCGAAATGAAATGAACAATCCGCGAAATTCTTGCACGTCGGCGAAGGCGACGCAATAATGAAACCGCGCGGTCCGGAATCAGAAAACGACGTCCCACACGGGCGCGGTCCGCAGCCTCGCCAACAGGAGACACAGTGAGCAAACCCGTCGTCATCACGGTGGCCATCACCGGCGCCTTGCCGCGCAAGAAGGACACGCCGGCGGTGCCGATCACGCCGGCCGAGCAGATCGAGTCGACGCACGAGGCGTTCGAGGCTGGGGCCTCGCTGGTGCATGTGCACGTGCGCAACATCGACGAGAGCCCGAGCTCCGATCCGGAGCTGTTCGCGCAGGTGCAAGAGGGCGTGCGCAAGCATTGCCCGGGAATGATCATCCAGTTCTCGACCGGCGGGCGCGGTCGTGATCAAGCGGCGCGCGCCTCGATGCTTCACCTGAAGCCCGACATGGCGTCGCTCGCCACCGGCTCGGTCAACTTCCCGACCAACATCTACGAGAACCCGCCCGATTTCGTCGAGGGGCTCGCGCGCTCGATGCTCGAGTACGGCATCAAGCCGGAGATCGAGGTGTTCGACCTGGCGATGCTCTACAACGCCGCCAACCTGGTGAAGAAGGGTCTCCTCAAGGGCGCGCCGCACGTGCAGTTCGTGCTCGGCATCGCCAACGCGATGCCCGCCCGGCGCACGGTGTTCGACTTCCTGCGCTCTGAGCTCGCCGCGGTGATGCCCGATGCCACCTGGGTCGCCGCCGGGACCGGCCGCTTCCAGTGGGAGGTGAACCAGTGGTGCCTCGAGGCGGGCGGCCACGTCCGCACCGGCCTCGAGGACAACATCAAGTTCGATCAGACGCGGCTGGCGGCGAACAACGCCGAGCTGGTGAAGAAGGTGGTCGATGCCTGCGAAGGCTACGGTCGCCGCGCCGCCACGCCCGCCGAGGCGCGCGAGCTGCTCGGCCTGCCGATGGCGGCATGAGCGCGCCGGTCGCGCTGGTGACCGGCGCGGGGCGTGGCATCGGCCGGTGCATCGCGATGCACTTCGCGCGCGCCGGCCATGCCGTCGTCGTCACCGACATCGACGCGGCTCGCGCGCGCGGGTGCGCCGAGGCGATCGGCGGCTCCGCGATCGCGATGCGCATGGACGTGCGTGACGGCGCCGAGGTCGACGCGGTCGTGAGCCGCATCGTCGGCGAGCTCGGCGCGATCGACGTTCTCGTCAACAACGCCGGCCTGATGACGCAGGGGCCGTTCGCGAACACGACGCGCTCGGCCTGGGACGATCTCGTCGGCGTCAACGTGACCGGCGTCTTCAACTGCGTCCAGGCCGTGGCTCCGGTGATGACGCCGCGCCGCCGGGGCGTCATCGTCAACATCGCCTCGGTCTCGTCGGTGCGCGGCGGCGGCGCGGTCGGCAACGTCTGGTACGGCGCGACCAAGGCGGCGGTGGTGGCGATGACGGCCGGGCTCGCTCGCGAGCTCGGTCCGCACGGCGTCCGCGTCAACGCGATCTCGCCCGGTCTCGTCGAGACCGACATGGTGAGCGCGTTCCTCACGCCCGCCGTCAAGGAGCGGGTGCTGACGCGCTTCCCGATGGGGCGCCTCTCGAGCGCCGACGATGTCGCGAGCATGGCGCTCTTCCTGGCGTCGGACGCCGCGTCGTTCGTCACCGGCCAGACGGTCGCCGTCGATGGCGGATTTCTCACCAACTAGGGTTGGCTCGATGACCACACGCAGACACTTCGGCCAGTTCGCCGGCGCGGCGCTCGCCGCCGCAATGCTGCCGCGACGCGCTCGGGCGCAAGGGATCGCCGCGAAGACGATCCGCTTCGTCGTCCCGTATCCGCCCGGCGGCCCGACGGACCTGATGGCGCGCATCCTGCAACCGGCGTTGCAGTCGCGGCTCGGCATGACCGTCGTGATCGACAACCGGGCAGGCGCCGGCGGCAACACGGGCACCGATCTCGTTGCCAAGTCGGCGCCGGACGGGGCGACCCTCCTCTTCGCATCGTCGGGGCCGATGTCGGTCAATCCGAGCCTCTTCAAGAGCATGCCGTACGACCCGCAGCGCGACCTCGCCGCGGTCATCCAGATTTCGAGGTTCCCGCTCGTGCTCGAGGTGAACCCGCAATTCCCGGCCAGAAACGTGGCCGAGTTCATGGCCTACGTGAAGGCTCATCCCAGGGAGCTCAACTTCGGCTCGGCCGGCAACGGCACGCCGCAGCACCTGGTCGGCATGATGTTCAACGTCGCCGCCGGCGTGTCGATGCAGCATGTGCCGTACAAGGGCGCCGGTCCGGCGCTCGCCGACCTGCTCGGCAACCAGATCCCGGTGATGTTCGACATTCTCGGCAGCTCGGTGCAGTACATCAAGGCCGGTCAGCTGCGGCCGCTCGCGGTGACGACGCTCGCGCGCAGCCCGGTGCTGCCCGACCTGCCCACGCTCGACGAATCGGGCCTCCGCGGTTTCGATTTCTACGGCTGGCACGGCATCGCCGTCGCCGGCAAGACGCCGCCGGCGATCGTCGCCAGCCTGAACCGCGTGTTCAACGATGTCTTCGCCGACCCGGCGATCCGCAAGCAGTGGGAAGAGCTCGGCACGCCCGTGGTCGGCGGCAGCGCGCACGGCTTCGCCGACCTCGTTCGCAGTGAGGCTGACCGGCTCGGCAAGTTGGTGCGCGACGCGCACGTGACGCTCGAGTGAGCGCACCGCGGGGAGAAAAGACGGGGCGCGTCAGCGGCGCCCCGTGATCCCGTTCACATCGACCGAGTCGTCGGCAGTCAGGCCGGCGCCGGCTCGGTTCGTCTCGCCGCCGACGAGCCGATGGCCGCCGCGCTTGCCGCCGAGACCAGGCCGGCGAACATCACGTACATGCAGATCTGCCACGGCTCGCCGCCGCCCGATTTGAGCAGCGACGTCGCGATGATCGGCGTGATGCCGGAGGCGAAGATGCCGGAGAACTGGTAGACGAAGGAAATGCCGGAGTAGCGCACCTTGGCATCGAAGAGGTCGCAGAAGAGCGCCGACTCCGGCCCGTAGACGGCGGCGTAGAAGATGCCGAACGGGATGACCACCGCAAGCCAGATCAGCAGCACGTTGCCGGCGCTGTGGGTGATCAGCCAGAACGCCGGGAACGACGCCGCCGCCGTGATGATCGAGCCCCAGGCGTACAGCTTGGTGCGGCTCATGCGATCGGAGAGCGCGCCGAAGTACGGAATCGTGAAGCACATCAGAAGCGCCGACGCCATGACCCCGAGCAGCGCATCGGTGCGGCTGATCTTGATCGTCGACGTGAGGTAGCCGATCACGAAGACGGCGAAGACGTTGAAGAACACGCCGTCGATGTAGCGCGCGCCCATGCCCTTCAACACGTTCCCCGGATAGCGCCGGATCAGGTCCATGAACGGCAGCTTCGCGGCGGCGTTGCGTTCCTTAATGGCGATGAACTCCGGCGTTTCCTGGATGTTCAGCCGGATGTACAGGCCGACGCCGACCAGCACGCCGGAGATCAGGAAGGCGACGCGCCAGCCCCAGGCGAGAAATTGCGCGTCGGTGAGCACCGACGACAGCAGCGCCACCACGCCCGACGCCAGGCAGACGCCGAGCGCCAGGCCGATCTGCGGCAGCGACGCGTAGTAGCCGCGCTTGCCCTGCGGCGCGTACTCGTAGGCCATTAGCACCGCGCCGCCCCATTCGCCGCCGAGGCCGATGCCCTGGAACACGCGCAGCAGGAGGAGCAGCAGCGGCGCGCCGATGCCGATCTGCGCATAGGTCGGCACCAGGCCGATGAGAAAGGTGGAGATGCCCATGATCATCAGGGTGATGATCAACATGCTCTTTCTGCCGATCTTGTCGCCGAAGTGGCCGAAGATGAGGCCGCCCAGCGGCCGGGTGACGAAGCCGGCCGCGAAGGTCGAGTAGGCCAGCAGCGTCGCGACGACGGGGTCGCCGGCCGGGAAGAACAGCTTGTTGAACACGATCCCCGCGACGACGCCGTAGAGCAGGAAGTCGTACCACTCGATGGTCGCTCCCACGACTGCCGCGAGGACGACCTTGCGGAGCGCCGCATCTTTGTCACTGTTCATTTCGGGGTCTCCTTGTGCTTGTGATTCATCGCGAGTTCTGGCGGAGCGGCGGAACGCTCGCCGCCACTTGATCTTTCAGCGAGCGCCGATCGTTCAGTGGCGGTGAAAACCCGAACAACGTCTTCGGCCCGCGGCAAACGATCGGGCCGGCGGCGAGCCCGCGCGTTCATGACACGACCTGGTAGTACAGGTTTTGCGGGTGCTTCGCCTGGGCGAAGAAATACCAGCGATCGGCGATCAGCCCGGGCACCTGGAGAAGGAAGGCGGCGAGCCAGAGCGCCGGCCAAGAGTCCAGCCACGCCATCAGCATCGCCGCCAGCGGCGCGACGAACGCCAGGCCGATCACGGCGAGCCGAATGCGCTGCATCGCCACCCGCGAGGCACAGTGGAAGAACTCGCGCGTGTTGAAGGAGCCGGCCGACATGCCCATCGAGGTCTGGACGAGGCGCGGCGAGCGAAGCCCGGTCGCCGTCTGCAAGGTCGAGCGATGGCGGATGCCGGCATTGCGGCGCAGCGCCGTCATGCGCGTGACCCATGCAACGAGCGTCAACGCGATCGCGATCGGACCACTCCACGTCAGGATGGTCGATTCACCGGCAATGGCAGCGAGGGCGCTGGCAAGCACGAACCCTGACGACAGTCCCAATGCGACGAAGTTCACGAGCGTGAGCGGGTGCGCCCACTCCTCGATGAAGCGCAGGCAGGCGTAGATCATCGCCGTGCAGTACCAAAGCAGAGCCGCGAGCGCGAGCGCCGCGCCGGGCAGCAACGCGCGCTTCAGAAAATCGGCGTCCATGAAGCGCGACGCCCACCACCAAAGCGCGACCAGGCCGATGAACGCCGGCAAGGCGATGACTTCGCGCGACAGCCACGACGTGCGCCACATCATGGCCGAGCGCCAGGCGCGCTCCGGCCTGCCGAGGTGCAGGAAAGAAGCGCCGAGGCCCAGGACAAGCAGCACCACCGCGACGAGGAGACCGCGCGAGAGGAATTGCGCCGACATCGAGACGCCGGCCAGGACTGCCAAGGCAAGCGCGACGACAAGGCCTTGCGCGGCGCCGGCGAGCACCGTGAAGACGACGACCGAAAATGCGGGATTCATGGCGTCACGACAGGTCGCGCACCGAAGGCGTCGGCGTCGTCGCGCCCACTGCCACGGTCGGACGGCGCGGCAAGTACTGGTTGGCGGGCTTCGTGTCCCATTCCGGCATCAGCGAGTAGCCGCCGCGCTCCCGGATCGCCTTCGAAACTTCGGAATCCGGGTCCTTCACGTCACCGAAGAGACGTGCGCCGGTCGGGCAGGCCTTGACGCAGGCGGGCTGACGGTCGCGCGCCGAAAGCCCGTCGTCGTAGATGCGATCGACGCACAGCGTGCACTTGGTCATCACCTGGCGCTCTTCGTCGATCTCGCGGGCGCCGTACGGGCAGGCCCAGGCGCAGTACTTGCAGCCGATGCACTTGTCGTAGTCGACCAGAACGATGCCGTCCTCTGCCCGCTTGTAGCTCGCCCCCGTGGGACAGACCGGCACGCAGGGAGGGTCCTCGCAATGGAGGCAGCTTTTCGGAAAGTGGATCGTCTCGGTGTCCGGGAACGATCCGGCCTCGTAGGTCTGCACGCGGTTGAAGAAGGTGCCGGTCGGGTTCGCCCCATAGGCGTGCTCGTCCACCAGCGGACCCGCGGCGCCCGACGTGTTCCATTCCTTGCATGAGGTCACGCAGGCGTGGCAACCGACACAGACGTTCAGGTCGATGACCAGCGCCAGTTGCTTGGCGAGTGTCGGAGCCGGCGCCGCCGGCAACGCATTCGATTGCAGCATGCCCTTCAGCCAGTCGATCATGACCGCTCCTTGCCGGCGAAATAGGCGAGCGGTCTCGCGCGCACGCCGAGGACGCCGGGAGTCCCGGACGTGGCGGGGATTTGCGGCGAAGTCATTTCGGGCGCTTCAGGTTCGGCGGGTCGGATGCGCACGCGCACGTCGTACCAGCCCGCCTGGCCGGTGACCGGATCCGAGTTGCTGATCGTCCGGCCGGGTCCCTGCGGCAGCTCGTCGGAGATGAGGTGGTTGAGCAGGAAACCCTTCCTCGATTCATCGGCGCCCGGTGCGAGCTGCCAGGCGCCGTCGGCCTTGCCGATCGCGTTCCAGGTCCAGACGGTGCCGGGCTCGACCGCCTCGCTGTAGCGCAGCATGCAGCGCACCCTGCCCCATTGGCTTTCGACCCAGCACCAGCCGCCGTCGGCGACGCCGGCCTGCTGCGCGACGATGGGATTGACGTGAAGGTAGTTGTGGCTGTGGATCTGCCTCAGCCAGGCGTTCTGCGAATCCCAGGAGTGATACATCGCCATCGGCCGCTGCGTGATCGCGTTCAACGGGTAGGCGTCGGTGTCGGTCGCCGCGTCCTCGAGCGGCGGATACCAGAAAGGCAGCGGATCGAAGTAGGTATCGATGCGCTCGCGCAGATGCTCGGGCGGCTGGCGACCCGGCGTCTTGCCTTGTGCCGCCAGGCGAAAGCTCTGCAGCGTGTCCGAGTAGAGGGCGAGCTGGATCACGTCGTTCTTCTGGCGCCAGCCCTTCTCCTTCGCGAAATCGAGGTACTCGCGGTTCCAGTTGCGCATGAAGTGCATCGACTCCGGCAGGTGGTACTGGAAAACGCAGTTGTTCGCGGCGTACATCTCCCACTGCTTCGGATTGGGTGCGCCGCGCAGGTGCTCGGTGCCGTCCTTGCCGCGCCAGCCCATCAGAAAGCCGACACCCGGCGCCGACTCGAAGTTGACGACGAAATCCGGATAGTCCTTGAACTTGCGTCCGCCTTCCGCCGTCGTGAAGGCCGGCAGCTTGAGGCGCGAGGCGAGCTCGACGATCACCTCCTGGAACGGCTTGCACTCGCCGGTCGGCGCGACGACCGGTACCCGCACCGAGTCGCACGGCCCTTCGAACTCGGAGATCGGACGGTCGAGCATGCTCATCACGTCATGACGCTCGAGGTAGGTCGTGTCGGGCAGGACCAGATCGGCGAATGCGACCATCTCGCTCTGGAACGCGTCGCAGACGACGAGAAACGGGATCTGGTAGTCGCCGTCGGCGTTCTTCGCGTTCAGCATCTCGCGCACGGCCATGGTGTTCATGGTCGAGTTCCAGGCCATGTTGGCCATGAAGATCAGCAGCGTGTCGAGGCGATAGGGATCGCCGCGGGTCGCGTTCGTGATCACCGTGTGCATCAGGCCGTGCGCCGAGAGGGGGTTCTCCCACGAGAAGGCGTGATCGATGCGCATCGGCGAGCCGTCCGGGAGGACCGCGAGCTCGTCCGGGTTGGCCGGGAAGCCGAGCGGCGCCGCGTTCAAGGGCGTGTTCGGCTTCAGCATCTCCGGTGCGTTGAAGGCGCGGAAGTTCGGCACGATGTGGCGCGGGTACGGCGCCTTGTGACGGAAGCCGCCGGGCGCGTCGATCGTGCCGAGGACGCTCATCAGCACGGCCAGCGCGCGGACCGTCTGGAAGCCGTTGGAATGCGCGGCAAGGCCTCGCATCGCATGGAACGCCACGGGTCGCGCCTGCGTCGTCTCGTGCCGCTTGCCCCAGGCATCGGTCCACGCGATGGGCAGCTCGAAGGCGCGGCGCAGCGCCGTCTCGCCCATCTCGCGCGCCAGCCGGACGATGCGGTCGGCCGGAATGCCGGTGATCGCCGCCGCCCACTCCGGCGTGCAGGCGGCGACGCGCTCGCGCAGCAACTGGAACGACGGTGCCACCTTCGTCCCGTCCGCCAGTGCGTAGTGGCCTTCGAGCGCGGGGTCGCGACCGTCGGCGATGCCCTCGGGATAGGCCGCCACGATCGTCTTGGTCACCGTGTCGTAGACCAGCTTGTTGTGCGGCTCGCGGCCGTCGCCCGGGGGTCCCTTGGCCGGATCGGGATCGTGCGCGAACATGCCCTCGCGCGCGCAACCGGTCTCGAGCACGACGAGCTGCGGCGCATTCGTGTAGCGCTTGAGGAACGCGTGGTCGACGAGGTCCTCGGCGATCAGGACCTGCAGCAGCGCCATGAAGAGCGCGCCGTCGGTTCCCGGCTTGATCGGAATCCACTCGTCGGCGATCGCCGAGTAGCCGGTACGGACCGGGTTGATCGAGATGAACCGGCCGCCGCCGCGCTTGAACTTGCCCAGCGCCATCTTGAGCGGGTTCGAGTGATGGTCTTCGGCGGTGCCGATCATCACGAACAGTCTGGCGCGCTCCAGGTCGGGCCCGCCGAATTCCCAGAAGCTGCCGCCGATCGTGTAGATCATGCCGGCCGCCATGTTGACCGAGCAGAAGCCGCCGTGGGCCGCGTAGTTGGGCGTGCCGAAGTTCTTTGCGAAGAGGCCGGTCAGCGCCTGCATCTGATCGCGGCCGGTGAACAGCGCAAACTTCTTCGGGTCGGTGGCGCGGATCTTCGCAAGGCGATCTTCGAGGATCCGGAACGTTTGCTCCCACGAGATCGGTTCGAACTCGCCCGCGCCGCGCTCGCTGCCGGCCTTGCGCAGCAGCGGCCGGGTCAGGCGCGCCGGTGACACCTGCTTCATGATCCCCGAGGCGCCCTTGGCGCAGATCACGCCCTTGTTGAGCGGGTGATCGGGATTGCCGTCGATGTAGCGCAGCTCGCCGTCGCGCAAGTGCACCCGGATGCCGCACCGGCAGGCGCACATGTAGCAGGTGGTCGTCTTCACCTCGACCTTTGCGCCCGGCACCGGCGGCGCGATCGGGTCATGCACGGGCGCGCGAGAAAAAAGCCGGAAGAGGCTGGTCCTGGGTCCCGTGTGCATCGACATGGTGAGCGATGGTAGGGCGATCCGACTGATCACAAAAGCGGGTAATCTTGCTCGACATGAGCGAAAGAATCGATCAGCGACTGCGCCTGACGCTGCGTCAGCTCGAGGTCTTCGTGGCGACGGCGCGCACGGGTTCGACCCGCGCCGCGGCGGATCGTGTCGCCCGGTCGCAATCGGCGTCGAGCGCCGCGATCGCTTCGCTCGAGGCGGCTGTCGGCAAGCCCCTGTTCGATCGCGTCGGCCGACGCCTGCTGCTCAACGAACACGGTCGCGCGATGCTGCAGACGACCGAGTCGCTTCTCAGCCAGGCCGGTGATCTTCAGGCGCGCATGTCGAGCGACCGCGAAGCGCCGCTGCGCATCGGCTCGAGCTTCACGATCGGCGAATACCTGCTGCCGCGCGTGCTCGCCGGCTGGAAACAGGACCATCCCGAGAGCGGCGCCAGGGTCGTCATCGGCAATACCAGCGAGGTCATCGAGGCCGTCGCCGCGTTCGACGTCGACATCGGCTTCATCGAAGGCCGGCAGAGGCACCCCGACGTCATCGTCCGCCGCTGGCTCTCCGACGAGCTCGTGATTTTCGCCGCGCCCTCGCACGAGCTCGCAGGACGCAAGGTGGGCTTCAACGAGCTCGCCGGCGCGAGTTGGGTCCTTCGCGAGCCGGGCTCCGGCACCCGAGAAGCGAGCGATCGGCTCCTTCTCGAGCGCGTGGCCCACATGCGCATCGAGCTCGAGCTCGGCAGCAGCGAGGCCGTCAAGCGGGTCGTCGCCGCGGGCGTCGGCATCGGCTGTCTCTCCCGGCACGCCGTCGCCGAGGCGTTCGCCGGAGGCTGGCTGGTCGAGGTCCGCACGTCGCTTCCGAAGTCGCCGCGCGCGCTCTCGATCGTCGTTCCTCGCGAGCGGCCGCCGGGGCGAATCGCCGAGACCTTCGTTCAGGCTTGTCTGGCCGTCGGAACGGCCATGTGATCCGCCCGCCCGCTTGACGAAGGGGCCGGCAAGCTCTTGCGGTAGAACACGCGGTCGTAGCCCGCCTCGTTCCTGCGGTCGTACTCGACGTAGCCGATCTTCGGATAGAAAACCTGGTTCTCCGTCATCTTCGAGTTCGTGCAGAGGTAGACCGAGGCAAAGCCGCGCCGAGCGGCCTCGCGTTCGGCGAGCTCGAGCAGCGCCCGACCGACGCCGGTCCCTCGTGCCCGCGCGCTGGAAGCGACCGTATCGACGTAGAACCCGTCGGCCGTCTCGTACTGCACGAGGACGCCTTCGATCCGCCCGCCCCGCTCTGCCACCCACACGCAACCCGCATCGACGAGGGCGGGGTAGTCCAGGAGCATGGGTCCCGGAGGTTTCCCCATTCGCTCGATGTAGGGGCTGAATGCGTCGACGACGCAGGCGAGCGCTTCAGCGACGTCCGCCGCGGCCGCGGGCCGAACGGCCGGATCAACGTGGCGCGAAGGGGCGAGGCCGCTCGTCATCGTCGACATCCAGTCGATGGGTCGTCTCAGGCCGAAGCGGCGCCGCTCGGGACGGGCGCGAACATCGACGCGAGCTCTTCGGCGCGCATCACGTCGGCGAAGCGGTCGGCCAAGGCCGCGAGGGTCGCGCGGTGGATCGTGTCGGCGGCGATGGCCTCGCCGCCGTCGGGTCCCGGCAGGTCGCGTGTGGCGCAGGCGTCGGCTGCGATGATGACCTTGTAGCCGCGCGACATCGCATCGCGCGCCGTCGCGTCGACGCACATGTGCGTCATCAGGCCGGCGACGACGACCGTGTCGATCCCCGCCGAACGCAGCCGGGTGTCGAGCTCGGTGTTGACGAAGCTGCTCGGCAGTCCTTTCGACATGACCTCGTGCCCGGCCTTCGGCCGGACCGCGGCGACGATTTCGGCCCCGGGCGATCCCGGAGCGAACAGCGGCGCGGCCGGGCTGCCGGCCAGGTGCCGCACGTGAACGACCTTCGCTCCGGCGGCGTCGAACGCCGCGATCAGCCGCGCCGCTTGGCCCGCGGCGGCAGGGCCGCCCGGAATCGGCAGCTTCGCGGGGTCGAAGTAGTCGCCCTGGAAGTCGACGAGCACGAGCGCAGTCTTGCCGGCGGCCAGGCTTTGCGGAGCCTTCAGCCCCGCCATTTGGCGAAGAGTTCGAGGGGACATGGCTTCTCCGGGATGCAGCCGCAACTATGCCCGTCTTCGCACCTGCCGATGCCGAGACGACGCGAGACTCGGTCGGACGGCCTAGCGCGCCGGCTTCTTCAGCGCAGGCTTGCTCGTTCGATCGGGCGACTGTTCGGTTTCCGGCGGGACGGCTGCCTGCCGCTTCGCGAGGGAAGCGTTCAGGGCCACGGCCATGGCGGCTTCGCCGCTCAAGAGATCACGCCAGCGCAGCTCGACTTCGGGCCTTCTCTTGCCCTTGCCAGTCAACCGAATGCCTTCAGGACCGACAGCAACGGTGTAATCCACGCCGTCGACCGTGACCTGCCGCTTGAGTTCCGTGTCGAGGACGGTAGCCACTGTGGCGTCTCCACTGCGTGAAGCTAGGACGTCCGATTCTGCCCTCAGGTCGACCGGCTTCGTTCGCGACGGATGAAAGTCAGAGTTTCGAGACGCGTCCCAGCTCGCTTTTAAACAGGCTCATCACGGCGGGCTCGTAGGAGGCGGCGAACTTGTCGTCACCCGCTTCCGTTCGCGGCTCAATCGCGTTCCGGGACTGGCACGTTGAAGCCGTTCAGCGTCGTCGACACGAGCGCATAGAGCCCGACCAGGTAGATCAGTTCGTTCGCGCCGTGCTGGCCGAAAGTCGACACTGCCAGTCGATACAACGGCTCCGGCAGCGTACCGCCCCGGGACAGCGCATAGGCGAGGTCGAAGGCAACGCTTTCTTCTGCGGTCAAGTCGGACGGCCGCAGGTCAGCCACGAGCGTCGCGAGCCGGGCCGCCGGCATCCCCTCTTTCTCGGCCACGGCGATGTGGGCATAGATCTCGTAGGCGGCATCGAATCGCGCGCCGACGACCAGGATCGCGATCTGCCGCACGTTGTCGGGCAACACCGCGTTCTTCGTCATCGCCAACGTCAAATCCCAGATCGCCTTGCCGATCGCCGGCTCGTGCAGCCAGGGATTCCACGGGCCCATCAGCGCGCCGTCGTCACGCTCGACGATGAAGGCGTTGAAGTTGCTCGCGATCCCCTTGCGCATGTCGTCGTACAGCGCTCGTTGCTCGGCGGAGAGGTCGGCAGGTGCGATGAGGGGCAGGCGCATATGTCTTCCGTTCTGGTGCTGAAAGGCCGAGCTGCATCGGCATGAAGCGAGCCGGAGGGCAGGCGCTAGCGGCATGGCCTCGATGGCCATTAAGCCATAGTGACCTCGATTTCCGGGCGCCGGCCAAGATTCCTGAGCGCCTGCGTCGAGTTCAGAATGCCGACGATGGCCAGTTCGGTTCCAGCATCTGTCACGCACATGGATGAGCCGGCTGCCAACGTCGGCAGGCGCCGCTGGCGCGTGCCGCTCTGGACCTGGCTCGCCTTCTGGCTCCTTCTGCTCGTGATCGGGGTCCAGGAGTACTTGTGGTCGGGCGGCACGCAATTCTGGCGCCCGCTCGTCGACTACGGAACGGCTGCATTCGTGGCGACGGCGCTGGCCGTCCTGCAGATTCGTCGCTCGCCGCGCTTCGATCATCTGCTCGGACAGCCGGGTCGATGGTTCCTGCACATGTGGGCGTGGCTGCCAGTGCAGCTCGTCGGGTACATCGCGACGATGTATCTGATTCGCCTCGCTCTCTACTCGCTCGCCGGAGAGCGGTTTCGGCAGGGCTGGCGGTTCGAGGTGCTCGCCTACGAGGCGTTCAAGTTCATCCTGTACTACGCGCTGCTCGGCGGGATCCAGTTCGGCCAGCGCTCCTACAGGGCATGGGCCAACGAGCGGCTGCGCGCCGAGCAGCAGGCGCGCCTGGCGCAGCAGGCGCAGCTCGTCCAGCTGACGCAGCAGTTGCAGCCGCACTTCCTGTTCAACGCGCTGAACACCGTCTCGTCACTGATCCACAGCGACCCGGACCTCGCCGATATCCTGCTCACGCGCCTCGCGACCTTGCTGCGCGCTGCCACCGACGCCAGCCAGCGACCGGAGCAGCCGCTGGCCGACGAGCTGGTGCTGCTGCACGCCTACGCCGACATCATGACGCAGCGCTTTGCCGATCGTGTCGAGGTTCGCTGGGACATCGACGCCGCCGCGTCGCAGTGCAGCGTGCCGACCCTCGGCCTGCAGCCCCTGCTGGAAAACTGCTTCCGTCACGTGGTCGAGCGCCGCCGCGAGCTCACCCATGTGGTCGTCCGCGCCGCGCACGATGCGGGCCGGTTGCGCGTCGAGGTCGAAGACGACGGCGATCTGCAGGCGCTGCCGACGGCGCGCGGCGTCGGCCTGGGCAATCTCGAGCATCGGCTGCAATCGCTGCATGGCCCGCAGGCGAGGCTGGGCTTTCGACTGCGGCCGGGCGGCGGCCTGATCGCCACCGTCGAGCTGCCGTGCGCGCGCTGATCGTCGACGACGAGGCGCCGGCGCGCCGCAAGCTGCGTCGCATGCTCGAGGCTTTCGCCGATGTCGAGGTCGTGGGCGAAGCCGGCGACGGCGGCGCGGCGCTGTCGCTCGCCGCCACGCTGCAGCCCGACGTGATCTTCCTCGACGTGCAGATGCCCGAATTCGACGGCTTCGACGTGGCCGCGTCGCTTCCCGATGCCGGACCGGCGCTGGTGTTCGTCACGGCATTCGACCGCCATGCGCTCAAGGCCTTCGATACGCATGCCTGCGACTTCCTGCTGAAGCCGGTCGAGCCGGAGCGGCTGGGACGGGCGATCGCGCGCCTGCGCGTCCCTTGTCGCTCCGCGGCGCGACCCGGCGCGGGTGTCCCGCCCACGCAATTGCTGATCGTCGACCGCGGCTCGACGCACGTGGTGCGCGTGGCCGACATCGAGTGGCTCCAGTCGGCCGACAACTACGTCTACGTGCATCTGCAGGATCGCTCGCTGCTGATGCGCCGAACATTGGAAGCGCTTCTCGGCGATCTGGGCCCGGCGTTCGTGCGCAGCCACCGCAGCGCGGCCGTCGCGCTGGCCCGCGTGCGCACGCTGCGCCCGCGCGGCAAGAGCGACGCCACGGTGGTGCTGCACAGCGGCACCGAAGTGGCCTGCAGCCGGCAGCATCGGGCCGCGCTGATGGAGCGCCTGCAGCGCTAGGGTCGCGCGCCGTTCGCCACGCGCCGGCCGCGTTTCGTCCCAAGCCGCTTGGCACGGGCCGTGGCCGACCCTAGGCTGCCCTCCATTGCCGACACCCGACCGGTCCGCCGGAACGAAGCCGCCATGGACCTGCTGTTCACCCTCCTCAAGGCCGCGGTCGTCACGGTGCTGGCGGCTTCGCTGGTCGAGGCCGTCGTCGTCTCGACGCGCCAGGGCTGGCGCAGCTACGACTGGAAGGCTTCGGCAGTGTCGGTGGTCGATTTCCTGGTGCGCGAATACCCGTTGCGCTTCTTGCTGCCGCTGGCGTTCTGGACCGATGCGATGGGCTGGTTCTGGCAGCACCGGCTCTGGACCTTGCCGATGGACCACTGGACGGGCTGGGCTGCCTGCTTCGTCGGGTCGGAGCTCTGCTACTACGGGTACCACCGCGCCGCGCATCGGGTGCGATGGTTCTGGTGCACGCATGCCATCCACCACTCGCCGAACCAGCTGAACCTGTCGGCGGCGTACCGATTCGGCTGGACCGGCAAGCTCACCGGCACGCTCGCCTTCTTCATGCTCGCGCCCCTGCTGGGCATGCCGCCGAGGATCGTCTTGAGCCTGCTGTCGCTCAACCTGCTGTACCAGTTCTGGATCCATGCCACCTGGATCCCGCGGCTCGGCCCGTTGGAATGGATTCTCAATACCCCTTCCGCGCATCGCGTCCACCACGCCGTCAATCTCGAGTATCTCGACGGCAACTACGGCGGCGTCCTGATCGTCTTCGATCGCCTGTTCGGCACCTATATCGCCGAGCGGTCCGACGTCCCCTGCCGCTACGGCCTGGTGCGGCCCATGACGAG
The DNA here is from genome assembly GCA_035995885.1 of Caldimonas sp. GTDB lineage: Bacteria > Pseudomonadota > Gammaproteobacteria > Burkholderiales > Burkholderiaceae_C > Schlegelella_A. The sequence continues at coordinate 38,238 of DASYKC010000199.1, read as the reverse complement.
CTACAACTTGCTGGTCGTCGAATTCGACCAGTGGCGCAGCTTGTGGCGCGATCTTCGAACGGCCGATTCGGTCCGCGACGTCATCGGTTATCTGGTCAAACCCCCGGGCTGGCGGCCCGACGGCTGCGGCGAGACAACGGAAGACTTGCGCGCTCGCAGCGCCATCGTGACTCGTCAAGTCGCCATCGAGCCGCCACGGGCGCAATCGGCAGGCTTCAGCGCAGTCGCATCCTCAGTTCTTCACTCGCCTGATGCAATGCCGCGCGTGTTTCCGGTACCCCGCTCAACACGTTGAGCAATCCGAAGTCGTGAATCATGCCGTTGTAGCGCGTGGCCACCACGCTGACGCCGGCCGCGTCGAGCTTGCGGGCATAGGCCTCGCCCTCGTCGCGGAGCACGTCCTTCTCGGCGGTCTGTACCAGGGCGGGCGGCAAGCCCTCGAGCTGTTCCGCGGTCGCCAGCAGCGGCGAGGCGCAGATCTCCCGACGCTGCTTCGGGTCCGTCGTGTACGCGTCCCAGAACCACTTCATCATGCTTCTGGTCAGGAAGTGGTCGTTCGCGAACTCATCGTAGGAAGCGTTCTCGAAGTTCGCGTTCGTCACCGGCCAGAAGAGCACCTGCGCCCGCAGCGCCTCAGCCCGCGCCAGTTCAGCCGTGTCTTCACCCTGGAGACCGGCAGCTCACCTGCCAGGGCCGTCGAGGGGCTGCGTCTGGAGGCTGCCCGGTTGATGATCGAACAGGGGCGCCATCCCCTCGAGATCGTCGCCAGGGAGACGGGCTTTCGCGATCGGCGTCACATGCGCGAGGCGTTCGTCCGCGGGTTCGGCGTGCCACCGCAGGTCGTGCGTCGCGATGCACGACCGCCTCGACAAGCTCAGCGAGCGAGCTAGATCGTCGCTCGAACGACGCCCTTTCGAGCCCCGACTTCGCTGGCAAAGAAGGGCAGCAAGGAGTCGACAGCAGCAACCTGCGTGCAATGCTTCCAGTCCACCTTGGCGCCCCTGTCGCGCGCGACCTTGGACCAGCGCTCGCGTTCTGACTGCCGCAAGTGAATCAGACCGCAACGACCAGCTCAGCGTGTGCCTGTTCCATCTCCGCGATGAGTCCATCGACCGCGGCAAGGAACTCCTGTCGGTCGGAGTGCGGACAGCTGAGGACGAGCTGGTGCGAGCGCTCCGCCAGCCCCTGGTGACGCGCGACGCGTGCCCAGCGCCGGACGTCACAGTAGCTCAGCAGCGCCAATCGGCCGATATCGCCGGTCCGCCGCGCATGCCACAGGTCGGCGAGAACGTCTTCCAGGGCGAGCTTCAGTCTCTCATCGGTGTTCATGTTGCAGCGTCGCGGTTCGTGCTTCGACCGATGAAGATGGCTGCCGGGTCACTTCGAGTCACGCGGGTGCCTGGCGGTCCCGCATGCTCGACGATCCTTCAGCGCTGCCTCACGCGGCGCGCTTGCCCTTCGTCGCGCGGACCGCGGTGGTGGACACCGCGTTGAAGTTCGCCGCGGCGACTTCGGTGGCTTGCTTGGCCGCCTTGCGAGCGGTCTGGATGGCGTCGTTGGCCGCGGCCACCGCGGACTTGATGAGGGCGACGCCGTTCTCGGTGCCGGCCGGCGCGTTCTTGACGGCGTCGTCGACGAGCGCCATGAACTTGGCTTGCGCCTCGGCGATCTGCGCTTCGGCGACGCGATTCACTTCGGCGCCCGTCGAAGCCGCGATCTCGTAGACGCAGCGGCCGTAGGCAGCGGCCTTCTCGGCGGCCGGCTGAAGCAGGCTCGCCTGCAGCGCGAACGGCTTTTGCGCGTCCTTGGCCGCCAGGGCGGCCTGGACGGTCTGCGCGGTTTCGGTCATTGCGGTCTTGGCGACCTGGAGGTTGAGTGCGATCAACTTCTCGACGCCTTCGAATACCTTGTCGGTCACGCCGAAAAGGGTTTCGACGCGGGTCTTCTGCGTGTTGACGATTTGCTCGGCGGTGATCATGAGGTTTCCTTGGGTGTTAGGGGTTGACTTGCCCGTTTGTGCTGCAGTGCAACATGGATGAAGTATAGAGGTGGAAGGGACCATTGCAACCTCATTTTGCTGCGGTGCAGCAATCTTAGTGAGGAGCCTCTAGGGGACGGCGTGTCGGCGACCGGACGATCGGCTCGAGCGCGCCGGTCGCGGCGCATCGTCATTTCGCCTGTCGTTTCGCGCCGCTCAATCGCAATCGCCTCGTAACCGTCGGCGTCGAGAGTGCATCGACGGCGCAGGGTGTTCCTGCCGGATTCGCGAGGAGAAGCTATGAAGTGGACGACTTCACAAACCGACGCTGACGTGCCCGCAGCCAGGATCGTCGACTTGCCGCGGCGCAAGGTGCTGGTCGGTGCAGCAGCGGCCGCGGCCGCGGTCGGCGTCGCCGCGTCCGCGCGTGCGGCCTCGTTCGGCAATCCGGACAGCCCGCAGGAGGGCAGGATCAACGGCAAGAGCAGCACGAGCCTGGACGATCCCGGGCCGCAGAACCCCGCGCTGGCGAAGCAGTTTCCGTCGTTCCAGGACCCGCCCGCCACCGACGTGAACGGCATGCCGCTCTTCTGGGCGTCGTTCAACAACGCGCACAAGCGCTATCAGAACGGCGGCTGGGCGCGCGAGGTCACTCAGGCCGACTTCGCGATCTCCCAGGACATCGCCGGCGTCAACATGCGCCTCGCCGAGAACGGCATTCGCGAGCTGCACTGGCACCAGCAGGCCGAGTGGGCGATCATGGTCTCCGGGCAGTGCCGGATCACGATCCTCGACGAGGAGGGTCATCCCCAAGTCGCCGACGTGAAGACCGGCGATCTCTGGTACTTCCCGCCGGGCCTTCCGCACTCGCTGCAGGGCCTCGGTCCGACCGGCGCCGAGTTCGTGCTGGCGTTCGACGACGGCAAGGCGACGGAGTTCGACACGCTGATGGTCAGCGACTGGCTGGCGCACACGCCGCCCGACGTGCTGGCGTTGAACTTCGGCGTGCCCGTCGACGCCTTCAAGAACATTCCGCTCCACAACCTTTGGATCTTCCAGGGCGAAAACCCCGGCCCGCTCGAGGCCGACCAGCGTGCCGTGCAATCCGGCCGCGGCACCCCGGCCCATCCGTTCGTGTTCTCGCTGGGCAGCCTGGCGCCGGTCCGGCAGACGCGGGGCGGGTTCGTGCAGATCGCCGACAGCCGCAATTTCAACGCAGCGAAAACCGTCGCCGCTGCGCTGGTCACGGTCAGGCCCGGTGGTTTGCGCGAGCTGCACTGGCATCCCAATGCCGACGAATGGCAGTACTACCTCAAGGGCGAGGGCCGGATGACGGTGTTCGATGCCGGCCCGAAGGCCCAGACCGCCGATTTCCGGCCGGGCGACATCGGCTACGTGAAGAAGAGCCTCGGCCACTTCGTGCAGAACACCGGCAACACCGACCTGGTGTTCCTCGAGCTCTTCAAGTCCGACCACTATGCCGAGGTCTCGCTCTCCGACTGGCTCACCCACACGCCGCCGCAGCTGGTGATGGAGCACCTCAACATCAGTCGTGAGACCTTGGCGCGGTTCCCGAGCGCGCGTCCGAACGTCGTGCCGCTTTAGAGCCAGGGCCTGACCGCTCGCCTCTGCGCCGTCTTCACGAGCACGCCCGGTGTCGCCGCCCTTGCCGACCGCGTCCGCCGACGTGGCCGCGCTGCCCGGCGCGACGCTGCGGACCGAGCGCGCCGTCCGTGCCGCGCTCGCGGGCAGACGCACGGGCGTACGAGCGTTCCTCCCGTTCGCCGGACCGGCCGTCGTCGCCTCGGTCGGCTACATGGACCCCGGCAACTTCGCGACCAACCTCCAGGCCGGCTCGAGCTACGGCTACACGTTGTTGTGGGTGGTGGTGGTCGCCAATCTCGCTGCCATGCTCTTCCAGGCGTTGTCGGCCAAGCTCGGCATCGTCACCGGCCGCAACCTCGCCGAGGTCTGCCGCGACGAGTTTTCGCGGCCGGTCGTCGTCGGCATGTGGATCGCTTCGGAGATCGCCGCGATGGCAACCGACGTCGCCGAGTTCCTGGGCGGTGCCCTGGGCATCTCGCTGCTGTTCAACGTCTCGCTGCTGTGCGGGCTGGGCGTCACCGGAGTCGTGACCTTCGCCATCCTGCAGCTCGACAAGGGCGGCTTCCGGCCGCTCGAGCTGGCGATCGCGGCGCTGGTCGGCGTGATCGGGCTCAGCTATCTGTGCGAGCTCGTTCTTGCACCGCCGGACTGGGGCGCCGCGCTCCTGCACAGCGTCGTTCCGCAACTGCCCGACGCCAAGGCGCTCATCCTGGCGGTCGGGATCATCGGCGCGACCATCATGCCGCACACGCTCTACCTGCATTCGGGCTTGACGCAAGGCAGGACGCCTGCGCGCAACGACGTCGAGCGCCGCGGCCTGCTGCGGTTCTCGAACCGCGAGGTCGTGATGGCGCTCGGCCTGGCGGGAATGGTGAACCTGGCGATGGTGATGATGTCCGCGTCGGTGTTCAGGACAACGCCGGGCATCACCGACATCGGTGTCGCTTATCACACCCTGGTTCCGGCGCTCGGCGCCGGCGCGGCGACGATCTTCCTCCTGGCCCTGATCGCGTCCGGGATCTCCAGCTCGGTGGTCGGCACCATGGCGGGCCAGGTCATCATGCAGGGCTTCGTTCGCTTGAGCATTCCGATCTGGGTCAGGCGCCTGGTCACGATGGTGCCCGCGTTCGTCGTCGCGCACTACTTCGACACGACCACGGCCATGGTCCTGAGCCAGGTCGTGCTGAGCTTCGTCTTGCCGTTGCCGCTGATTGCGCTCGTCGTGGTGTCGTCGCGAAGGCGGGTGATGGGCAATTTCGTGACCACCCGGAAGACGGCAGTCGTCGCCATCGCCGCGACGATTCTCATCGTGCTGCTGAACGGCGTGCTGATTCGATCAATGCTTCCCTAGAGGTTGGCGCGCAGGCGCGCGCGCTCATTGGCATTCCTCAGCGGATCACGGATCCTTTCGCACCGCCTCGACGCTCTCCCGGTCGCATTCAACGCCCTCATCGAAATCGTCGGGCGTGTCGGGGTGCGGATCGACGGGCTCATGGGCCTCTTCTTCCGAATCCGGCGCGACGCCGGTATCGCTCCGGTCGTCCTTCTGCTCGGTGATCCCCTCTTCCTCGGACAATTTTTCGCCCGTCGCGCGTTCGGTGTCTCCCTTGGCGGGTGCTTCGGGCGTCGGTGCGCCCGAATCCTCCTCGACCAGCGACCCCGATCGAGGTTGTTTCGAACCCGATTCGCCTGTGATCATCGCAACCTCATTCCGCCGTCGACACACCGCGGCTTGACGCCCTCGCCCTGCAATGGATCCGGCAAGCGGCGTTCCAGGGGAAACGGCCGGCAAGCGACTTCGACCGGCCGCCTTGACCGTCGACGACAGCGCAGTTGCGCCGTCGCCCGACGTCCGATATCGGCTGCGTCCGACTGCGAGGTGGATGAGTGCCATGGACGATTCCGTGCGCCTTCTCGCCCGCCCCTCGCATGAAAGCCATCTTCGTCATCGACCGCAGCCAGGACTGGCCCTTCGAGCTTGCGGGCGCGAGCGTCACGACGGCACGCACCTACCTCGCCGACAGCGCGAACGATGCCGGCGGCGGCGCGCAGGTGATCAACCTGTGCCGCTCCAACCGCTACCAGGGGCGCGGCTACTACGTCTCGCTGCTCGGCGAAGCGCGCGGGCACCGGCCGCTGCCGGACGTGAAGACGATCGAGGACCTGAAATCCGAGGAGCGCGTCCACGCCGTCGCCGCCAAGCTCGACGAGCTCGTGCACGAGACGCTGCACCATGACGCGAGCGAGCGCTTCGAGCTCGACAGCTACTTCGGCCGCGATCCGGCCGACCTGCATCCGGCGCTCGCGCAGCAGCTGTTCGCCGAGGCCAAGGCACCGTTGCTGCGTGCGCGCTTCGTGCGTGCCGACGGGCGCTGGACGCTGGAGAAGATCGACGCCATCGGCGTCGCCGACGTGCCGGCGCAGCACCGGCCGGTCCTCCTCGAGGCGGCGAAGGCGTTCGTCGCCCGCAGCGAGCCGTCGCGTGAACCGCGCAAGAGCGGCGACAGGCCGAAGATCGCCATCCTGTGCGACCCGGACGAGAAGCACAAGCCGTCGAACGAGAAGGCCATCGATCGGTTCCTGGAGGCGGCGCCGTCCGTGGGTCTGGCGGCGGAAGTGGTCGGCCCCGACGCGCTCGAGCAGCTCGCCCGCTACGACGGCCTCTTCATCCGGGCAGGCACCTACGTCGACGGCTACACCTATGAGTTCGCGCGCCGCGCCGAGTCGCTCGGCATGCCCGTCGTCGACGATCCGGACTCGATCCTCAAGTGCACGAACAAGGTCTACCTGCGCGAGCTGATGAGCCGGCACCGCGTCCCCGAGCCCAAGACGATGATCGTGCAGCGCGAGAACCTCGACCAGGTGATCGCGACGCTCGGCCTGCCCTGCGTGCTGAAGCTCCCGGACAGCGGCTTCGGCCTCGACGTGCTGAAGATCGAAGCGCCGGAGCAGCTCGAGAGCCAGGCCAACCGGTTCTTCGCGATCTCCGAGCTGCTCATCGCCCAGGAGTGGCTGCCCACGGGATTCGACTGGCGCGTCGGCGTGTTCGATCGCCGGCCCCTGTTCGTGTGCAAGTACTTCATGGCGCCGGGCCATTGGAAGGTGGTCCAGGCCGAGCCGGGGGAGCAGACGATCGAGGGCAAGACGGTCGCCCTCTCGGTCGGCGAGACGCCGGAGATCGTCGTCAGCACCGCGCTGCGTGCGGCCAATCTGATCGGCCGCGGCCTGTACGGGGTGGACCTGAAGCAGGTCGGCGATCGCTGCTGCGTCATCGAGGTCAACTGCAATCCCAACGTCGACCACGGCAACGAGGACCAGGTCCTCGGCAGCGCGCTCTATCGCGAGGTGATGGGCGTGTATGCGCGGCGCATCGCCGAGCGCCGGAGCGTCGCGGCCAGTGAGCCAAGCGCTTCGGCCCGGGCATGACAAGTGCCCGGAGGAAGGCGTCATGAACCCGTCCGCGCCTGCAGTCAAGGGCGCTCGCCCGATCGTTCTCGTTCCTGCCTGCAACCGCTTGTTGGGACGCGACCCGTTTCATGTCGTGGCCAAGCAGTACGTCGACGCAGTCTGGCTCGCCGACTGCCAGCCGATCATCGTTCCGGGAGCCAGCTCCCACGAGCTCGACAACCTGCTCGCGGTCGCCGACGGCGTGCTGCTCACCGGCTCGCCGTCGAACGTCCATCCGAGCCACTTCGACGAAACGGTGCTCGACGAATCGCTCCCCCTCGACCCGGAACGCGACGCCTGGACGCTGCCGATCGTCCCGAAGGTGGTCGCGCTCGGAATGCCCTTGTTCGCGATCTGCCGCGGCTTCCAGGAAGCGAACGTCGCCCTCGGCGGCAGCCTCTTCCAGGCCGTGCACGCGGTCGAGGGCTACCGCGACCACCGCGACCGCGACGACGACGCCATCGAGGTCCAGTACGGCATCTCGCACGACGTCTCGATAGAACCCGGGGGCGTTCTCGACGCGCTGCTCGGCGAACGCGTCATCCAGGTCAACTCGCTGCACGGCCAGGGCATCAAGCGGCTCGCCCCGGGCCTTCGGGTCGAAGCGCGCGCGCCCGACGGCCTGGTCGAGGCCTTTTCCATTGCCGATGGCAGCGGCTTCGCCCTCGGCGTGCAATGGCATCCCGAGTGGCAAGCGGCGCAGAACCCGGTGTCCATGCGCCTCTTCGGCGCTCTCGGTGACGCCGCTCGCAGCTATCACGGCAAGCGTTAAACCCATGACAGCAGTACCGATGGTCCAAACGACCGAGCCGACCGACTTCGCCGACCTCGAGCGCTGGCTCGACGAGCGTCGCGTCACCGAGGTCGAGTGCCTGGTGCCCGACCTTGCCGGCATCGCCCGCGGCAAGATCCTGCCCCGAAACCGTTTCACCGCGGAGCGCGGACTGCGTCTTCCGGAGGGGACCGTCGCATTGAGCGTGGGCGGCGAAGTGCCGCGCCGCGGACCATTCCTCAAGGTCGTTCATCCGACCGACCCGGACATCGATCTCCGGCCGGACCCGGCCACGGTGCGCATCGTCCCGTGGGCGAGCGATCCGACGGCGCAGGTGATCCACGACTGCTACGACCGAACCGGCCAGCTCGTCCCGTACGCTGCGCGCTCGGTGCTGCGGCGCGTCTGCCGCTACTACGACGAAGCCGGCTGGTCGCCGGTGGTCGCTCCCGAGCTCGAGTTCTACCTCGTCGCGCGCAGCAGCGATGCCGACTTGCCGCTCAGGCTGCCGATCGGGCGCAGCGGCAGGTCCGAATCCACGCGCCAGTCGTATTCGATCGATGCCGTCAACGAGTTCGATCCCCTGTTCGAGGACGTCTACCAGTACTGCAAGCAGATGGAGCTCAACGTCGATACGCTGATCCACGAAACCGGCGCGGGCCAGATGGAGATCAACTTCTTCCATTCGCACCCGCTCTCGCTCGCCGATCAGGTGTTCTTCTTCAAGCGCACGCTGCGCGAGGCGGCGCTGCGCCACGACATGCATGCGACTTTCATGGCCAAGCCGATCGCGGGCGAGCCGGGGAGCGCGATGCACGTCCACCAGAGCATCGTCGACAAGGCGAGCGGACGCAATCTCTTCAGCAAGGCGGATGGAACGCCGAGCGAAGAGTTCCATTGGTACATCGGCGGCCTGCAGCGCTACATCCCGGCAGCGATGGCGTTGTTCGCGCCTTACGTCAACAGCTACCGCAGGCTGGCCCGCTACACCGCTGCGCCGATCAACACCCATTGGGGCAGCGACAACCGGACCGTCGGCATTCGCGCGCCCATCGCGCCGCCGTCGGCACGTCGGATCGAGAACCGTGTCATCGGCGCCGACTCCAACCCCTACATCGCGATTGCCGCGACGCTGGCCTGCGGCTATCTCGGCATGCGCAATCGCATCGAGCCGAGCGCCGCATGCACCGACGACGCGTACCAGCAGGGCTACATGCTGTCTCGCAGCCTCGGCGAGGCGCTTCAGTTGTTGCGCGACGACGAGGCCTTGCGCGAGATCCTCGGCGACGAGTTCGTCACCGTGTACACCGAGGTCAAGGAAGTCGAGCACGATGAATTCATGAAAGTGATTTCGCCGTGGGAGCGTGAACACTTGCTGCTCCACGTGTAGCTCCGGCAGCGGTGCTCGTCCACGTCGCCGGCCGCCAACGCCTGGCGACGCACCATCGCGGCTCGCGTCAGGACGGGTTCGCGCCGCGTCACGGTGATCGATGCCCTGTTTTGCACCCTGATCCCAGGTTCGCGGAGCGCCAGCGCAGGCCCGAGCGGCAACATTTCGGCACGCGCTTTGCATAGGTCGGGCACCAAGCCACGGAGCCCACGATGACGTCACTCAGCACGACCGGCAGCACGCCGGCCGCCGTCTCGATCCACAACCGCTGGGCGCAGCTGCTCTTCGGCCTGGTCTGCATGATGGCCATCTCCAGCCCGCAGTACGTCTGGACCTTGTTCACCAAGCCGTTGACCGCGAAGTTCGGCGTGGCGCTCTCGACGCTGCAGATCACGTTCTCGCTGCTGATCGTGCTGCAGACCTTCTTCTCGCCGTTCCAGGGCAGCCTGGTCGATCGCTTCGGACCGCGCCGTCTCATCACGATCGGCGCGATCCTGTCGGGCCTGAGCTGGGTCCTGGCGGCGCATGTCGGCAGCCTCTCGGCGCTCTATCTCACGTACGGCGTGATCGGCGGGCTCGGCACGGGCATCGTCTACGTCGGCGTCGTCGGCCACATGGTCCGCTGGTTCCCGCAGCAGCGCGGCTTCGCCGTCGGCATGGTCGCGGCCGGCTACGGCATGGGGGCCATCCTGACGACCTTTCCGATCTCGAGCGAGCTGGCCAGCCTCGGGCTCGAGCAGACGCTCGTCCGCTTCGGCCTGATCTTCGCGGTCGTCGGGGCGCTGGCGGCGCAGGGGCTGCGCCAACCGCAAGGTCAGGTCACGGCATTTGCGGCCATGCCCTCGCGCAGCGGCGCGCGCCAGGCGCGAGACGTCGGTCCATCGGCCATGCTGCGCGAGCCGATCTTCTGGCTGATGTTCGTGATGATGTCGATGATGTCGACCTCCGGCCTCATGGTCACGTCGCAGATGGCGACGTTCGCGCGCGACTTCGGCGTCGCCGGCACGCTCGTCTTCGGTCTGGCGGCGCTGCCGCTCGCGCTCACGGTCGATCGCCTGACCAACGGCCTGACGCGGCCGTTCTTCGGCTGGATCTCCGACCGCTACGGCCGCGAAAACACCATGTGCCTCGCCTTCGCCCTCGAGGGCGTGGCGATGGCGCTGTGGCTGACCTTGCGCGACCAGCCGCTGGCGTTCGTGATCATGTCAGGCGTCGTCTTCTTCGGCTGGGGCGAGATCTTCTCTCTCTTCCCCTCGACCCTGACCGATACCTTCGGCACCGCGCACGCCACTGCCAACTACGGTTGGCTCTACATCGCCCAGGGGGTCGGCGCGATCTTCGGCGGCCCGCTGGCGGCACTGATGCACGAGAAGCTCGGCAGCTGGGTGCCGGTCTTCGGCACCGCCATCACGCTCGACATCGTCACCGCCGTGCTGGCGATCCTGCTGCTCAAGCCGTGGCGGCGGCGATATCTCGAGCGCACGCCGCTGGCATAGCTCGCGCCCTGTCGCACCGACAGCACGTCAACGCTTCCCGCCCGTGCTCGCCTTCCACTGCGCCAGCACTTCCGCCTCGCGCTCCGGCGTCAGGCCGGTGCGCGGCTTGGCCTGGCGCGCGGCCGGCTGATCGCGGAACCACGCCAGCGTCTCGGCCGCGGTCGTGGCGAGCGGACGGAAGGTGAGGCCGGCGCGCAGGGCGCGGCCGATGTCGCGGCGCGCGAAGCCGACGCTGTCGCCTTCGCCGGGCACCCACACCGGCAGGTCCGACCACGCCTGCACCTTCTCCTTCTCGAGGAATGATGTCGGCACCCAGGTCAGCGGCGCGTCCGAGCGCACCCCGGCGCCGATGCCGACGAGCATCTCGCGCGTCGTCAGCCGGGCCGCGGGACCGGTGGCGTTGAACGTGCCGGTCGTGCGCGATTCGGCCATGCGGATCGTCCATTCGGCGAGATCGCGCGCGTCGATGAACTGCACCGGATCGGAGCCGTCGCCCGGCGCGAGGACCTCGCCGCCGCGCGCGAGCCGCACCGGCCAGTAGGTGAAGCGATCGGTCTCGTCGCCCGGACCGACGATGAGCCCGGGCCGAATCACGGTCGTGGCCGCGCCGAACCAGCGTCGCGCCTCGGCCTCGCTTGCGGCCTTGAGCGGTCCGTAGAGCGCCATGTCGGCCCTCAGCGTGTCCTGCGTCTCGGCCATCGCATCGACGCCCTGGTAGGCGGCGGTCAGGGCCGATTCGTCCTGGTCGACCTTGTCGTTGGCGGCATAGGCCGAGACCGTCGAGATGAAGACGAACTGGCGCACGCGGCCCTGCAGCACGCGGCCGGCGTCGCGCACCCAGAACGGCAGCGTCGTCGGGTTGTCGATGCAGACGTCCCACTCGCCGGTCTCGAGCGATCGCAGGTCGCCGGTGTTGCGATCGCCGGTGAGCTCGACGACGTCGCCGGGCCACGGCTGCGGCCGACGGCCGCGATTGAAGAGCGTGACGTGATGACCGCGCTCGAGCGCATAGCGCACCTGGTGCGGCCCGGTGAAGCCGGTGCCGCCGAGGATCAGGATGCGCAGGCGCTCCTTCGGTCCGTCGGCCGCGAAGGCGGCGCGCGACAAGGCGCCGATCGCGCCGAGGGCGGCGGCAGTCTGGAGGAAATCGCGACGCTTCATGCTCATCGAGGGCTCCGGCAACGACGCTCATGGTAGGGCCGTCGCGCCCCTCGGTTGCGCGGCTCGGCCGACGGCACGATGATGGCGTCGCCCATCACCGGGCCCTGGAGATCGTGATGCGCCATCTCATCGATGTCGAACGCCGGACGCTGCTGATCGCCGGCGGCGTGCTCGGCCTGGCGGCGGCCTTGCCGTGGCGCATCGCGCAGGCGCAGCCGACGGGCGACAAGCTGCGCATCGGCACGATCGGCGCCGGCCGGATCGGCGGCACCGTCGGCGGCCTCTGGGTCAAGGCCGGACACCCGGTCATGTTCTCGGCCAAGAGCGCCGACGAAGCCAGGGAGGTCGCGGCGAAGCTCGGCCCGCCCGCGCGCGCCGGCAGCGTGGCCGAGGCGATCGCTTTCGGCGAGGTGATCTTTCTCGCCGTGCCCTACGGCGCGATGGCCGAGATCGGTCGCGACTACGGCGCGGCGCTCAAGGGCAGGATCGTGCTCGACTGCGGCAACGCCGTCGCCGGTCGCGACGGCGCGGTCGCCGACGTCGCCGATCGCGACGGCATCGGTCTCACGTCGCAGAAATTTCTTCCCGGCGCGCGCCTCGTGCGCGTCTTCAACACCATCGGCTACACGATCATCGCCAGCGAGGCCGGCCGCGCCGATCCGAAGCTGCCGATCCCGATCGCGGGCGACGACGCCGAGGCGGTGAAGGTCGCGGCCGAGCTCGTCCAGGAGGCCGGCTTCGAGCCGGTCGTCGCCGGCGGCCTCGCCGAAGCGCGCCGCTTCCAGCGCGGCGCGCCGGGCTACGGCCCGAGCGCGAACGCGGCGGAGCTGCGCGAGAAGCTGCGCTCGGCGCCGTGACGGCCCCGGCGGGCCGCTGGCGCGGCCTGATGCCGGCCACGCGCTCGGAGCGGCGCGCCGTGCTCTGGTCGTTCGCCTACTTCTTCGCGCTCCTCGCCGCGTACTACGTGCTGCGCCCGCTGCGCGACCAGAGCGCGATCGCCGGCGGCATCAAGGCGCTGCCGTGGCTCTTCACCGCCACCTTCGCGACGCTGCTGGTCGCGCAGCCGCTCTACGGGGCTCTCGTCGCGCGATGGCCGCGGCGCCGCTTCATCGTCGTCGTGTACCACTTCTTCGCCGCCAACCTCGCGCTCTTCTGGCTGCTGCTGGTGCTCGGCATCGAGCCGGTCGCGGTCGCACGCATCTTCTTCGTCTGGGTCAGCGTCTTCAACCTGTTCGCGGTGGCGGTGTTCTGGTCGTTCATGGCCGACCTCTTCGACAGCGAACAGGGCAAGCGCCTGTTCGGCTTCATCGGGGCCGGCGGTACGGCCGGCGCGCTCCTCGGCCCGGTGCTGACGATTGCGCTCTCGGGCCCGCTCGGGCCCGCGAACCTGCTCCTCGTCGCGCTCGTGTTGCTCGAGCTCGCCGTGCTCTGCGTCCATCGCCTCGAGCGCACGACGGCAGCGGCCGAAGGCCCGCGCCGCGACGAGCGCCCGGTCGGCGGCGGGGCGTTCTCCGCCTTGACGGAGATCGCGCGCTCGCCCTATCTGCTCGGCATCGCCGCCTGGGTCAGCCTGCTCTCATTCGGCGCGACGGTGCTCTATTTCGCCCAGGCGCACATCGTCGCCGCCGAAGTGCACGGCGCGGCGGCGCAGACGCGCGTCTTCGCCGGAGTCGACCTCGCCGTCGGGCTGCTGAGCCTCGTCACCCAGCTTTTCGCCACCGGCCGGTTCTTGAAACGCTTCGGCTGCGGCGCCGCGGCGGGCGCGCTGCCGGCGGTCTACCTCGTCGGCTTCGCCGTGCTCGGCTTCAGCCCGACGCTCGCCGTCGTGCTCGTCTTCCAGGTGGCGCAGCGCTGGATGAACTTCGCGATCGCGAACCCGGCGCGCCAGGTGTTCTTCACCGTCGTCGACCGCGAGGAGAAGTACAAGGCCAAGAGCTTCATCGACGTCGTCGTCTATCGCGGCTCGGACGCGCTCTCCGGATGGGCGTTCGACAGCCTGCAGGCGATCGGCCTCAAGCTCGGCGTCGTCGCGCTGTGCGCGCTCCCGGTGGCGGCTCTGTGGCTGGTGCTGTCGTTGGCGCTCGGCCGCGGCCAGGAACGACGCGCCGCGGTCAGGCCGCTCGACAACTAGTTCACGTCGGCAGAAGGAGCGCTCACGAAACGACCGGGGCCTGTAGTACCGTCGCCGAGACATGCACGCCGCGACCGGACCTGAGCTTTGCTTCGACGTTCCTCAGGCGGCGGCGATGCCTCGCTTTGCGCGGAATCAGCGCGGCCGCGACTTCGCCGTCGGCGACATCCACGGCTGCTTCTCCGATCTGACCCGCGGCCTGGACGCTCTCGGCTTCGATGGTCAAGTGGATCGGCTGTTTTCCGTCGGCGACCTGGTCGACCGCGGCCTCGAGTCATCGGAAGCGGTCGAATGGCTCGACCGGCCCTGGTTTCACGCCATCTGCGGCAATCACGACTTCATGGCCTGGCGCTCCGCCCTCGGCATCCCTTACCACGGCGCCGATCACCTGAGGCATGGAGGCGCCTGGCTCGAGAAGATCTCGGGGCCCAAGCGAAGTCGGTTGGGACGGCGTCTGCGCGCCCTGCCCCTGGCGCTCGAGATCGAAACGTCGCTCGGCCTGATCGGCATGGTGCACGCCGACTGTCCCTTCGACGACTGGCGCGAAATGCAGCAGGTCCCCTGGAGCAAGATCGACCCGACCAGCGCCGTCGCCGAGTGCTGCCTGTGGTCCAGGGAACGCTACACGAGGCAGTACCCGAATCCCATCAAGAACGTCCGAGCGGTGATCCACGGTCACGCGACGGTGCCCTACGTGAAGGTGCTCGGCAACGTCTATTTCATCGACACCGGCGGCTGGAGATCCGGCGGGTGCTTTTCGTTTCTGGAGCTCGAGAGTCTCGAGGCGCAGTCCGGGCCGGTCAGCGCGCCGACGGCAGGCAGGAAGAATCGATGGCTCCGGAGGGTGCCGGCTCTGGTGGGTCGGTAGGCGGGGTGACAGGCATCGGCCATTGCCGTTCGCTCGACCAGAGGTGCGCCTGCGATCACGGCGCCGGGTGCGACGCGATGAAGTTCAGCAGCCCCTGATACTTCGGCGCAGTCGCCGGATCCTGCGTCACGTACTGCAGCGATCCCCAGAGACCCCACTTCGACCAGCCGCCGATGTCGCTGTACTGATTCATCGTGTCGCCGCCCACGCCGACCCATTGGCCGTAGTACTCGGCGTAGACGTCGCGCATGCGCGGGTTGTTGTGCGCCGAGACGAACAAGGCGGTCATCGCGTCCTGCTTGTCGGCCGGGAAGTACGAGGTGCTGTCGCCCGGGCCGCTCTCGTAGGCCTTGAGCTTGAGGTGGTACTTCGCGGCCAGGTCGGCGTTCCTCGACATCCACGACTTGATGTCGCCGCGCACATTGACGAGCATCTGATCGACGATCTGATCGCTCGAGAGCGTCAGCGTCGTCGCCACCTGCGCCGGATCACCGGCAGCGGCCGCGCCGAAGTAGGGTGCCACCGCCATCACGTCGGCGTTGGCGGCGGTGTCCTTGTAGGCGAGCATCGCGGTCAGGAAGTTGTCCCACGCCGCCTGGCCGGCGAGGACGCGGACGATGCGGCCGCTCTCGGCCGGCCCGAAGACGCCCTGGATGATCTTGAAGATCTGCACCGAGCGCGTCGCGTAGAAGATCGCCGGCTGGCCGAACGGGCTGTCGAGGCCGAGCGCCTGCGAGCGCGCGTTGGCCCACGTCGTCTGCGCGAAGCCCGTGTTCCAGACCTCGTTCGAGTACTCGATGTGCGCGTGCAGCGCCGGGTCGAGGCGGCCGCGCACGAGCGTCGCGAACTGGCGTACGTAGTCGTCGCTCGCCTGGTGCGGGATGCAGAACCACGGGTCGACGTGGAGCGAGTTGGCGAGGTCGATCATCGTCTCGATCGGCACGCCCGCGGCCGTCGCCCACGTCAGGTCGTTGACGTGCGCGCGATCGGCCCACTCGACCACCGGCGAGCCGTTGGTCGCGCCCCAGTCCATGAAGCGAAGCAGCGAGAACGGCGCGATCTTGGCGAGGAAGACCGGATTGAAGGGCTCGTTCCGATACGTCGCCTCGGTCCCGGGCCAGAGGAAGCGGACGTTGTGCACCGGGTTGGTCGCGCTGGTTCGATCGATGCCGACCCAGAGGCTGCCGCTGGTATCGGCGACGTCGATCGCGATCCGGTTCGGGGCCGATTCGGCGATCGTCACGTTGCTGAGCGGAAAGCTGATCGCCCCGTCGCCGTCCCAGAGGACGACGTAGCGACCGGGCGCGAAATGGCTGTCGCTCCAGGCGACGGCGCTGAGCGCGTGCTGGCCCGGCGCGAGCGCTGAGGGATAGCCGTCGGCGGTCATCGCCGGGAACGGTGCGCCCCAGACGCCGTTGTCGTCGCGCGAGGCCCAGCCGCCGCCGCTCTTCATCATGTCGGCGAACGGGAACTGCGACGAGTAGTAGGCGATACCCGAGAGGTTGGTGCCGACGTAGCGCGAGCGTGTCGGCGTCCTGGTCTTGCCGCGCACCGACAGCGTCCCCGACGCGGAGATACCATCGATCGTTGCCGTGATCGTCGTGAATCCGGCGCGAACGGGCGTCACGACGCCGCCCTCCTCCACGGTCGCGATGCTGGGGTCCGTGCTCGCCCAGGTGAGCGACACGCCGGTGACAGCGGCCCCGGACTTGTCGGTCGCCGTCGCGACCATCGGGGTCAAGGTCCCGATGGCGGTCGGTGTCGTCGCGGGCAACGAAAGCGCGGCGACCTTGGGCGCCGGCGCGGGCGGGCCAGCGGGCGGCACGACCACCGGGGGCTGCGCGATCACCGGAGTGGGAGTCGATGCCGAGCTCGACTGGGGGCTGACGTCCGCGCTCTTGCTGCCGCCGCAAGCCCCCACGGTGACGGCGAGCAGGATGGAGAAGACGATGCGGGCGAGGCAGCGGTTCATGGTCAGCCTGGCGGTGGCAATCCGCCGATCATTGCCTGCCGCGATCGCGCGAGGGGTTACGAAAAGGAAAGGTCGGTCGCCAAAGACGGAGCAGGGGTGCAGCAAGCGACTTGGCGGCGACGGTCGATTTCGCTTAGATCGTGGAATGCTCGCGAACGTTACATCCTGCATCACAAATCCAAGGCCTCTGCGTCGTCGCTACGCCTCGCCAACAGCAGCGTGAACTGACCACGTCCAAGCAGCCTTCGAAGTTGCGGTCGAAACTTACGATGTTCACTGCGTTGCGCGACAGCCGCAACCAGCCAGGCGTCCCGAAGCTCCGTTGCCGCTGAGCTTCATGTCCAGGCAGAGCTTACGAATTCGGCGGCGAACTTGTTGAAACCAGCGCCGTCCGGCTCCTCACCGAACCGGCGCTCAAACACCAGGTCGCGGCCTTCGCGGTATCCGCGCCTTGCCAGTTCGCCGACGAACTCCTTCCATTGCCCGGAAACCGCAGCCGGACCGGAATCCAGAACCCCGATGTGGAACGGCCTTGATACCGAACGGGTAGGAAGACGGTACTTCGTCTGCAACACTCCTCCTGCCTACGTAGTGGTCAGTGTGTTGCATCGACCGGTTGGATCCGCCGCCGCTACCGTGAGTTCGCAACCTCCTAGGCAGCTGCCCGTCAGCGTGAGAACCCGCGCATTCCGTTTACGAGGCAAGCGCACGATTGAACTGCGCGCCGCCAATTCCCTAGCTCGGCTATGGCAACGGGAGGGCAAGCACAATGAAAGCATGTGACTCGCTGGCCTCTCTGCGCGTGGTTCACGGAAGACTTCGACTGCGCCGATTGAGGGGACTAGGGGCCCTGCTCGACACGATGGAGGCGAGCGGCGTCGGAGCGTCGTGATGTCGCAATGTTCTTGCCGTATCACGGATTCGCCAGCCTCATGCGGCGAGCGCGAACGCATGCATTGCAAGAGAAGTCAGTTCAGTCCATTCAAAAGTCGGCTGGCCGGTGAATCAAGCCAGTTGTACTTCGGCTTTGCGGTCGAGAGGAGACGGTGACCCATGACCGAATCTCGACCCGAGAAGGATCTCGCGATAAGAGGCGTGATAGCGAGCGTTTGCACGTCAGTTGGTCCAACGAATGGAAGAGATTTCCCCTTCCCGAATTAGCCGCATTGCCGCAACCGGCAACGAAGTGCCACGATGGAAAGTGCGAACTCTCATCAACTCACTCGGAAGGTGGAGTCCATGGATGGCCCTGGAGGTCTGAGCTCCGAGACGTCGACACTAAACCAACCCTGTCGCGGAGATGAGGCGTTCATGGCTTGAATGGTGGGTCGACAACGTGTCCTGAAGGTGTCCGGGCCGAGTCCGACGGCTTTGCGGGCTCGCCAAACGCACCGGGCCTACCGCGAGGGAGCGGAGCGTCTTCTGCTCTCGGCGGTCCTTGAACACGTCTAAGGCACTCTCTTCGCTGACGTTCGAAGACGTCAACGCTTCAAGTCCTTGATGTCGATGAGATCTGCAGCACCAAGCGGGCTCAGGAAGCCGGCCCGGATCAGCTGCGCGGCGAATGGGCCATACACCATCCCGTCGCCGATATGTCTCCTTCGACGACGGCGCAAGTGCCCTTGCCTGCTTCAGCGGCAAAGAAGAGGCGGCAAGTGGCGCAGGTTTTTCCTTCCTTCGGCTTGTCCTGATAGAAGAAGTCCGCCTTTGCTGCCTTGGCATAAACCTGCAATGGCACGATCATGGCAACACCCGCCGCGCTTACGAGCACTCGGGCGGTCGCAACGATCGCTGCACGGCGCGAGATGTGAATTGATCGGGCCTCCATGGATCCTCCTCCCCCTTGTCCGGCGAAAACGAGCCCGGCCCCGCGTCAAAACGGAAACCAGGCCAGCAGGTACAGCGTGTTGTTGTCCTTAGCATTTCGGCCGAATCCGTCGTAGTTGGTGCTGGCCCCGTTGAACTTTCGGTAAGCCGTGTACTGCAGCGTGAAACGCCTGTCGCGCCAGGGCAGCCAGTTCAGCTCGAAGATGAAGGAAGAGGCGTTCGGACTGCCGTTGGCGCTGCCAGTCACGGCTTCGCCGGTGTTGTAGATAACGTCGTCGCTGTCGCCACGCACGCGCTGATAGCCCAATGTGGCGCCGTACTTCGCCATGTAGTAGTACGTCAACTTCGAATTCAGGGTGCTCAGCTTGAGGCTCTGGTGGCTCGAGCCTTCCATCGCGAACGTGCCGTCGAGTCCCTGCTTCTCGCGGATGTAGTTGATCTGGGCGCCGATCCGATGCGCGTCGGTGATGTACTGGTACTGGGCGTCGACGCCAACGTCATGGAAGGTGTCGGTCGCGCCGGACGGCATGGTGGAGTCCGGGTACTTGCGCGTGTTCAACCCGTAAGTTCCGACCATCGCCGAGTGGGTGCCCTGATCCCATTCGCGCTGCAGCGCAAGCCTCCAGTAAGGCGCTGTGCCGCGAAGCACGGCAGCTGTGCTTCGATCGACGCCTGCGCGGAGCGCGGAAAAGACACCGTCAGCCGTGCGATAGCCACCCAGTTCCGCATAGAGCGTGCGATTCCACATCGAGTACGCCGTCAATCCGGCCACCTGTTGCGCCAAGCCACCCTCGATCAGAGTGGCTGGAGGCGACGCTGGTGCGACCGGGGAGCTCGTGAATGGGAATCCCCATACCGGCGTCGTGTTGTAGATGTCCGACATCGTCGGGCTGTTGTTCAGGCTCAGCCCATACATCACGTCCATGCCGGTGCTCGAGTAGCGATTCGCAGCCCGCAGGTCGAAGTTGTCGACCGAGCTGTGATGGGCCACGCCGTCATAGGTCCATTGGCTGAAGACGCCGAGGTACTCTGCAATGCGTCCGGCGAGGAAGAGGCTCGCCTGTTGGAGCACGACGTCGTTTTGCCTGGGGAACATGGTGGAGTCGGCTCCAGCTGTCCCGGTGTTCGCTGTGTGTGCCGCCGATACCTGCAGGAAGGCGGCGAGCGGCAGGAGCGGCGGGTTGCCTTCCGGAGCCAGCGAAACGATCGGCCGCTTTCCCTCTGTCACCGGCTTGATAAGGGTGTAACCGCCCAGCTTGAATTGGCGTCCGACCGTGCTCAACTCGAGCCAACTCAAATGGCACGCCACGCATTCCAGCCCCGTTTGCCTCGCAAAGCTGGGCAGCGCCACCGTGTGCGTCGAAGCGAAGATCAGTCCGATTGGGACGACAAATCGCCACCCAAGTCCGCCTGAAAATGCTTTCATGCAACCTCCCGCGTTGACTTCGCCAACCGGAGTTATTGAACCGCTTCGAAGAGTCGCAGTCGCTGGGGCCGGTCCGACCGTTACCGTAGGCTGTTCCCTCTGCTGCGCTCAAAGCGAATCGTTGGAGCGACTTCCCGCAGGCACGGGCGCTTCTGTCTTGCAGGCGAGCGCACGCCGCCGTCGCGACGGACTATGAGCAGAAGGGCTCAGGGGAACATGCCGGCAGCAATAACTGGCCTTGGCATGTGTTGGCTCTTGGCCGCACGTTTGAGTTGGACAGAACCGCTCGTGAGTTCCAGTTGGGAACTGCCCACGGTCCCACTGACCGCCGCGTCGGCTTCGACCGTGGTTGGTTCGAAAACCTTGACCCGATCGGAGACGACAGCAACGGTCTTGACAACATTGGTCTGGCGCCACCGAACGCCGTTCCCGAATCCGGCACGTTCCTACTCTTTTGGGACGGGTCTCGACGGCTTTCGGGGGCTTGCGTCGCCGCAAGGCCTACGTGAATCGGAGAGGAACTCCAGCACCTTCCCGCCGGGCACCCTACCTCCTGTCCCGAAATGCTCTCCACCGCCTGGATCAGCATGCGCGCCGCTTCGCCAGGAAGGAACTTTCCCTCCCAGGTACGGAAGGTCGGGATCTCCCGGTCGCAGCAGTCCTTGGCGAACGTGGCGGTGACGGTCTGGCCGGAGTCGCACCGGATCTTGAGCCGTCCGAGCACGAGCGGTGTCACCGCTCGGTACAGCGACGGTGCCGCTATACGGCCTGCTGGAGTAAGGGCGAGTTGGCGTCTTCGGCAGGATCAAGTCGTTGACTGCATGACTCTGTAGACGCGCTTGGGGTTCACGCAAGGAGTTTCGGCCGGACGCTCCGGTTCACCAGCATCCGGCGCGCCGGTAGCCGAACGGGCGGACGCTACTCCTTCGCCAGCAGCAACTGTGCCACCTTCTGAAGGCGATCCTTGAGACCGTTAGCTATGATGCCGAGCACACCGCGCAGCTCGATCTCCATCGTTACCGTGGCGTCTGCTCGAGGCGTTTCTGGCGACGCTTGGTACGGCGGGCGCAGCGGCCGAATGACCTCAGGAGCGGTTCGCTCGGCCACTATTGCACCGAACGCTCGATTCCGGCGGCGTTGGCCGGCGATTGTCTGCGACACGCCCGCTTCAGCTCCTTGACCCGCGCACAGGCACTCGACCGCTGCCGTTTGCTCTGGCCACGAAAGCTTGGAGTTCGGCCTGGAAGAACTCCGAGACGTCGGCGCTGACCGACTCTGCCGCGCAAATGGGCCGTTCCATGGCTTGGACTTTCGCCGACAGCATGTTCTGAAAGTGTCCGGACCTTGCAAGGCATGGGAAGCGATTGGCGACAAGAACTTGCGAGTGATCGTCGAATCGGAGCTACTTCCAAGCCCCGGAGATCCTGGCGTGTGAGCAGGCCGCGTCGTGACCTCCCGAGCCGACGTGCTCAGCAAGCTCCGCCGGCTTGCGGCCATCGGACGCGCGATTCGCACCCTTCATGGTGGACGGACAAGAAATGAGGGAGGCGTATATCGTGGTGCGCGACGCCGCCGACGCGGCTTATAAAGACGCCAAACGCGAGCGCTCGAACGCGGCCATCACCTTCTTGACATAGGCCTGCGTTTCAAGATACGGGGGCACCTTTCGCCCGGCACGAACGACCGCCTGCTCACCGGCGTTGTAGCCGGCCAGTGCCAGTTCCAGATCTTCGTTGAAGTAGGTCATCAGCCATTTCAGGTAGGCAGTCCCGGCGGCGACGTTCTGACCGGGGTCGAAAGGATCCTGCGCACCGAAGCGCTTGGCCGTCGTGGGCAACAGCTGCATCAGCCCGATGGCGCCGCGCGGTGAGACGGCCGAAGGCTCGTAGCGCGACTCGGCCTCGATGACCGCATGGATCAACTGCGGCGACAGGGCCGCGCGCGCTGCCGCGGCCTCGATGATCCGGCGCAGATCTTCGGACACGGGCTTGGCAGACCGGTAAGGCAGCGCCTTGGACGCCGCGGGAGTCGGGTTGGAAGCAGCGCCGCTTCCCGCCGGGCCGGCGATCAGAACGATTTGGGCGTCGGCAGAGGCGAAGCTGGACAGGACCAGCG
Source organism: Caldimonas sp. (assembly GCA_035995885.1). Classification (GTDB taxonomy): domain Bacteria; phylum Pseudomonadota; class Gammaproteobacteria; order Burkholderiales; family Burkholderiaceae_C; genus Schlegelella_A. Next base: position 16,050 of record DASYKC010000199.1, on the reverse strand, counting down.
CGCCAGACTGCTCGGAGGTCCCCGTGTAGATCTGGCACTGGCCGAGCGCCGGCACCGCTACGCAAAGGATGAGTACCGTCCCGCGGGCGATCTGCGACAACGAGCGGCACCTCAACGATTCGTGACCGCATCGCCGCGTCGGCACGCCGGATGCACCGCGCGCGATTCGTTCAGAGCCAACGCGTTCGATCATGCGCCGAGAGTGACAGCGAGGAATGTCGGCGTCAACGCCGTGTCAAGCCGGCCGAGTCGAAGTAGCAATGACCTTCGCGCACTTCGGGGGCGGACCCTCGGGACGCCGCGTTGCCGGCGCCGGAGCCACCCTCGTCATGTCGGCTGGTGATCCCCTCAATCGTGGGGGTCCCGTGCCCGTTTAAGGAGGCCTTAAGCGTGATGCCCAAACTCCTTTCGATGAACCCGTCGTCACGATGCGCTCGTCAAGCTCGTTCCCTCGACGTCCATCCTCCTAAGTGGGCAGCACACGCCACACCGCCGCGATCGCACGGATTCACCCTGCTCGAACTGCTGGTGGTGATCGTCATCATCGGCCTGCTCGCTGGCCTGGTGGCGCCGCGCTACTTCGATCAGGTGAGCAAGTCCAATACCAAGATCACCAAGGCGCAGATCGATTCGCTGGAAAAGGCGCTGGACCAGTACCGACTCGATGTTGGCAGCTATCCGACGACGGAGATGGGGCTGGCCGCCCTCAACGCGCGACCGCAGAACCTGGAGCGGTGGGCCGGCCCGTATCTGAAGAAGGCGGTACCCAACGACCCCTGGGGCGCGCCCTACGTCTACAAGTCGCCCGGCGACCACGGCGACTACGACCTGCTGTCGCTGGGCTCCGATGGACAGGCCGGAGGCACCGGCGAGGCGTCCGACGTGACGTCGTGGACCCAATGAGCGCGGCGACGATGTCGACGACGACCTTCGATCTCGTGGTCCGCTCGCCGGCGGGCGCCGTTCGCACCCTGGCCATCGCCGCCGCGAACGTCACCGATGCGCGCAACCGGGCCGCCCGCGACGGCTTCCACGTCCTCGCCTGCACCGAAGCCTTGCGCGACGCCGCCCGTTCTGCGCGAACTTCCGCGCGAGCCCGGCGCCGCATCGACATCACGACGTTCTCGTACGAGCTCGCCTCGCTGCTGTCCGCCGGACTCTCCGTGCTCGAGTCCCTGCGCACGCTCGCGGCCAAGGAAGTCGTCGCGGCGCGCCGCGACACGGTGCTCGAACTGATAGAGGGCGTGAGCCAGGGCTTGCCGCTGTCCAGCGCGCTGAATCAGGTCCCGGGACGTTACCCGCCGCTGCTCGTCGCCACTGTCAGCGCCAGCGAGCAGACCGGCGACTTGGGCGTGTCCTTGCGACGCTACGCCGAGCATCAACAAAGCGTTCGCGCCTTGCGCGACAAGGTCGTCGGCGCGGCCGTCTATCCCGCGCTGCTCCTCGGCGTCGGTCTGGTGGTCGTCGTGTTCCTGATGGCGGTCGTGGTGCCGAAGTTCGCCATCCTCATCGAGAGCACGCGAAAGGAGCTGCCTTGGAGCTCGCAGCTGATGATGTCGTGGGGAAGATTCGCCGCCGGTCACACCTGGCTGATCGCCTCGGGCGCCTTGCTGAGCGCCCTCGCCGCGTTCGCGGGGGTCCGGCACACGCTGCGCCAGGGCGGCAAATCGCGCTGGATCGAGGCCTTGCCGATCGCCGGCGCGGCGGTCCGACGATTTCGCCACGCCCAGCTCTATCGAACCACCGGCATGCTCGTGCGCGGCGGCATTGCCGCGCCGCGCGCCCTGCAACTCTCCGGCAACCTGCTCGGCGAAGCCGACGGCGCGCGCCTGGCCGTCGCGCTGCGCATGATCGGCGAAGGCCGCGGCCTCAGCGCCTCGCTGGCGGAGGCCCGGCTCGCCGATCCGGTGGCAACCAGCATGCTGGCGGTCGCTGAGCGGACCGGCGCCCTGGCGGAGATCCTCGAACGGATCGCTGCCTTCCACGAAGCCGGACTGGCGCGCTCGGTCGAGCTCACCAGTCGCCTGTTCGAGCCGGTCCTCATGATCGTGATCGGCCTCGTCATCGGCGCCATCGTCGTCCTCATGTACCTGCCGATCTTCGACCTGGCGTCGAGCCTGCAATGAACCGCCCGCCGAGCGAAGAGCTGGACAGCGTCGCGGCCCGCTCGCTCGATGCCAGCCTCGTGCGGCAGGCACAGCTGTCGGCCGGTCCGCTGCCGATCCTCGAATGGCTGGCGAAGGAAATGGGGCTGACCGAGGACACCGTCCTGCCCGCCGCCGCGAGCCACTTCGGCCTGCAGCCGATGAGCATGACGCGGCTTCGCAAGCTCAAGCCCGACTACACGCTGGCCTCGTTCGCGGAATGCAAGCGGCAGGTCTGCCTGCTCAGCGCCGTCGACGACGAGATGCATCTGACCGTGGTCATCTCCGACCCGGTCGATGCGCGGCTGCGGCGCTGGCTCGAGATTCGCACCCAGGGCCGCAGCGTCACCTTCGGGCTCGCGACGCGTGCCAACCTGCTCGCCCTCCTGGCCGGCGCCGAAAAGGATGTGCGGGCGATGGACGCGGTGCGCCTCCAGCAGGGGCGCGCGCAGGCCACGGAAACGGCTATCTCGATATCGATCGCGCACATCGACGCCACAGAGAGCCCCGTGGTGCGGCTCGTCGACTCGACGCTGTACGACGCGCTCAGGTCGGGCGCCAGCGACATTCATCTTGAGACGCAGCCGAACGGCATGGTCATCAAGTACCGGCTCGACGGCGTGCTGGAGGTCGTCAAGGAGATCGACGACATCGAGACGGCGCATCAGGCGATCTCGCGGATCAAGGTCGTGTCCGAGCTGGACATCGCCGAGCGGCGAGTTCCGCAGGACGGTCGATTCCAGGTCGTCGTCGACGGGCGCGAGATCGACTTTCGCGTCTCGATCATGCCCAACCTGTTCGGCGAGGACGCCGTCCTTCGCGTCCTCGACCGCAAGCACCTGACCGGCCAGTTCAAGGCGCTCACGCTCGACACGCTCGGCTTCGACGCAGGCGTGCTCCAATTCATCCGCGACGCCGCCCGGATGCCCTACGGGCTTCTCCTCGTCACCGGGCCGACCGGCAGCGGCAAGACGACGACGCTGTATGCGGCGCTTTCCGAAATCAACACGGGCCTCGACAAGATCGTCACGATCGAGGATCCGATCGAGTACCAGCTCCCGGGCGTCCTGCAGATTCCCGTGAACGAGAAGAAGGGGCTCAACTTCGCGCGCGGGCTGCGCTCGATCCTGCGCCACGACCCCGACAAGATCATGGTCGGCGAGATCCGCGACGCGGAGACGGCCCAGATCGGCGTGCAGGCCGCGCTCACCGGCCATCAGGTATTCACGACGGTGCACGCCAACAACGTCTTCGACGTCATCGGCCGCTTCGCCAACATGGGCGTCGACAGCTACAGCCTGGTCGCGGCGCTGAACGGCATCGTCGCCCAGCGGCTCCTGCGGATGAGCTGCCCGCAGTGCGCAGTCGACTACCAGCCGTCAGCGGAAGTGCTCGCGCGCAGCGGCATCAAGCCGGTCGACTTCGATCTGTCGCAGTTCAAACGAGGGTTGGGCTGCGCCCATTGCCGCGGCACCGGCTACAAAGGCCGGCGAGCGGTCGCCGAAACGTTGCCCATGACCGACGTGCTGCGCGACCAGCTCGTGCAACGCGCCCCGCTCTCGCAGATCCGGCAGGCGGCGCGGGAGCGCGGTTTCACCAGCCTTCGGGACGCAGCGGTAAGGCTGGCCTGCGACGGCAGCACGACGCTCGAGGAGATCAACCGTGTCACTCCCGTGGAGTAGAGCGGTGCGCCTCCACATCGCACCGCATCGAATCTCGGGCGTGCTCGAGCGCGGCTGGCCGAGATCGAGGCAGGTCGCTGCGTCGACTCAGACATCGCATGACCGCGTGCCCCCTTCGCCGGAGCTCGACAGCGAGCGCCTCGATGCGGTCCTGCAACAGCTCGAGCTGTCGGCGTCGGTGCGAGGCGCCCGGTACAGCGCCGAGCTTGCCGACGTGCTCGTCCATTTCGACATCGCTGAAGGTCCCTTCGCGGCGCAGACGGATCGCGAGCTGCAGGCGATCGCCACCGCCTGCATCGAGGAGCTTCTCGGCGACGAAGCCTCGGCCTTCGAGGTCCGATGGAGCCTGCAAACCGGCGGCCGTCATCTCTTTATCGCCGCGGTGCCGCGTGCGTACGTGACGCGGCTCGCTGCCGCGGCCGCGCAGCGCGGCTCGCGCTTGGTCAGCGTCCAGCCCGCTTTCTGTCGGCAGTGGAACGCCTTCGCCCGCTTCCTCACGGCGCGAGTCGCGATCTTCGCCGTCACCTCGGGTGCGCACGTCGTCGTCGCTTGCGTGGTGGCGGGCGCAGTCTGCGGCATCAGCGTGGGACCCTGGGCCCGGGCCGAAATCAACGACGGGTCGACGCTCGGAGCGGCCGGGCCCGAGCCGAGGATGCCCACCGAAACCAGTCTGCTGATCGAACGGCGGGCGACGCGGCTGTTCGCGAGCCTCGGCATCGAGCTGGACAGCGATCCGCAGTTCGTCCTGGTCACGCCAAACCCGAGCGCGCTCTCGGTGTCGCCGCCGTGGACCGTCCTGCAGACAAGCGGGGAGCTGCAATGAAGGCTGCTCGTCTTCGCCTCGAGTTCGCTCCGGGGGCGCGATCCCGCCCGTTGGTGGGACCGTACCTGCTCGCCGCCGGGCTCGCCCTGCTCGCACTTGAGCTCGCGCCGATCGGCCTGGCGCTGGCGACGCGCCAGCAAGATCGTGCCGCCCTCGACGCCCTCGCGGCGCGCCGCGTCGCCTCGGACCGGGCGCTGTCGACGCCGGCGAAGGTCGACCCGGCCAGCGTCGCGCGCGCCCGACTCGCCGATCAGGTGGCCAAGCACCTGTCCATGCCGTGGGCCGATCTGCTCGCGTCTCTCGAGTCGGCGCCGCAACAGTCGGTGGCCCTGATGGCGGTCGAGCCGTCAGCCGCGAAAAAGGTCTTCCGACTCACGGCCGAAGCGCGCGACGCCAACGCCATGCTGAGCTACCTCGACGCACTTCGCCGGGACCGCCGCCTCGACAACGTCATCCTGGTGTCGCACCAGGTTCAGGAGCGGGCACCGGGCCGGCCGATCCGCTTCCAGCTGCAGGCCGGATGGGAGGCCACGCCGTGAACTTGCAGCTCCTTCGCTTGTGGCGCAGCTTGGTCCGCGCGATCGGACATTCCGGTCCGCCGGCGCTGCTCCTCTTTCTCGTCGTCCTGGCGGTCGCTGCCACCACGCCGCGGCTCAACCGCGAGCTGCACGACGAGTACGCCGCGAACGAGGCGCGCGCGATGCCGCTGCGGGCGGGCACCACGGAGCCGCCGCGCGGGTCATCGCAAAAGGATCGGCTCCTGAGCTACGTCGAGGCCTTCCCCTCACCGGAGCGGATGTCCGCCGACCTGGGCGAGATCTACGCCAGCGCCGAGCGGCACCACATCGCCCTGGTCAAGGGCGACTACCAATTCAAGGCGGAGCGCGACTCGCCTTTCGTGGCTTACGTCGCGTCCTTTCCGGTCCGCAACGAATACGGCGCGGTCAAGGCGTTCGCCTCCGACGTCATGCAGAGCCTGCCGCACGCCTCGCTCGACGAGCTGAAGCTCAGCCGCGATGCGGCCGATGCCGATGTGCTCGATGCGGTGGTCCGCTTCACCCTCACCTACCGGAGCAAGTGACGTGGCGACGCGCTCGAGTCTGGTCCGCCTGTTCGCTGTCGCGAGCGCCGGCGTAGCCACCTTCTACGGCGCGGCCGAGTGGTCGCGCGCGGCCAGGGAACCGTCGCCCGATCAGGTCGTGCAACCGGCAAAGGCCGATGTCGCGACGCGACCGGCGCCGAGTCTCGCCATCGCCGCTGCGCCAGCGCCGGCCGCCGGCAGCAGCGGTTCGGACGGTCTGCAGGCGCGCTCGGCGCTGGCCGGCGACGGTCATGCCTTCGCGCGGCTCAGCTGGCTGCCGCCGCCGCCGCCACCCCCGCCCCTACCCGTCGCCGCCCCCGTAGCGCCACCGCCGCCGACCGCGCCGGCGCTGCCCTTCACCTTCGTCGGCATGGTCGAGCGCGGCGCCGACAAGCCGCAGGCATTCCTGTCGAAGGGCGATTCGCTGCTCATCGTTGCCGCCGGCGACCTGGTCGACGGCAACACCTACCGGGTCGAGTCGCTCAGTCCCAGCCAGGTTGTCCTGACCTACCTGCCGCTCGACCAGCGGCAGACCATCGACATTTCGGGAGCCGTGAAATGAAGACCAGCCGGGGTGGCGGCGGGCTGGCGCTGGCAGCGCTCGCGGCAGCGGGGCTGATCGGCTGCGCGTCGCAGCGGCTGCACAACGAAGCGGTCAGCCAGATCGAGAAGGGCAATCACGAGGCGGCCTTGCCGATGTTGCGCGAAGCGTCGCGACTGGAGCCGAACAATTCGGCGTACCGCATCGAGCTTCTCAACGAGATTAGCGTGTACGCCGCCCAATTGATGCGCCGCGGCGATGAAGCGCGTGCGGCGGGCAAGGTCGATGAAGCGATCGCCCTCTACCGCAAGGCGCAGCAGGTCGAGCCGTCCAACGATCGGGCGCAACGCGCCCTGCTGGGACTCGAGTCGGACCTGAAGGTCGCGAGCCTGACCGCCGAGTCGGATCGGCTGCTGCGCGACGGCCAGGTCGAGGCCGCGCGCGACAAGGCGCGAGCGGCACTTCTGGAGAGCCCCCGGAGCGCCGTCGCCCAGCGCCAGATGGCGCTGGTCCAGCAGCAGGCGGACAAGGTGCGCGACGTGAAAGCGGCGCAGTCGGCGGCGCAGTCGGTCATGAACCGACCCGTCACCCTGCAGTTCCGCGACGCCAACCTGCGCATGGTCTTCGAGGCGATGTCACGCACAACCGGCCTCAACGTCATCCTCGACCGCGACGTCCGCGCCGACCTGAAGACGACGATCTTCGTCAAGGACGCCTCGGTGGAAGACACCGTCGACCTGATCCTGCTGCAGAACCAGCTCGAGAAGCGCACCCTGAACGCCACCACGATGTTCGTCTATCCCGCCACGGCGGCCAAGCAGAAGGAGTACCAGGATCTGCAAGTGCGGACCTTCCAGATCGTCAATGCCGACGTGAAGTACCTGCAGACCGTGCTGAAAACGGTCCTCAAGGTCAAGGAGATCTCGGTCGACGAGCGAACCGGTACGCTGGTCATTCGCGACACGCCGGAGGCGATCGCGGTGGCCGCGAAGGTCATCGCCGCGCACGACGTCCCCGAGCCGGAGGTGATGCTCGAGGTCGCCGTCCTGGAGATCTCGCACGACCGGCTGAGCAACCTGGGCGTCGAGTTCCCGACCTCGCTCTCGCTCTCGACGCCGACCGACCCGAGCGGCTCGCTCACCGTCAACGGCCTGCGCGCGCTCCGCTTCGGACAGCTGCTCGTCTCGCCGCTGTCCGTGAACATCAACGCCAAGCTGCAGGACACCGACGCCAATCTGCTCGCGAGCCCGCGCATCCGGGCCAGGAACAAGGAGAAGGCGCGCATCCTAATCGGCGACCGCGTGCCAATCATCACCAACACGGTCACTCCCGTCGCGAGCGGCTCCGGCGTCGTCACCGGCTCGGTTCAGTACCAGGACGTCGGCCTCAAGCTGGAGTTCGAGCCCCAGGTGTATTCCGATGAGGAAGTCGGCATCAAGATCAGTCTCGAGGTCAGCACCATCGCCAGGGAAATCTCGGGGCCGAACGGCTCCCTGGCCTACCAGATCGGCACGCGCAACGCCCAAACCGTCGTCCGCCTGCGCGACGGCGAGACCCAGGTCCTCGGCGGCCTGATCTCGTCCGAGGATCGCAACACGTCGGCGCGGGTTCCCGGGCTCGGCCATCTGCCCGTCGTCGGCCGCCTGTTCGGCAACAACAGCGGCACCAACAACAAGACCGAGATCATCCTGTCGATCACGCCTCACATCATCCGCCCGCCGGCACTCATCGATGCCTCGCTGCGCGAAGTGTTCTCGGGAACCGAGAGCAGCATCCGCCAGCGCGCCCTGCAGCTCGACCCGATCGGCAGCGTGCGCGCCCAGTCGAGCGGCGGGGTACCGACGGCGCCGCCGCCGGCTGCCCGTCCTGCGCCGACGACGATGCCACCGGCGGCGACGCCGAGCAACCCGACGCCGCGCCCACCGTCTGCACCTGCCTCGGCGCCATCGTCGGCCGCTGCGATGGGTACGAATATCGCTTCGTCGCCGGCGGCCGCGGATCCGCCCCCCGGCGCGTCGCCGGCCGCCGCGCAGTACATGCGCAACCTGCTGCCTTACATGAACGGGAGCCGGCGGCCGCCGGCCGGCAACGGCGTCCCCGGCGGCGCGCCACCGCCACCGCCACCGTCATCGGCCGAGCCCGTGCCGGCACCGCCGCAGGATGCCGCAAGCGACGCGAAGCCATGACGCTCATTGGCACGCCAGCGCACCGGCCGACAGGCTTCACCCTGATCGAGATGCTGGTCACGCTCGCGATCGTCGGCATGCTCGCCATCACCAGCACGCCGCTCATCGAGGTGACTGCGCGTCGCCAGAAGGAAGCCGATCTGCGCGAGGCGCTGCGCGTCATCCGCGGCGGCCTCGACGCGTACAAGGCTGCCGTCGACACCGGCATGCTGCCGAAGGTCGTGGGCGAGTCCGGCTATCCGCCCACGCTCGACACGCTGACCGAATCGCTCCAGCGCGCGGATTCGAGCGACGGCACGAGCGCCAACGCCGGCAGCCGCATCGTGATCCTGCGGCGCCTGCCGCGCGACCCGTTTGCGGCAGACCCCTTGACCCCGGCAGCGGAGACCTGGAACACGCGCAGCTACGGAAGCCGCAGCGACGACCCGCAGCCGGGTGCGGACGTCTTCGATGTGTCGTCGAAGTCGAGCCAGGCGGCGCTCGACGGCACGGCCTACACGTCGTGGTGATGCCCGCCATGAAGCCGGCACCGACCCCAGCGACTGTCCGTCAGGGCTTCACGCTGATCGAGATGCTCGTCGTCATGACCCTGGTCGCCATGCTGCTGACCCTCGCCGTGCCGCGCTTCTTCGGTTCGCTCGACAAGAGCAGGGTCGTCGTGCAGAAGCAGAACGCAGCGACGATCCGCGATGCGATCGACAAGTTCAGTGCCGATCTCGGCCGCTATCCGGAATCGCTCGACGAGCTCGTGAGTCGTCACTACCTCAGGCAGGTGCCGATCGATCCGGTCAGCGAGACGGCCACCTGGACGCTCGTCGCGCCGCCGGACCCGACGCAGGGCAACGTGTACGACATCCTCCCTGTCGCGGCCTCGCAGCCGGTCGCGCAACCGGCCGCGGGCAAGGCGCCATGAGGCGTGCCGGCACTTCCGGATTCACCGCGGGGGGGCGGGGAGACGCCGGCGTCGTCCTGCTCGCCGCGCTCCTGGTCATGGCACTCCTCGGCATCGGCCTGATGACCGCCGTCGATGTCTGGACGCTATCGCGCCAGCGCGAGCGCGAGCGCGAGCTTCTGTTCGTGGGCGATCAGTACCGGCAGGCAATCCGCCGCTACTACCTCGCCGCGCCGTCCGGCGGCGCCCGGGCGCTGCCGACCAGCTTCGCCGTGCTCCTCGACGACGATCGCTTCCCGATCCCGGTTCACCATCTGCGCCGGGCGTATCCCGATCCGATCACCGGCTCCCCCGAGTGGGGCCAGGTACGCGCGGGCGACCGGATCATCGGCGTCTACAGCCTCTCGGACAAGCCGCCCATCAAGCAGACCGGCTTCGCGCCGATGTACCAGCACTTCAACGAAGCGGCGACCTACCACGACTGGGTCTTCGCCTTCCAGATCCCGCGTGCCGGCAGGGCCGCCGCGCCGGCCCCGGCAGCGTCGTCGGCCGCCGCACCGGACGGCCGGAAGAACATCATTTTCCCTCCAGGGAGACCTTCGTGAGCATTCGCGTTCTTCTCGTCGACGACAACAACCTGTTCCGCAAAGGTCTTTGCGCCCTGATCTCCAGCGACCCCGACTTCGACGTCGTGGGCGATGTGCGGACCGCAAAGGAGGCGATCCAGATGTCGTTGCAGTTCGAGCCCGACATCGTCCTCACCGACCTGGCTCTGGCCGGCGTGAACGGCCTCGAATGCATCGCCCAGATCAAGCGGCGCCAGCCGCAGGTGCGCGTCGTCGTGCTGACGGCATCCGGGACCGAGGACTATGTGCATGCGGCGCTGCGGATGGGAGCGGATGGATATGTGCTGAAGGACGCCTCGATCGACGAGGTGCGCCTTGCGCTGCGCAATGTCGCGATGGGCAAGAAATACCTCAGCCCGGATGTGTCGGCGCACGTGTTCGACAGCTTCGCCAACCCGAGAACGGCCGCGACCCAGGTCTCCAAGCTCGACATCCTCACCAATCGCGAGCGAAGCATCCTGCAGCTGGTGGCCGAGGGGCGAACCAACCGCGGCGCCGCGGAGTTCCTGAGCGTCAGCCCGAAGACGATCGAGAAGCACCGCGCCACGCTGATGCAGAAGCTCCGCTTGCGCAACGCGGCCGAGCTGACGCTGGTCGCGCTCGAGCTCGGCCTGATCGAACGGCCGATGTCGATCGCGCGGTTCACGCACGGCGAGCCGAGCAAGTTGTCCGTCAGCGACAGAGCGGCGTAGTACTGTCGATCGCCCTTGCAACGGCAAGCACCCGGGCAGGCCAAGCTCGATCCCGTCCGCGGCGCTAGGGCACCGTCCAACGGCTGTCGGCGATCACCCGCCCGCCGGTTGCATCGGGAAAGCGAACCACGTAGCCGCCCTTGGACGAGAAGCGCTGGCCCGTGGCCAGGCTGAGCCGGGGGTAGTAGCCGGTGACGATGCGGTGCTCGAGCGTGTCCTCGAAGCGCTCGACCAGGTAGTCGCGAACGAAGTTGTCGACCATGTGCTTAACGGTCTCCGACAGCAAGCCGCACGCCAGGTAAGTGTCGGCCTGGACCTGCTCGGCGATCACAGGAATCTGGCGGATCCTGAACCAGCCGAAGGCGAAGTCAACCCGGACGCGGCGCGCATCAGGCAGGTCGAACGGATAGGCCACGTGCGCTTCGCGGCGCCACGCGGGCGGCAGCGGCGTACGCTCGAGGCCCCCCATCAGGCCGGAGAGGTACACCGCGGCCCCGCGGGGCGCGCCCGGCAGCACTTCGAGATCCGTCGGCCGCAGCCAGAGCACGAGGGCCTCGTCATCGCGCAGGTCAGCGAGCGCGTCGGCCAAACCGCTCGCGGCGGGGTCCTCGCGTGCCAACACGCGCTGCGAGACCGTGATCCCTGCGCGCTTCAACATCGCTGCCAGCGCGCCGGAACCGGCCTCGCCGACGTCGCCGGCGCGATAGACCTGTCGCACCTTGCCCCATGGGCGGGCCCCGGCGGCGCCGACGAGCCGTTCGCGGATCAGGTCAGCCTCCAGCAGCACGCCGCGAGAGAAGTACAAGCTGTAGAAATCGCGATCCGCATCGGCGGGGGGCGCTTCGACGTTCGGAAGGATGCAGGGAACCTCGGCTTTCTCGCAGAACGCATGCACCGGCTCCCAGTGGCTGCCACCCAATCCTGAGACCACGGCCAGTATCGGCTGCTTGGCGAGATGGCGCTCGAGCTGCTCCTGCCAAGTCGATTCGGCGCCGGTCAGCTCCCACACGTGCAGCTCCCAGCGCCGGTTCACCTTGAACATCATCTTGCTGAAGGCGTTCTTTCCCGAGGTCAGCATCTGCGCCGTCGGATCGGGTTGCCTGGCGTTGCGCTCGGCGAAGAACTGGCGAAGCACGCTCAGCATGCCGCGACGTTTCACCGGATCCGCGTCGGGCGTGATGATCGTGGCGAAGTGCAGCTCCGACTGCGTAACGCCGGGAACCTTGCGTCGCTCCAATCCTTTCAAATAGGCGGTCAGTGCAGCGAGGTCGGCGTCTGCGAGCGCGTAGCGCGGCATTAGGTAGTTGAGCGCCCGTCCCTCGGAGTCGACGCCTTCGCGGATCGCTCGCGCCAGCGTTTCGTCGGTGTAGGACACCTGGTTGCCACGCGCTCCTTCAACGAACGGCAGATCGAGCTCCTCCGTGCCAGACCGTGCGTTGAACAGATAGCGCCCGGCCACTGGCGGCATGATCGTCCTGCCCTCCTTCGAGCCCAGGCCGCTGCGGCGGTGGCAGTTGATGCAGGCGACCGCCGGTCCGGCAAGCCGTTGCCCGGATTCCCGACTGGCTTCGACCGGCGCACCGCTGCCGGTGATGCCGCGCCTGTAAATGCCTTCGCCGTTTCTCGCCACGACCTCGTCGGCCGACGCCTGCGATGGTGCAAGCACCAGGGTCGTCAGCACGAGCCACGCGCCGAGCACCCGGCGCGGAAACGACGGCCCCGGGCCCCGACAGCGACGCGCGCCGCGGACGAGCGGCGCCTGGTTCACTGCGGGCCGGCCGGAACGATCGGGTTCGCCTTGGCCGTCGGACGTGTGTCGACCACGACTGCACCCGCCCGCCGGCTGGTCGGTCCTGGCTTGGCGAACGCGGCCGCTTCCAGCGCCGGGTTGAGCGCGACCCTCTCGATGACGATCCTGTTGGCGGGCCGGCCGTCCATCGCGCCGGTCTCGATCGTCATCGGCAGCAACAGGCCTTCGAATGTTCGATAGTCGCCGAAGGAAACCGTCACGATGGCCAGCTGTCCCGCCGGGTTCCGGTATTCCCGGTCGTGCCGAAGCTCGAGGAATGTCTCGGCATCGACCCATAGCCGGTTCGCGCCGCCGGCCGGAAGCCTGACATCGAGCACATACGCGGTGCGACCGGCCACCGCGTCAACGCCCGCGACCGTGATCGAGGCGCCTTTGGCGACGTAGTTCATCAACGGTCCGTCGATGACCGCGGCGCCGCGCGCGAACTTCAGCTCGTCGGCCGCGTAGGGCTGAATGTCGGGTCGCTCGCCGGGCGCGGCGCGCAGCCTCCAGCCTGCGCTGCCGTCGAAGGCTCTAATCGACTTCTGGCCTTCAGCCGCGATCTCGAAACGGGTCTTGTCCGGCCGCTTTTGCTCGAGCAGGAAGGACAGGTTGTGGCCGCGCGCATTCGCGCTCTCGACATGGCCCTTCCAGGCCATCGTCTCGATCCTGCGCCACGCCTCGGCCCCGCCCCGCGCAGCGGTGTTCTTCGCAACGATCTCGGCCACGTCGACCGGCGTTGCCCTCTGTGCGAGCGCCGGGCCGGCGCAGGCCGCCAGCAGCCAAGCCGCGATCCACTTCATCGCTGTCATCGCCGCTGGCGCCTCACTGGCGCGTAGCGGAGGCGAGCGCGAGCTGCGGTTTCGCGAACCGGCTGTCGTCGACCGCCGGGTTCATCGACACGGTCTGGATCGTCATCTTGTGGCTGCCCTTGACGCCGTCGACGAAGGTCTCAATCGTGTGCGGAACGTTCAGACCACTCTCGCTCTTGAAGTCGCGGTAGTACACCGCGACCTTGTGCAGCTTGCCGTCCAGCTTGCGCGGCTCGCCGTCGATCTTCGCCTCGAGGAAGGTCGATGCGTCGAGCCACAGGTGGCGCGCCTCGCCCGTCTTCCTGATGATCTTGAGCTTGTAGGTGCTCCGGCCTTCGACCTTGTCCATGCCGACCAGCTCGACGCGGCTGCCCTTGCGCGCGTAGTCGACCAGGGGGCCGTCGAGCTCGTCGTCCGCGGCGGCCGAGCGTGCCTCGGCAGCGGAGAAGGGCTCGGCCTCGGTGCGTCCCAGGAACGGCCTGAGCTTCCAGCCCTGCACGCCGTCCCAGGTCTGCACGGCCGCCTGGTCCTCGAAGCGCAGCTCCAGCCGGCTCTTGTGCGGCCGCTTCAGGGTAAAGACGAACGGCAACTTCGTGTCCTTCTTGCCGCCGGCATCCATCTCGCCGGCAAACGTCATGCTGTTGACGGCGCGCCAGGACTGCAGTCCACCGCGCGCGGCGACATTCCGGTCGACGATCTGCGCGACGGTCAGGTCGGCCGCGAGCGCATCGGGGCCGACGAGCGACGCGGCGCAGAACACCAGGGACCAGACTGCTCGTTTCATTGCTATCGCTCCTGTTACGCGGCCGCGGTCGCGGTCACTCCACCATCAGTCCGTCGGCATGAAAGGAACCGATGACCACGTTGACGCGGTCGCCGGGCCGGACCAGGTTGCCCTTGTTCGAGAACACCATCCAGTACTCTTGGCCGAGCGCGGGGGCCGCCGACTGGCGCAGCGGGCCGACCTTGTCCATGACCGGCACCTGCAGCACGGCGCGGCTGCGCAACCCCACCATGACAGGCGTAGCAGCCTTGCTCGACAGCGCCTTCGCGAGTTCGGGCTCGATGACGCGATAGCTGAAGCGGATCAAGTTGCCCGACGATGTGTAGCTCACTTTCATCTTGTCGACGCCCCAGGCGCCGACGTAGTACTTCCTCGCCTTGTCGGTCACCTGCTGCTGGTGCAGCGGCGCGGTCCTTCGGTGGCCGGCGCGTGCGTCACGTGGCGCCGGCGCGCCTGGTGCCGAATTGATGTCCCCTGTCCGGGACAGGGGCTCGGCGTTCGATTGCGCGCGAGCGTTGCCGGCGCCGAAAACAAGGCCTGCCGCCACGGCGCAGATCGCCAGCATGCCCTGGCTCGAGGCGGTGCGATGGATCATCCTCATACCCTATCCGGTTTCGCTCGTGACGCGTGCGCTGTTCCTGGCTTCGCGGCGCCAGCAGCGTTCATTGTTGGCGCGCGTGGCCGGTCGGCCGGTGCGGACGCCGCATGGTGAGCGGCGACACCGGCGCAGGCACCGCGCTCGTGGCCTGCTCGTGGCGCCGCGCCGCCAGGACGTAGGGCGACACGCGGTGGCCCGCCACGGCGTTCGATGCCGCGGGCACGACCGCCTGCGCAGCCCGTTCCGCCGCGCCCGCCGGCGCCGACAGCCATCCCAAGCCCGAGAGCAGCGCGGCCAGCGCCGCGACGACGCGCGGAAATTCCCTACTCATGTCAACTCCCCTTCGCGAAAGCCGGACCAGGCGACCGCGCGCTTCCCTCGCCGGCCTTCATCCATCGCTCGACGTCGCCGCCCGGCGCGTCGTGCTGATGCGACTTCATGTACTTCTCGCGCTGCTCGTCGGTGAGGATCGCGCGGATCCGGTCGGCCGTTTTCTCGCCGATCGTTTGCGTCGCGGCAATGCGAAGCGCGGCCGGCACCGAAGGATCTCTCCAGGCGCGAGCGATATCGTCGCGCTGCGCTTGAAGAATGCCGCGCAGACGTACCTGCTGCGTCGCATCGAGGGCGAGCTCCCTCGCCACCAACTGCACGCGGTGGTCCAGGACGCTCGCGGCTGTTCGCGCAACCCGACCCTCGACAGGGCTGGCGACGATCACCGCCCCTGCGCTCTCGTCCTTCGAGTGGGCGGCGCCGAGGCCGCTCGCAACAAGTGCCAGGGCCACCATCCCGCGACCGCCCGTCACCCAGTCGCGACGAGCGGTTTCCCGGCGGTACGCCACCGGTCCGTAGTAATCGGCGGCGATCGCGCCACCGCCGGAAAATCTCTCTCGTGCCATGTCGATCTCTGGACGTTGTACGCGCTACATCAACTCCGACTCGCTCAACTTCCGGTCATGTTGAGCACGGCTGGGCTTCCCGAACCGCCGCTGTACGGGATGCTGAGCGTGCCGGTCTTGGTATTGTTGTTACCTCGATTGAAATTGACGGAAATCGTGCATGTCGCTCCCGAGGCCTTGGTCCCCGTGCATGGCGTGGCAGTAGGGCCGCCTAGCGAATAGGGATTCGGATTGTTGCCCACGATGCCCCCCCCGGTGTTGGCCACCGTGGGCGGCGCGAAGGTCACGGACGCGCCGCTAACCGTGATCGTGAGCGTATTAATGACGGTGCCGTTGACGCCGTTGCCGAAGTCCAGCGTCTGCGTGGACAAGGTCAAGGTCCCCGTCCCGGACTCTCCCGTGAACCGCACCGTCGGTGGCGCAAGCGCGGTGCCGCTCAGCGACACCGGCGACCCGGTGATCACCGCGCCGTTGTTGCCGCTGATCGTCAGCGTTCCAGTGAGG
>DASYKC010000198.1:0-4107 GCA_035995885.1 Caldimonas sp. | reverse complement strand
CGTCGCGGGCGAGCGCGACGTCGACGGCGCCGAGCTCGCTCGCGGAGTCTCCCTGGCGTCGCCTCGCGCCAGTTTCCCCGGCATGCTCAGCGCGCGGTGTAGCCGCCATCGACAGGCAGCGCGACACCGACCACGAGGCTTGCGCCTGGGCTGCAGAGCCACAAGACGGCGGCGGCGATCTCGTCTCCGCGTCCGAGCCGGCCGATCGGTTGGCCCGCCTCGGCGTCGGCGACGGTGAGTTCCGCTTTGGCGATCATGTCGGCGACCATCGGGGTCTCGATGGTGCCGGGACAGACGGCGTTGACGCGGATCCCGCGCGGCGCATACTCCAGTGCGGCGCTCTTGGTCAGGCCGAGCACGCCGTGCTTGGTGGCGTGGTAGGCGGCGCGTCCGGGATTGCCGACGAGGCCGCCGAGCGACGAACAGTTGACGATCGCGCCGCTGCCTTGCGCGCGCATCTGGCGCAGTTCGTGCTTCATGCACGCCCAGACGCCGCGCAGGTTGATCGCCGTAACGCGGTCGAAACTGTCCGCCGGCTCGTCGGCGGCGTCGGCGAGCGGCAGCATGATCCCGGCGTTGTTGAACGCCATGTCGAGCCGGCCGAACTCGGCGACGGTGCGATCCACCACCGCGGCCACCTGATCCTCGTCGGCGACGTCGCAGGTCACGCCGAGCGCTCGGTGCCCAGCGGCGGTCAGCTCGTCCGTCGCGATGCGCAGCGCCTGCTGGTTGACGTCGGCGAGCACGACCGCGGCGCCCGCTGCGGCGAAGGCGCGGGCGGTGTCGAGGCCCATGCCGGCCCCGGCGCCGGTGACGAGTGCGGCCTGGCCGCTGAAGTCATAGGTCGGGTTCTTGCGGACCGTTCGCCGCTGTAGTGCTCGTCGCTGTCGTGCTCGCCCCACGTGACCGGGCTGCCCGACTCGTCGTTCTGCTGCATGGCGAGGTGGACCATGAAGCGGTTCGCCGCCGCGCCGTGCCAGTGGTTCTCGCCCGGCTCGAAGAAGACCCGGTCGCCGGGCCGGATCTCCTCGATCGGACCGCCTTCGCGCTGGCAGAGGCCGACGCCCTCGGTGACGAAGATCGTCTGGCCGTGCGGGTGGGTGTGCCAGGCGGTGCGCGCGCCGGGCGTGAAATGGACGCTGGCGGCCGCGAACGTGGAGGTCGCCTCAGGGGCGGCGACGGCGTCGATGTAGACGTCGCCGGTGAACCAGTCGCCGGGGCCCTTCTGCGTCTGGACTGTGCTGCGAGTGATTTGCATATCGCTGTTCCTTGCGGGGTTGAGTGGTCTACGCGGGCGCGCACACAGGCGTGTCGGCGTCGGCCGCGGTGAGGTCTGCTGTGGGACGAAGGTCGTCAACGCTCGGGGTGGCCGCGGCGCGCCGTTGGCGGGCGATCAGCGTCACCAGGAGCGCCAGCACGAGGAAGGCGGTAGCGGCGGTCAATGCGGCCGAGACGCGATGGGCGAGCAGCTCGTGCGGTCCGTCGCCCGCTGCGCCTGCTGCGTCAAAGACGGTGACCAGGATGCCCAGCCCGAGTGCGCCGCCGAGGTGATGCGCCACGTTGACGAGTCCGCCGGCTACGCCCGCGTCCTTGGCGGTGACGCCGGCCATGCCGCCGGTGGTCAGCGCGCTCAGCCCCAGCCCCTGGCCGATGCCGAAGACCAGCATCGGCATAGCGATGCCACCCAGGTAGGCCGTGTCGGTGCCGACTCGGCTTGTCCACGCAGTACCGATCAGCATCGCGGCGACGCCGGCGACGGCGAGCGACTCGTTTCCCAGCCGGCGGCTCAGCCGCGTAGTGACCGTGGCGGCGGCGAAGGCGGCCCCGGTGACCGGGAGGAAGGCCAGGCCGGCCTGTAGCGGCGTGTAGTCGCTGACGCCCTGGAGGTACTGGGTCATGAAGAAGTAGAAGCTGACCAGCACGCCGTTGAAGAGGAAGCGGGTGGCGTAGGCGCCGGCGCGGCCGCGGTCGGCGAACAGGCGCAGTGGCATGAGGGGTTGGGCGGCGCGCGCCTGGCCGGTGACGAAGACCGCGATGAGCAGCGTGCCGAGCGCCAGCGCGACGATGGTCGTGTGGTCGTCCCAACCGGCGTCGGCGGAGTGGACGATGCCGAACACCAGCGCCGCGGCTCCGAAGGTCGAGCTCAGGGCTCCCGGGACGTCGAGCCGGCCGGCGTGCCGAACGGTCTCGTCCAGGTAGCGGGGCGCAGCGACGATCGCCGCCACGCCGATCGGCACGTTGAGCAAGAAGCCGTAGCGCCACGACAGCGCCCCGGTCAGAACGCCACCGATGATGAGGCCGGCGGCGGTCCCGATCCCGGCCAGCGCGCCGTAGGCGGCCATCGCGCGCGAGCGCTGCTCGCCCTCCGGAAAGCTCGTCGACAGCAGCGCCAGCGTTGACGGCGCCAGGGTGGCGGCGCCGATGCCCTGCACCGCGCGGGCGACGATCATCCCAGCCGGCGACTGTGCCACGCCCACGGCGAGCGAGGCGGCGGTGAACACGCCGATGCCCAACATGAAGGAGCGCCGGCGCCCGAGCAGGTCACCCATGCGGGCGCCGAGCAGCAGCAGACCGCCGAACGTCAGGGTGTAGGCGTTCTGCGCCCACGAAAGGCTCGTGTCGCTGAAGCCCAGGTCGGCGCGGATGCTGGGCAGCGCCGCCATCAGGATCGAGACGTCGATCAGGACCAGCAGGTAGCCGGCGAGGATGATCGCCAGCACCATGCCCCGCGGTTGGCGGCGCTCACTCACGCGCGGGCCTCGGCGCGGGGCACAAGCCGCAGCGTCGTCGCGCGCGCCTGCGGCGCGATCATCGGCTCGACGTAGCCCGTGTAGCGGCCGTACTTCTCGCCGAACGCGACGTCTACGGCGTCGTTGACCTCGTTATCGGCGGCCAGGAGGGCAACGTCCTTGCTGATGCCACCGGCACTGATGTGCCCTTCGCCGCTGCCCTTGGCGGCGCTGTACCAGCGGCCGCCGTCGCCGCGCCAGGAGCGTATGTACAGCTCGTCGTCAACGCGCACGACCCAGATCGGCACCGCGCGAGGCAGCGTGCCGTCCTTGCGGCGCGGCGCGATGTGGAGCTCGTCGGCGTCGCCGATGCGATCGAGCTCGTCGGTCGTCCAGCTCAGCTCGCTCATGGGCGCAGAAGCGTCTTGATCGCCTCGCGCTGATCCATGGCGCGGTAGCCCTCGGCGGCTTCGTCCAGCGGCAGGTGGAGATCGAAGACCTTGCCGGGGTCGATCTGCTGGTTCCAGACGAGGTCGATCAGCTCGGGCAGGAAGCGGCGCACCGGGGCGGGGCCGCCGTGCACGTGCGCGAGGCTCCAGAACAGGTCCATCCCATCCAGCGCGACGCCGTGCGCGACGCCGACGAACCCGACATGGCCGCCGGGGCGCGTGGCATGCAACGCCTGGTTCATCGACTCCTGCGTCCCGACCGCCTCCACCACCGAGTGGGCGCCAAGGCCGTCGGTGAGCTCCTTGATCGCAGCCACGCCTGCATCGCCGCGCTCGGCCACGACGTCCGTGGCGCCGAACTCGCGTGCCAGGCGCTGCCGGGACTCGTGGCGGCTCATGGCGATGATCCGCTCGGCGCCGAGCTGCTTGGCCGCCAGCACCGCCAGTAGACCGACCGCGCCATCGCCGACCACCGCGACCGTCTTGCCGGGGCCGGCCCCGGCGGCGACGGCGCCGAACCAACCGGTGCCCAGGACGTCGGACGCCGACAGCAAGCTCGGGACGAGGTCGTCGGACGGGATGCCGGGGGTGGCGATCAGCGTGCCGTCGGCCAACGGGACGCGGAGCAGGTCGGCCTGGGCGCCCAGCGCGCCCATCGGTACGCGGTTCACGCAGGCGCTCTGGTAGCCGGCGCGGCAGATCTCACAGGTGTTGTCGGAGGCCCAGAACGAGCCGATGACAAACTGGCCCGGCTTGACCGCCGTGACGGCGTCGCCGACTTCTTCGATGATGCCGGCGTACTCGTGGCCCATCGGCATCGGCCACATCGAGTCCTCGACGCCGATGCCGCGGTAGGGCCACAGGTCCGAGCCGCACACGCAGGCGGCCGAGACGCGGATGATCGCGTCGGTCGGCTCGACGATCTGCGG
>DASYKC010000197.1:0-6048 GCA_035995885.1 Caldimonas sp. | reverse complement strand
CTTGCGGCCCAGGCTCTTCGTCTGCGTCACGGTCTGCAGCATCGTCATGCCGCGGGCGAGCCGGGCCTGGAACATCACCGCGCTCTCGACGTGGCCGACCGGCGAATCGGCGGCGTTCCGCATCACCCGGACGGCGCGATTGAACTGGAGCAGCAGCCAGAAGACGATCGTGCTCGCGGCGAAGGCAAGGCCGGCGAGGTCGTAGGCGCGCCAGGCTAAGAACGCGAACGCCGCCGCCAGCATCCAGCCGAGGCGCGCGCTCACCGCGGCCTCACAACGTGCGGACGAGGTCGATCGCTTCCTCGATGCGCTCGACCGGATGGATCGTCAGGCCCTCGAACGCTTTCGCGGCCTGTCCCTTGGGGACGTTCGCCTTCGGCACGATCGCGATCGCGAAGCCGAGCTTGGCCGCCTCGCGCAGGCGCTCCTGGCCGCGCGGCGCCGGCCGCACCTCGCCGGCGAGGCCGACCTCGCCGAAGGCGACGAAGCCGCGCGGCAGCGCCTTGCCGCGCAGGCTCGACTGGATCGCGAGCATCACGGCGAGGTCGGCGGCCGGCTCGCTGATGCGAACGCCGCCGACGGCGTTGACAAAGACGTCCTGGTCGAGCGCGGCGATGCCGGCGTGGCGATGCAGCACCGCCAGCATCATCGCCAGGCGATCGCGCTCGAGGCCGACCGACAGGCGCCGCGGGCTCGGCCCGCCGGCGTCGACGAGCGCCTGCACCTCGACCAGCATCGGCCGCGTCCCTTCGAGCGTGACCAGCACGCACGATCCCGGCACCGGCTCGCCATGCGTCGAGAGGAAGATCGCGCTCGGGTTGCTGACGCCCTTCAGCCCCTTCTCGGTCATCGCGAAGACGCCGATCTCGTTGACCGCGCCGAAGCGGTTCTTGATCGCCCGGACGAGGCGAAAGCTCGAGTGCGTGTCGCCCTCGAAATAGAGCACGGTGTCGACGATGTGCTCCATGACGCGCGGCCCGGCGAGGGCGCCGTCCTTGGTGACGTGGCCGACGAGGACGATCGTCGTCCCGCTCGCCTTGGCGAAGCGCGTCAGCTGCGCCGCGCATTCGCGAACCTGCGCGACCGAGCCCGGCGCCGACGTCAGCGCGTCGCTGTAGACGGTCTGGATCGAATCGATCACCGCGACCGCGGGCTGCTCGACCTCGAGCGTCGCCAGGATCTTCTCGAGCTGGATCTCGGCGAGCACGCGCACCGGGCTCTTGCCGAGGCCGAGCCGGCGCGAGCGCAGCGCGACCTGCGCGCCGCTTTCCTCGCCGGTGACGTAGAGCACCTTCATCGATCGCGCCAGCGCGTCGAGCGCCTGCAGCAGGAGCGTCGACTTGCCGATGCCGGGATCGCCGCCGATCAGGACGACGCCGCCGGCGACGATGCCGCCGCCGAGCGCCCGGTCGAACTCCTCGATGCCGGTCGGCTGGCGCTCGGCGTCGGTCGCGTCGATCTCGGCGAGCGTCGCCACGGCCTCGGCGGGGAGCAGGCCGCGGCCGGCCGCGTAGCGCGGTTTCGCGCCGCTTTCGGCGACCGACTCGACGAGCGTGTTCCAGGCGGCGCAGGCCGGGCACTTGCCGAGCCACTTCGGGCTCGTCGCACCGCATTCGGTGCAGCTGTAGATCGATTTCTCCTTGGCCATCGCCGATTGTCGGTGCCGCTCTCGGCGAGCCCTCAGCAAGGGCCAACGGGTATACCCCATCCCCTGAGCAGGGGTAGCGGGCGCTGCACGCGCAGCCTAGATTTCCACCCCCAGCTCCCGCAAGAGGAGCCTGCGTTTCCATTCGAAGCTCCAAGGAGGTTCCCGATGTTGAAAAGAATCGCCATTGCGGCGGCGCTGGCCATGTTGGCGAGCGCCGGTTTAGCGCAGACCGTGGTCGGTGGCGCGACGTTGATCGACACCGCGACGGTGATCAACGGCACCGTGACACCGACCACGTATCTGACTTTCGATCACGGCAGCGACGGAGTCACCGGGGACGCCAACGGCACGGCGTTCAACTACCTGTCGCCGGGCCTCACCCCGGCTGCGGCCATGGCCACGGCAGACCATCTGTGGGCGCAGTTCGACGATCCGATCGTCATGCACAGCAATGTCGCCCTCTCCGGCGTGATCGCGATCCCGGCGATCGACCACGGTTGGACCTTGACCAACTCGGGTCCGGGCTCGGAGCCGTTCGAGCCGTTCGAGTTCCGGATCTGGGGCTGCGGCACGTCGACGTTCTCGAGCACCTCCTGCGAGCTGGGCCACATCACGAAAGTCTGGACCCGGGGCGTCGACGACCTCGGCGTGAACAAGAACGCCGACGATGGGACGACGCAGTGGAACTTCAACGGCAGCTACAACTGGTTCGCCGTCTCGTCGGGTGACCGCCTCGTCGGCGGCCCGTTCTCGCCGGGTGAAGGCGAGATCGACGCGCTCGCCGCGGCGCCGATTCCGGAGCCGGAGACGTACGCGCTCTTCGCCGCCGGCCTCGCGGCGCTGGGCTTCATCACCCGCCGTCAGAGAAGGCGGAGCTGACCGACGCGGGCGCTCCGGCGCCGCGATGAACATGGCCGCACTCGCGGCCATGTTCGTTTTCGGGCATCGATATTCCGCGGCGGCGAATGTCGGCGATGGCGATGCGGCAGGCAGAATCGCGCGATGACGCTGTCGCTCTGGCTCGCCTTCTTCGCCGCGTCGTGGGCGATCAGCCTGTCGCCCGGGCCCGGCGCCGTCGCCGTGATGAGCGCCTCGCTCCACCAGGGCTTCGCGCGCGGCTACATGGCCACGATCGGCCTCGTCCTCGGCTTCTGGACCCAGCTCGTCGTCGTCGCGGTCGGGCTCGGCGCCGTGATCGCGACCTCGGCGCTCGCCTTCGCCGTCGTCAAGTGGCTCGGCGTCGCCTACCTCGTCTACCTCGGCATTCGCCAGTGGCGGGCGGCGCCGATGGCGTTGCCTGACGACCATCCCCCAGCGGCGCGCGTCGCGCGCCGCCGCATCGTCGTAGAGGCGTGGCTGCTCAATGCCGTCAATCCGAAGGGGACGGCGTTCATGCTCGCCGTCGTGCCGCAGTTCCTCACTCCCGGCGAGCCGCTGCTGGCGCAGTACCTCGTCATCGGCGCGACGCTCGGCTTCACCGATCTCGTCGTCAACGCCGCCTACGCGGCGCTCGCCGCGCGCCTGCTCGGCGCGCTGCGGACGCCGGCGCGGCGCCGTGCCGTCAACCGCGTGTTCGGCAGCCTGTTCGTCGCCCTCGGCGTCCTGCTCGCGACGTTCAAGCGCGCCTGAGCCGCGCCGTCAGGCGGCGGTGAAGTTGCCGTGGAAGCCGAGCGGCAGCCAGTAGGGCAGCGTCGCCTGCGCGATCGGTCCGTCGCCGACACGGCGCCCATCGATGACGTTGACCACTGACACCTGGCGCGCCGCATCGAAGGTCGTGCCGACGAGCCAGGCGTCGCGCTCGCCGCCGCCACGGGACCGCGGCACGACGATGTGCTCTTCGACGACGATGCGGTCGCCATAGTCGAAGCGGTCGACGCTGCCGGTCTGCAGGTCCTGGAGCTGGACGCCGTGGAAGAGCGCGCCGCGGCGCGGCGCGTCGTTGCGCCAGCTCGCCGCGGTGGCGACGAAGCGCGCCGCGCTGCCGATGCGGCGCGGATCGATGCGCGGGAACTCGACGCCGTTGCCGACCGACTCGACGCTCGCCCGGCCGGTGCGCAGGTCGAGCACCGCGGTGTGCATCGAGGCCGCCGCCGGTGCGTCGATCCGGCCGGCGACGAATGCGACCGCGCCGCGGGTGAGAAAGCTCGCGTCGGGCGCGCCGACGAAGCTGAGCGCGATGCTGCCGTCGCTGCGCTCGTAGGCGTTGCCGACGTGAAAGACAAGCTGCGCCGGCAGCTCGAAGACGCGGCGCTGGGCGATGTCGTCCTTCCTCATGACGAGGATGCGCAGCGGCTCGGCGCGCTCGAACACGAACGCCTGCTCGGCCGTCGCGCCGCGGGCGACGGCGCCGTAGTTCATCTTCACCGGCGGCAGCGGCAGGACGATGTACTGCGCCGTCACGGCGACGTCGTGCGCCATGCCGTTCGGGTACGGCGTCGTGCCGGTCTGCACGCGGGCGAGCCGGCCGGCAGCATCGACGTGCCAGACGACGAGCTTGTCGGCGAAGGTGCCGATGTTCCAGAGATGGCCGGTCGGGTCGACCTTGGGGTGCGCCGAGAACGGCATCTGCTCGAAGCCTTCCTGCCACGTCACCGCGCCGCGCGTCGACAGGTCGCGCGGATCGAGCTCGAACGCCGAGCCGCCCTCCCACATCGCCAGGACGCGTCCGGCGTGCTCGAGCGCGTTGGTGTTGGCGGCGTTGAGCGAATCCGGTCCCTGGATCGGCACGTCGCTCGGCGCCGGCGTGCCGAACGCGCTGTAGAGGAAGCGCCCGGCGCTGCGCTCGGCGGCGCGCTTGGGCGTTCGCACCAGGCGGCCGACGTGGGCGACGCCGCGGTCCGAGAAGGTGAACTGCTGGACCATGCCGTCGCCGTCGAACCAGTGGCGGTAGCGCTGGCCGTCGCGCTCGAAGAGCGCCGGTCCGTTGCGGTAGAAGCGCCCGCGCAGCGCCGCCGGCCAGCGGCCGGTGATCGCGAGCGACTCGCAGCGCAGATCGCCGTCGGCAGCGCCGCCGTCGCTGATTCCCTTGAACGGCTTGAGCCAGGGCACGCCGGCCACTGCGGCGTCGAAGGCGGCGCCTTCGCTCGCCACTGGCGCCGGCGCTGCCGCCCAGGTCGGCAGCGAGGTGGCGGCGGCGATGGCGCCGAGCGTGCGCAGCGCGGCGCGACGGTTGATGTCGAACGCTGTCTTCATGACGGCCTCCTGGAAGCGGTGCTCATTTCGAAAGCGGAACGACGACAGTCGTGCCGTCGACGGGCACCGCCGTCGACTCCCACGTCGGCGCCGTCATCGCCGCCGGCCGGCCCGAAGCACCCCAGGGCTCGGTCGGCATGCCGAAGGCGTTGCTGTCGAGCTTGCCGTTGCCGTTCAGGTCCTGGTAGAGCGTGAGCGCGACCGTCGTGCCGGCCAGCCCGCACAGCGAAAAGCGCATCGTCGCCGTGCCGGCGCGCAGCTGCGTCGCCGCCGCCGGCGCCTTGCTCGCAAAAGTCGCGGCATCGTCGTAGGCAGCGACCATCAGCGTGCCTTGCTCCGGGCGAACGTTCTGCACCTCGACCTGGATGCAGCCAGGCGCCGACGCGGCGGACGCCTGGGCGTGCGCCGGCGTGGCGACGATCGCGAGCGCCGACAGCAGCGCGCCGACGACGACCAGGGAGACGGGAAGCGAGCGATGGTTCATGGCGACCTCCGGGTGGATGGCGCCACTGTAGAAATCGCGGCCGCGCGCCGCCACCGCGAAGCGACGAAGCGACCGACGCCGGTCGCCAACCGCCATCCGGCGGCGCCAACGGCGACGCCTTCGTCGGGATCCAGCCGGCGATTCGGTCGACGATTCAGTCGACGATCTTGGCGCGCCCCGCCTTGACCTGCGCGCGCACGCTCTTGCCTTCGAGGCGGCGCTCGCGCGAGGCGCGCGTCGGCCGCGTCGGCTTGCGCAGCGTCGGCACGTCGGCGGCACGGGCGATCAGCTCGTTCAGCCGCGCCAGCGCGTCGCGCCGGTTCAGGTCCTGGCTGCGATGGCGCTGCGCCTTGATCACGATCACGCCCTCGTCGCTCAGGCGGCGATCGGCGCGGCCGAGCAGCCGCGCCTTGACCTCGTCGGGCAGCGACGAGGCAGCGACGTCGAAGCGCAGATGGATCGCGCTCGACACCTTGTTGACGTTCTGGCCGCCGGCGCCTTGCGCGCGCACCGCCGTGATCTCAACCTCGGCCTCGTCGACGGTGGGAACCGGCGGCGTCATCGGAAGATGTCGGCGAGCGATACGGCGTCGGGAAGGAGAAAGACGAGCGCGACGCCGGCGGCGATGCTGAAGATCAGGAACGTCGCGCCGCCGCCCCACGTCTCGCGAACGATCGTCGGCCAGGCCTCGTCGTGGGCCCGGTGCGGCAGAAAACCGCGCTCG
>DASYKC010000196.1:0-73216 GCA_035995885.1 Caldimonas sp. | reverse complement strand
CATCTGTTGGCTCAGGGCATTGACCCAAACGCTGCAAGGAGGATTGCCAAAGCTGTCAGTGCCGTTGCTGGACATTCCAGAGACCTGGCAATCTGCGCGCGATGCAATGGGCGAACCTCGAGCTTGGAGGACCCGCTACTTGGACCATTGCCGCGGCCGAGATGAAACGTAGTCGCTACGGCAAAGATAACGGCCGGCCGCACGTAGTTCCGCTTGCACGACAGGCCTTGAGCCTGTTGAGAGAGATTTGGCCGCTAACCGGCCACGGAAAGTACGTGTTTCCGAGTCTGCACGGACAAGGCCGCTGCATGAGCGAGAACACGATCAACGTTGCGCTTCGCCGACTCGGCTACGAAAAGGGAAGTGCATACCGCGCATGGCTTTCGCTCTAGCGCGCGAACCTTGATCGTCGAGAGGTTGGGCGTGACGCCGGATGTCATCGAGGCGCAGCTTGCCCACATGAAAAGCGGCCCGCTTGGAAGCGCGTATGACCGGGCCGAATTCTTGCAGCAGCGTCGCGACATGATGCAGCAGTGGACTGACTACTGCGATGAACTGCGCGACGGCGCAGCCTTTGACATCAAGGCGGCAGCAGAAAAGAGGGGCGGAAAAAAGGTAGCGCGGAAGAGTTGAAGCGTCTCCGCGAGCCGAAGGGTCTCCTATCCCTCTGGGTCTACCCGAAGAACAGCCAAGATCAAGCACTTTGAGCATTCACAGGTCTAAGTGCCTGTTGCTGTCGCCCAAGGGTCTCCTACTTCGGTTGCGGTGCGCCGTCGCCCCACCTCGAGACATTGAACCAATCGACGAGCAAGTCGATGAGCAAGCGGATCTTGGGCGAGACGTGCTTGCGGCTTCCGTAGATTGCATAGATGCCCAACTCGCCGGCCCGGTATTGCGGCATCAGCTCGACCAGGGCACCCGAGGCGAGATCCGCGCCGACGATGAATGTCGGCTGAAGAATGATCCCCTGATGCTGCAGCGCGCCGGCGCGACAGACATCGCCGTTGTTGGAACGAATGCTCGGATGGGTGTGGACGGAGACCGCACCCTCCGGCCCCTCGAACGTCCACTCGTCGCGCGCGTAGGCGTAAGCCAGGACCGAACGCCCGGCCAGCTCCTTGGGATGCGTCGGCGAGCCCGATCGTTTCAGGTACGCCGGTGATGCGCACAGCACCATGCGCGTCGAGGAGAGCCTTCGACTGATGAGGCTCGAGCTCGGGAGAGCGGCGATTCGAATCGCGACATCGAAACCCTCTTCGACCAGATCGACGATGCGGTCGGATAGCGTCACGTCGAGCGTCACCTTGGGATGCTTGGCCTTGAACAGGCCCCACACCTCGGCCAGATGCAGCATGCCGAAGCTCACCGGCACGGTGACCCGCAGCGATCCGGTGGCTTCGCCGCGGCGGGTCGTGATCTCGGCCTCGGCTTCGTCGATGCTGCCGAGCAGTTCCCTGCAGCGCGCGTAGAAGACGTCGCCTTCTTCAGTGAGAGAGAGCTTGCGCGTCGTGCGGTGCATGAGCCGCACGCCGAGCCTCGATTCCAGGTCGCCGACATAGCGAGAGACGGCTGCCTTGGACATGTCCAAGGCAGCCGCCGCACGCACGAAGCTGCCCGCATCGACCACGGCTGCGAACGTGCGCATCTCCAAGAACTTGTCCATGCCAGGCGCTTTGTCCCTGGATTCGGAACGATTGATCTCTCGCGGGCCAGTTTATCTCGTCGCCTGCGATGTCTACAGTTCCTTCCAACATTTGAAACCGAAAGGAAATCTCATGAAAGTCATCATCATCGGCGCCGGCAACATGGGCGCAGCCTTCGCCAAGCAGCTCCTGCGCGCCGGCCACCAGGTTCGTCTCACGTCCAGGAGCGCCGACAAGGCGGCGACCCTGGCGGCGGTTCTCCCTGGCGTCGAGGTCGTCGCCGCGGCAGGGGCGGCAATCGACGCGGACGCGGTCGTCGTCGCCACCGGCTTTGCCGACTCGGTGTCTGCAATCCAGTCGCTCGGCGACGTCACGGGCAAGGTGCTGATCGACGTCAGCAACCCGCTGACCGCCGACTACATGGGCCTTACCCTCGGCCACACCACATCTGCCGCAGAGGAGATCGCCAGGGCAGTGCCGGAAGCCATCGTCGTCAAGGCATTCAACACCTTGTTCGCTCAAGTGCTCGACAAGGGGCCCGCTTTCAGCAATGGCAAGAAGGTCAACGTCTTTGTCGCGAGCGACAGCGATCGCGGCAAGCAGACGGTGACGTCGCTCGCACAAAGCGTGGGTTTCGAGGTCGTCGATGCGGGCGACCTGAAGAATTCGAGGTACCTCGAGCCGCTCGGCGGCTTGAACGTGTATTTCGGTTATGGCGCAGGCCTGGGCACCGCCAGCGCTCCGGCCTGGATGCACGAGGCCTGACCCGCTTCGCCCGCGCACCTTCACGAAAGCAGATCATGAACACCCGTATTCCTCACCTTGCCGCCGCTGCTGCTCTGAGCGTCATCAGTCTTGTCGCTTTCTCCCAATCGACCGCCGAGAAGCCGCAGACGCCGCCGCCGCCGCCCGAGAAGCAGGCCCCGGCAGTCGCGAAGAACCTCGATGTCTTCGACACGCTCGACTTCGATGTCTTCAGCAATCAAAAATGGGATCGGCTCAAAGAGAGCCACGCCGCCGACATCGTCGTGACCTGGCCCGATGGTCATGAGACCAAGGGCATCGACAGGCACATCGACGACCTGAAGGCGCTGTTCGTCTTCGCCCCGGACATCGCCATCAAGACCCATCCGATTCGCTTCGGCTCGGGTTCCTGGACATCGGTGACCGGCGTGATGACCGGGACCTTCAGCAAGCCGATGCCATTGCCAGACGGCAAGTCCACTCCCCCGACCGGAAAGCGTTTTGCGATCGGCATGGTCACGATCGGTCACTGGAAAGGCAAGACGATGGATCACGAATGGCTGTTCTGGGACAACCAGGACTTCATGACCCAGATCGGGCTCGGCAAGTAGCGGAGAAGAAAGCGATTCGGGAGTTCGGGTTCGCCGCGCTCGCTTTGGCCTGACGGCCGTGCGCGTCCTTGACTGCTGGCGCCTATCGGCCGCGACGGCAGCCGTCCTGTCCCCCCGGCGCTCGCGGTTCCGGCCGGGCCAGCCAGACGACGCCGACCAACGCGAGGAATAGCAGGACCGACGCGTAGAACACGTCGTTGGCCGACAGCAAGAAGGCGCCTGCTGGGTCGATCAGCCGGTTCACGACCGCGTGGCTTTCCGCGGCGCTCATTCCGTTCCCTCGCAGGCACCCGGCGAGCAAATCCGCGAAGGCTGCTGCTACCGGTCAAAGAGATTGCGAGCGGCCAGTCGGCCACAAGCTGCTGTTCGCGAGAGTTTGCTACCCGTCGCATCACGGACGAGTGCCCTTCATTCGCTCGTCAATCGGAACGCCGGAATTTTCTGGGAAGGCTGGTTCGCGATGAAGACCACCGTGACGGCCTTGCCAACGAGAGAAGGTGCACCCGTGGGTGCACCTGGTAGCTGGGCGTAGATCAAGGGACCCTCTTCGAGCGAGACGGCCGCGAACACGTAAGGGGCCTCTGCGTTGAAGCTGTCGTGGTGCGTGCGGTGCACCGTGGTGTGGGAAACGATGCTTCCCCGACCCGATGCACGGATCCAGTCGAGCTCGCCTGCCTTGCAGAACGGGCAACAGACGCGGGGATAGAACACGGCGTGTGCGCACGCCCGACACTTCTGGATCATCAGGCGGTCGTCGTTGCAGCCGCTCCAGAACGGCCGGTTCAACTCCGTGATGCGGGGTTGTGGCTTCAGCACGTAACTCCCTCCTGGGGTTCGACTCGTTCGAGGATCGCGGCGCTCGAACAGAGGCCGCGGCCGTAGGCAACCATTCCATAGCCCGACACCAGGCCGCGTCTTGCGCCGGGGACCTGCCTGTCTCCGGCCCGCCCCAATAGCTGCGCGACCCCCTCGTACAAGCCGATCATCCCGCCGCTCGCACCGGCCTGACCGGCCGACAACTGGCCGCCGCCCGTATTGATCGGCAGCGTGCCCTTGGTCGTGATGTCGGTGTCGCGAACGAACCGGGGGGCGGCACCGGGTGCGCACAGGCCGAGCCCTTCGAGCTGCACGAAGGCCATCACGGGATAGTCGTCGTAGAGCTGCGCGAAGTCGAGTTCGTCAGGTCGGATTCCGGCGCGCGCGTAGAGGCGCTCGGAAAGGCCCGACCAGCCTCCGGGCACCGTGTAGGGCTCGTTGGCAGGAAAGTTGTGGATTTCCTCGGCCGAGAGAATCCTCACCGACGGCCCCTTGAGCGACGCGGCGACTCTTTCCGACGCCAGCACGATCGCGTCGCCGCCGACGCAGGGCATGACGCAGTCGTAGAGCCGGAGCGGGTCGGCAATCTGCTTGGCGTTGAGGTACGCGTTCATCGAGAGCGGCTGCTTGAAGAGTGCATTCGGGTTCAGGAGCGCGTTCTCGCGCAACGCGATGCAGAAGCGGCCGAAGTCCTCGCGCTGCGCACCGTGCCGCTCCATGTACAGGCGCGTGTGCAGCGCGAACATCCCGTTCGCGCCGCCGAAACCTTGCGGCGACATGTACTCCTTGACCGACCCGTTGAAGCGGTCGAGCGTCTCGTTGTGGGCCGCCACGTCGAACGCGTCCGCCGCCGCGCACACGACCACGTCGCACGATCCGTCGCGGATCGCCCGCGCGGCATGGGCCATCCCGATGACGCCGGATGCGCCGCCGTAGAGACCCTGGAACAGGAAGCGGGCCTCGAGGCCGATGTGCTCGGCCACCGTCGCGACGTTGTCCGGCGGAAGCAGGAAGCAGGTGACGGCGAGCCCGTCCACCGCGTTCCATTCCAGGCCGGCATCGGCGAGCGCCGCGGCCGAGGCTTCGTAGATCAGGCGTTGCACGCTCTTCGACGACTTCTTCTCGTAGGTCGTCTGGCCTGCGCCGACGATGCGGACACCTTCGAACATTCCGCCCATGTCAGATGATCCCTTCGGCTTGCAGTGCGTCGAAGCGCTCCGCCGAAAGCCCGAGCTCGTCGATGAAGACGGCCCGGTTGTCCGCGCCGAGCGAGCCCCCGGCATGCCGGACCTCACCGGGCGTGGCCTGGAAGCGCGGCACCACGCCCTGCATTCGCACGCTGCCGAAGTCGACGTCCGGCACCGACACGATGTTGCCGCGGGCGAGGTAATGGGGATCCTTGAAGATGTCGCCGATGTTCAGGACCGGACCGGCGACGACCTCCGCCTGCTCGAAATGGGCCATGATCGAATCGCAGTCGCGCTGCCGGAACCAGCCCGCGATCAGCGTGTCGAGGGCCACGTCGTTCGCGCAGCGCGCGGCGTTGTTCGCGAAGCGTGGGTCGCTCAGCAGCTCCGGCTGGTCGATGGCGGTGGCGAGCCGCTCGAAGGTGCGCTGCGAGCTGGCCGAAATGCCGACCCAGCGTCCGTCTTTGGTCTCGTACGTGTTGCGCGGCGAATCCTCCGCCAGGCGATTGCCCTGGCGCTGTTTGACGATGCCGAGCTGATCGAAGCCGATGACCTGCGATTCGACCAGGCGGAACAGCGGCTCGTACAGGCTGACGTCGATCTCCTGGCCGAGGCCGCCGTTCCGGTCCCGGTGGTAAATGGCGAACATGGCCGACATCGCGGCGAAGGTGGAGGCCACCGAGTCGGCCATCGGAAAGCCGGGCAGCGTCGGCGGTCGATCCGGAAAGCCGGTGAACGACGGAATGCCCGAAAAGGCCTCGGCGATGGTGCCGTAGCCACCGCGCTTGGCATAGGGTCCGCTTTGGCCGAAGCCGGACACCCTCACCATCACGAGCTTCGGATTGATCTTCGAGAGGGCCTCGTAGCCGAGGCCCCAGCGCTCGAAGGTGCCGGGCCGGTAGTTCTCGATCAACACATCCGCGTCCTGCACGAGCTCGCGGAACAGCTCCTGCCCGCGCGGCTTGGAGAGCATCAGCGTCACCAGGCGCTTGTTGCGTCCGATCACTTTCCACCACAGCGAGCGGTCATCCTTCATCGGCGCCCAGTGACGCATCGAGTCGCCGATTCCCGGCAACTCGACCTTGATGACGTCGGCGCCGAAGTCGGCCAGTTGGGTCGCTGCCAGAGGACCCGCGATCATCGTGCCGGCGTCGATGACCCGAAGTCCCACAAGCGGGCCCTTGCGTGGGATTGGCGCGGTCGTCGCGTTCTCGGACATGGGCGCGGGGCGGGGTGTGACGGTCATGGGCTTGGCATCGAACAGGCGAAGCTGTTCGTCTCAGGTTTCAGAAAATGAAAGTTTTCTTCTTGGTTTTTGAATAGTATTCGTCTGCCATGGACGTCAGTCAAGTGATCACGACTTCGATCGGACGAGCGGATCAAGAGGGTGCGAAAGAGCAGCCCTTCGATCGCGCACTCGCGGTCCTTCAGGCGGTCATGACCATGGAGCGTCCGGTCTCGGTGACCGATCTCGCCGGCGAATGCGACCTTCCCGTGCCGACGACCTTTCGGCTCGTCGCGCAACTCGAAAGGCGAGGATTGCTCAAGCGCGTGCTCGGATCGAAGCGGCTCGTGGTCGGACCCGGACTGGTGCGGCTCGGCATCGCCGCGATCGGGTCGGCGCTGCGCAGCGATCGCCCGCACCAGATCCTGGTTGGTTTCGCGAACCGCATCGGCGAGCACTGCCAGATCGCGGTGCGCTCGGACAACTCGCTCCTCTACGTCGACACGGTACGGGCCGCGCGCTCCACCGGTCTGCATTTCGAGCAGGGTCGGCGCTCGCCGCTGCATTGCACATCGATCGGCAAGCTGTTCCTGGCCGATCTCGACGACGCCGAACTGGATTCCTGGCTGGTCCAGGCGACGCTGGAGCCGCTTGCGCCGCGCACCATCGTGCGCCCGGCGGAGTTTCGCTCGGCCATCCGGAAAGTCCGCAAGGAAGGCTGGGCCACGAACAACGAGGAACTGGCGGTCGGCGTCGTCGGGTGCGCTGTGCCCATTCGCGATTTCAACGGACGGCTGCTGGCCGGTCTGGGCATTTCACTGCCCAGCGCCCGATTCGATTTCGATCAGCTGCATCAGTTCCGGGACGCGATGGAGTCGGCTGCTGCGGAGATCGCGGCGGCGGCCCTCGCGGACGACTGATTCGCCTCAGGAGGATGAATGGAACAACGCGTCACGCCGCCACAGCTGGTCGATGACCCCAGTGTCTGGTCTGCGAAGGACTTCGGCACACCCCGGTCCTGGGTGCGCGAGCTGCCGCCGGAATCGGTCGATGAGCTCGATCGGAGCGTGCGGCGGGCCGTTGCCGCGGGCAAGACATTCGTCGACGTGACCCGCGCCGACTTCGAGTTGCCCAGGACCGCTACGCTGCTGCGGAGCGTGTTCGAAGATCTGGAAGAAGGCCGCGGCTTTTCGGTGATCGGTGGCTTTCCGGTCGATCGCTTCAGCTACGAAGAGGCCCTGGTGGGTTACGCCGGGCTGTCGTCGCACCTCGGCAGGCTCGTCGACCAGAGCTACGCCGGTGCGATGAAGGCAGACGTCAGGGACATGGGCCTGGCGTATGGCAAGGACGTGCGCGGCTATCACAGCAACGCGTCGCTGCGCTTCCACACCGACGGCGCATCGCTGACCGGGCTGCTCTGCCTCGGGGAGTCCGAAGAAGGGGGGCTGAGCGTGCTGACCAGTTCGGGGGCGTCGAGCAACGCGATGCTGCAACAGGCGCCCGAACTGCATGCCATCCTGGTCAAAGGCTTTCACCACCATCGTCGCGGCGAGCACGCCCCCGGCGAGAATCCGGTGTCCTCGGCGCCGATCCCGGTGTTCGCCTTCTACGACGGGCTGCTGCACTGCAACTACGACCGCAACCAGTCGATGTGGTCGGCAGACGAAGGCATCGAGATCTCGCCCCGGCAGATCGAGGCCATGGATTGCCTCGATGCGCTGATGGCGAGGCCCGAGCTCCAGTTGCACATGCAGATGCGCAAGGGCGACGTCCAGTACGTCAATAACTTCACGGTCATGCACTCGCGCACCGAGTACCGGGACGGCCCCACCAAGAAGCGACACCTCGTTCGTTACTGGATCGACGTGCCGAACGGCAAGCGCAAGGGATTCACGACGCGAGACCTCTACGTGCGCGATGGCCGCCGGGCGGTCCTGACCTAGCCATTTCCGCGTTCCCCAAGCACTCACCCACCGACGAAGGAAACATGATGCGCAGATTGTTCGGATTGATCGCCGTTGCGGGCGCCCTGTTCGCCTCCTCCGCCGCCCAGGCGCAGGAGAAATCGCGGCTCGACGAAGTGATGCAGCGAGGCAAGGTCATCGTCGGTGTCACCTCGGAAGCGCCGCCGTTCGGCTTCATCGACGAGAAAGGGGAGTTGGTCGGCTTCGACATCGACATGGCGAAGCTCATCGCCAAATACCTGTTCGCCAAGGACGAGTCGCCGAAGCGGATCGAGTTCGTCAAGCAGGGCTTCGCCGCACGCTGGCCCAACGTCGAATCGGGTGCCGTCGACTTCGGCATCCAGGTGACGACGATCCTGCCCGACCGCCTGCTGCGCGTCGGCTTCACGCGTCCCTACATCGACAGCGGCATCGTCATGGTGGTCAAGAAGGCTTCCCCGATCAAGATGCTGAAGGATCTCGACGATCCGAAGTACACGACCGCCGTCCTGACCAACCCCCAGCAGGCGGAGCGCGCGAAGCTCTTCTTCCCGAAGGCCAAGATGGTGGTCTTCGACTCCATCGCAGCCGAGTTCACGGCGCTGAAGACCAATCGCGCCGACGGGGCCCAGCTCGACACGCCCGTCGCCCAGTGGTACGTGAAGCAGAACCCCGACACCCGCATCCTCGACGAAGCCCTGATGCCGCCGACGAACAACGCCATCTTCATGAAGATGGGCGACTTCAAGTGGTGGCAAGTGCTGGACACGTTGGTGGCCGAGATGACCGGCGGCAGCCTCTATCCCGAGTACTCGGCGATCTACGAAAAGTGGTTCGGCACCAAGCCGCGTCACGCGAAGTACTACTACACCAAGTAGAAGTTTCCGCGGGGAGGGCGGGCGCAGCCGATGGCGGATTTCCTGCTCATGAAGCTGCGCCTGATCGGCAGCCTTTTCCCTCTTTTGCTCGATGCACTCGGTGTCACGGTCGGGATTGCCGCACTGGCCCTCCCGCTCGCGGTGGCACTCGGCCTGCTGCTCGCCGTGCTGCGGTGGATGGGCCCAGGCTGGCTGACTGCGGTCCTCCGCGGCTGGATCGAATTTCTGCGCAACACCCCGTTGTTGCTGCAGATGTTCATGGTCTATTTCGGCGTCGCCCAGCTCGGCTGGCGGCTCGACGGCTTCTACTGCGGCGTGTTCGCGATCGCGATCCAGCATTCCGCCTTCCTTGCCGAGACCTTCCGCGGCGCGCTCGAGTCGATCACCCGGCGCCAGTGGGAAGCCACGCGGGCGCTCGGGATCCGGGACCGGACGGCGCTGTGGCACCTCATCCTGCCGCAGGCGGCCATCAAGGTGGCCGCGCCGATCGGCAACCAGCTCATCGTCCTGGTCAAGGACACGTCGCTCGTTTCCGGCATCGCCGTCCTGGACCTCACGTTGACCGGCAAGATCATCATGGAGCGCAACGCCGCCTCGTTCGAGGTATTCATCGTCGTCGCCATGTATTACCTCGGCCTCACGGTGGTGCTCGGCGCGCTGGTCCGGATGCTCGAGATACGCACCCGCACGCGTGTCGCCTAGCCATGGACCTTCTGCTCCAGAGCCTCCCGTACCTGATGAAGGGTGCCGTCCAGACCCTCTGGATGGCGCTGGCCGCCATCGTGCTGGGCACTTTGATGGGCATCGGCCTCGGGTTCGCCGCGGTGTCGCGCTTCCTGGTCGTCCGGGTTCTGATCGACGCCTACGTCTTCGTGCTGCGCGGCATCCCGGTCCTTGTCTTGATGTTCATCACCTACTACGCCTTTCCGGCGGTGGGCTACCGGATTTCGAACTACGCCGCGGTCACGGTGGCCCTCACGCTCTACGCCGCGGCCTTCTACACGGACATCGTTCGGGGCTCGCTGCGCTCGCTGCCGAAGGGTCAGACGGAAGCCGCGAAGAGCCTGGGCATGAGCCGAAGCTGGATCGTTCTGGACATCCTGGCGCCGCAGGCACTCAAGCACTCGATAGCTCCCTGGCTCAACACGTCGATCGTGACCCTGAAGAGCACCTCCTATGCGTCCATCGTCGGCGCGTGGGAGCTCACCTATGCCTCCAAGGAAATCGTCGAGCGAACGCTGGCGACGTTCGAGATCTTCGGTGCGGTGATGGTCTTCTACTTCATCCTCTGCTACCCGATGTCGCTGGCTGCCCGGCGGTTCGAAAAGCAGATCGCCACTCACTGAGCAGAACTGCCATGCCCGCAATGATTGAAGTCCGCGACGTGGCCAAGAGCTTCGGCCCTCACAAAGTCCTCGATGGCGTTTCCTTCGACGTCGTTGCCGGCGAGGTGGCCGTCATCATCGGTGCGAGCGGCTCAGGCAAGTCGACGCTGCTGCGTTGCATCAACTTCCTGGAGGACTTCCAGGGCGGCGAGATCACCGTAAACGGTCAACCCGTGGGGTACGACCTGAGCCCGGACGGCAGCCGCAAGTTGCAGGACGAGCGCCGGATCGCGCTGCATCGGCAGCGCGTCGGGATGGTGTTTCAGAGCTTCAACCTCTTCCCCCACAAGACGGTGGTCGAGAACGTCATGACGGGTCCGCTGCGGGCCAAGGGCATGGCCCGGGGCGCAGCCCGCGACATCGCCGAAGCTCTGCTGGCAAAGGTCGGGCTATCGGCGAAGCTGGATGCCTATCCGGCTAGCCTTTCGGGCGGCCAGCAGCAGCGAGTGGCCATCGCGCGCGCGCTGGCGATGGAGCCGGAGGTCATGCTGTTCGACGAAGTGACCTCCGCGCTCGATCCGGAGCTGGTGGGCGAAGTGCTGAAGGTCATTCGCGAGCTGGCCGAAGAGGGCATGACGATGGTGCTCGTGACGCACGAGATGCATTTCGCCCGCGATGTCGCCAGCAAGCTGATGTTCTTCGATTCCGGAAAGGTGGTCGAACAGGGCGAGCCACGGTCGGTGCTCGACAACCCACAGGGCGACCGCCTGCGGGCCTTCCTGCGCCGCTTCTCGGAGGCGAACTACCTTTGACCGTCACCGCCGAAGTAGAGCCGCGGCATGTTGAGCGACATGCGCGGCAGCAACTCGATCATCGCCATGCTGTACATCGCGACCGCCTCGTGACCGTCGATCAGCTCGGGCCCCTGGTGCCCGACGATCACGACCTCGTCTCCGGCGCTGACGCCTGGGATATCGGTCACGTCGATGATCGTGTGCTCGGTGGCGCGCATGCCGATGATGGGCGCGCGACGCCCCCTGACGAGCACGGCACCCCCTGGCGGCGTTCTCGGCAGGCCATCCTTGAAGCCGAACGCGATCACGGCGCTCTTCAGGGATCCCGGGGCAGTCTCGTGACGGGCGTAGTCGACCGGAAAGTCGGCGGGGATGGTCTTGACCTGGAGCACGCGCGACTTGATCGCGCGGATCACCGGCCGGACATCGGCGGACTCGCGCCACGGCGCTTCAATCATTCCGTACAGCATGCGGCCCGGATTGACCGCCGTAAGGTTGAGCTCCGGATAGCCGAGCAACACCCGGCTGCTGGCGGCCATCCGTTCCAGCCCGGCGAAGCCCGCATCCGAAGCCAATGCCGCCGCCCGCTCGAACAGGCCGGCCTGGCGCCGCACTGCGACGGCTTCCTCGACGGACGACAGGTGCGTGTAGAGCCCGACCACGTGCAGGTTTTCGGCGCGACGCAGGCGATCCAGCATCGGCACCCATTGGTCGGGCGTGAATCCCAGGCGGCCATAGCCGCAGTCCACTTCGACATGGACGTCGACGCTGCGCCCGGTGCGCGCGAAGGCCTCGAGCCCGTCGAAGTCGTGCACCGTGGCGATCAGTCCCAGCTCGGCCACCGCAGCGGCTGCGTCCGGGGTGGTGGACGCGTAAAGCAGGATCGGCGCATCGATGCCCGCGGCGCGAATGCGCGCGGCGTCTTCGGGGTCGGACACGGCAAATGCGTCGGCGCCTCCTTTCAACATCGTCAGCGCGGACTCGCGCGTGCCGCAGCCGTACGCGTTGTTCTTGCACACCGCGTAGAAGCGAACGCCGGGTGCGAGCATGCGACGGATGGTGCGAACGTTGTGCTCCAGGGCGTCGAGGTCGATTTCGCACCAGGCGGGCCGTGCGGACGCGGACAGATCCATGAAGTTGGTCATAGAGGTGGGACGGGCCGCCAGTATCTGCGTCGCGCTGCATGCCGTCGACACGTTCTTTCATAAAGCGGAAGCGATGAAGCGATGAAACAGATCGAAGGGGTGATGACGGCGCTGGTGACTTGTTTCGACAAGGAGGGCGCCCTGGACATCGACGCGATGCGCACCAGCGTGCGCTTCCAGATCGACCAGGGCATCGGCGGACTCTGCCCGCTGGGCGGAACCGGCGAACCGCTGGCGATGACGGTCGACGAGCACAAGCGCGTGATCGACGCGGTGGTCGATGAAGCCGCGGGCCGGGTCCCGGTGGTGGTCGGTTGTCTGCTCGGCAACCAGGACGACATCGTCACCTGCGGCCGGCATGCGCGGGCGTCCGGCGCCGACGCCATCATGGTCATCCCGCCGTACTTCATCGTGGCGAAGCCCGCGCACATCCGGCGCCACTTCAAGACGGTCGCCGAGCAAGTGGACATGCCGATGGTCCTCTTCCACGGCCCTTCGCGCAGCGGCGTGCGCCTCGATGCGGACAGCCTGCTCGAACTCATCGATGCGATCCCGCAATTCGCGGCGATCAAGGAGACATCGGGCGACCTCGTGATCGCTGCGGAATTGCTGCGCAGCGCTCGTCCGGGTTTTCGCGTCCTTCAGGGCTTCGATGAATTGCTGCTGCCGACCCTGGCGCTCGGCGGCCACGGCGGAGTGCTGTCGCTGGGCTGCCTGCTGCCGAGCCTGCTGAGTCGCCTGCACGCCGCCTTTGCCGCACGTGACCTCGAGATGGCGCAGCGCCTTCAGCTTGAGATCCTGCCCTTGTGCCGCGTCATCTACGCGGAGCCCAACCCGGGACCGCTGAAGCTCGCGCTCGCGTTGGCCGGACGTTCGGCCGGTCCGACGCGCCAGCCGATCTACCCGGCTTCCAGCGCGACGCGCGAAGCGCTCGAGCGTCTCGTACCCGCAGCGCTGAAGTTCGAGCGGGCCGGACGCTGATGTCGGCGTCACCGTCCGAACGACGCTTCGTCGTCTTCATTCCCGAGCCTTTCCCGGAACAGGCCTTGGAAGTCCTCGGACCGGGATTCGAGGTGCGTCAGGGGCGCATCGGCAAGGCCTACACCGAAGCGGAACTGATGACACTGCTCGTCGACGTGGACGCTGTGGCCACCAACTCCCGGGATTCGTTCACGCGCCGCGTCATCGAGGGCGCGCCGCGACTCAGGGTCATCGCGAAGGCGGGGTCGAAGCCGTCGTCGAACGTCGATATGGCCGCGGCCGAGCGC
This sequence comes from Caldimonas sp., assembly GCA_035995885.1. Taxonomy (GTDB): domain Bacteria; phylum Pseudomonadota; class Gammaproteobacteria; order Burkholderiales; family Burkholderiaceae_C; genus Schlegelella_A. Next base: position 59,637 of record DASYKC010000196.1, on the reverse strand, counting down.
CGGGGTGTGCGCGTCACCTGGACTCCCGGCGCCAATGCGGTCAGTGTCGCCGAGATGACGATGGCGATGATGCTGACCGTCGTCCGGCGACTGCCGGAGGCATCGGAACGACTGCGTGCGGGCGGTTGGCGCAGCATGGATCTGCTGGGGAACGAGCTTGCAGGAAGGACTCTGGGCCTTGTCGGGCTGGGTGCGGTCGGTCGTGAAGTGGCGCGCCGCTTCCAGGTCTTTGGAGGCCGCGTGCTTGCCTTCGATCCGTACGTCGACCGCGAAACCTCGTTGAAGCTCGGGGTCGAAGGCGTCGAGAACCTGTCCGACCTGTATCGGCGTTCGCACATCGTCTCGCTGCATTGCGAGATGAATGGCCGAACGGCGCACATGATCGACGCCGAAGCGCTCGCCTGCATGCGGCCCGATGCCGTTCTCATCAACACGGCGCGTGGCGGATTGGTGGACGAGTCGGCACTGCTGGATGCACTCGAGGCGGGCCGCCCCTGGGCGGCTGCGCTCGATGTCTTCGAGAATGAGCCAACCCGTCCCGAGCATCCCCTGCTGCGGCATCCGCGTGTCTTTGCGACGCCGCACACCGCCGCCTTCACCCATGAAGCGAGCCTCCGCGAGAGCGCTTGGGCGCTCGAAGATGCAGGCCGCGTGCTCCAAGGGCTCGAACCCGTTCATCTTGGAGCCGCGCCGCACACGGCTTCTTGTGCAACTCCTGGTCCGTAGGCCAGGCGTTCGAGCCGATTCCATCGCCCAAATCCGAGCGTGTGCAGGGCCGTCGATGCTTGACTCCGGCTCATGCATAGGCGCATGACAAATCGTTTGTTCATGTCCAGGCCGCCTTCTACATTGAGGTGAGCGTCCGGGCCCGAGGGCACCGAACGTCGAACCGGCTCCTGGGAGATCAATGAGCAAACGAACTTCGCTGCGCATCGGCATCGCCGGGCTCGGCGCCATCGGCAGATCCGTCGCATCGCGGCTCGACCGCGGCATTCCAGGCTGCCGTTTGGCCGCCATCGCCGGGCGGGATCCGGCTCGAACGGCCGACTTCATCGCCAGCCTTTCCCAACCTGTGCTCTCGGTCGCGATCGCGGACCTCGCCGAGCACTGCGACATCGTCGTCGAATGCGCCCCGTCGGCCTTGCTCATGTCGATCATCGAGCCGGTGCTCGCGGCGGGCAAGAAAGTGATCGTGCTTTCGGTCGGCGCCCTGCTCGAACACATGGATCGCCTCGACGAGCTGAGCAGCCGCGGCGGCCAGATCCTGGTACCGACCGGTGCGCTTCTCGGCCTCGACGCGGTGACCGCCGCCGCCGAAGGGCAGATCCGGTCGATCCGCATGATCAGCCGCAAGCCGCCGATCGGCTTCATCGGCGCGCCGCTGGTGGTCGAGAAGAACATCGACCTGATGAGTCTGCGTGAGCCGCTCAAACTTTACGAGGGGACCGCGCGCGATGCGGCCAAGGGGTTCCCGGCCAATCTGAACGTGGCGATTGCGCTCTCGCTAGCCGGCATCGGCCCCGACAAGACCTATCTCGAAGTCTGGGCGGATCCCGGCGTGCAGAAGAACACGCACCGCATCGAAGTCGATTCCGATGCGGCGTCGTTTTCGATGACCATCGAGAACATTCCTTCGGAGAATCCGAAGACCGGCCTCATCACCGCGCAGAGCGTCGCGGCGCTGCTGCGCAAGATGAGCGCGCCGGTGCGAGTGGGGACCTGACGTGGCAGCGGCACCCCGGTTTCGTTTCGGGATCTGCGGCCTCGGCTTCGCTGGCGCGGTGTTGATGGCGCCCGCGATGAAGAGCCACCCGCACGCGCGCATCGCCGCGGCGTGCGAGCCGAACGAGGGCGTTCGCACCGCCTTCGGCGCAGAGCACGACGTTCCGACCTACGCGACGCTCGCCGAGATGATCGACGCCGGCGGTCTCGACGCCGTCTACGTCGCCTCGCCGCACCAGTTCCACGCCGAGCAGGTCATTCAGGCGGCAACGCGCGGGCTCCACGTCATCGTCGAGAAACCGCTCACGCTCTCGGTCGACGAAGGCCGGCAGATGGCCGACGCAGTGCGGCGCGCCGGCGTCAAGTTGGTCGTCGGCACCTCGCGCAGCCACGATCCCGTGGTCGGGACCATGCGCGACCTGGTGCGGGGCGGCACGGTCGGCCGCGTCGGCATGATCAGCTGCATCAACTACACCGACTTTCTGTATCGGCCGCGCCGCCCGGAGGAGCTCGACACCGCGAGAGGCGGCGGCATCGTCTTCAACCAACTGCCGCACCAGGTCGACTGCGTCAAGGCGATCTCGGACAAGCGCGTCATCGCAGTGCGAGCGATGACCGGCCGCCTGGCCGAGGGCCGGCCGACCGAGGGCCACTGCGCGGCGCTGCTGACGCTCGAAGACGGCGTCTCTGCCTCGCTCGTCTACAGCGGCTACGACCATTTCGACAGCGACGAGCTGCAGTTCTGGATCGCCGAGGGCGGGCGGGCGAAGAAGCCGGGCCACGGCAATGCGCGTCGGGTCTTGAAGGAGCTGCAAGGTCCCGAGGCCGAGCTGCGTCGGACGCGCTACGGCTTCGGCGGGCCGGTCGCGAAGGCGATGGCCGCTGGCGATACGGGCCGCATGCAGCCGCACTTCGGGATGATGGTGGTGACCTGCGAGCGCGCCGACCTGCGCGCCTCGCCCGACGGCGTGCTGGTCTACGGCGACGACGGCATCACCCAGGTCGCGGCGCGCGTCGGCGCCGGCAGCTACGGCCAGGGCGACACGATCGACGAGCTCGTCGCCGCCGTACGAGACGGCACGCCGGTGCTTCGCGACGCCGATTGGGGCGTCGACACGGTTCGAGTGTGCCGGGCGATTCTCGAATCGAGCGCGAGCGGCGCGCAGGTGCAGCTCCCGCCCTTGACCTGACGACGATGACGGGCGAGCCATGCTGAGTCACGAGAGCAACGAGTTGCTGTGCCGCGTCGGGCCGGGCACGCCGGGCAATGCACTGTTCCGATCACTCTGGTTGCCGGTGCTGCCGGTCGCGCAGCTCGAGGCTGCCGGGTCTGCGCCGATCCGGCTGCGCCTGCTCGGAGAGGACCTGATCGCATTTCGCGACCACCAGGGTCGCATCGGGATCGTGCAGTCGACCTGCGCGCATCGAAACGCACCGCTCTTCTACGGCAAGGTCGAGAGCGCGGGGCTGCGCTGCTCATATCACGGCTGGCTCTACGACACGAGCGGGCAATGCCGGGAGATCCCGAGCGACGCGAGTGGGGCGATCTGCGCGAAGATGAAGCTGCGCGCCTACCGCGTCGCCGAGAAGGCCAACATCGTCTGGGTCTACATGGGCGCCGACGAGCCGCCCGCCCTGCCGCATTTCCCGTGGATCGACTTGCCGGCGCCGCAGCGGCTGGCCACGGTCTGGCTGCAGGAGACCAATTGGGTCCAGGGAGCGGAAGGCGAGATCGACAGCTCGCACGTGAGCATCCTGCACAAGACGATTCGTTCGGCCACCGTCACGCGCACGCACCGGCCTTACACCTACGCCGATCCGACGCCGCTGCTGTCGACCCACGACACGCCGATCGGCTTCATGTCGATCGCGCGGCGCAAGGCCGAGGCGCAGTTCTACTGGCGCGTCACGCAATGGATGGCGCCGATGTTCTCGTTCATCCCGAGCGCGGCCTGGCCGACGAGCGGTCGCGCCTGGGTGCCGATCGACGACGACAACACCTACTGCTGGGACTTCAGCTATAGCACCGACGGCGCGCTGCCGGCCGAGTTCATGGAATCGGTCGAGCGCGGCGTGGGCTTCCCGCCCGAGTACAGCTACGGCAGCGCCGTGCTGAATACGGGCAGCACGATCGACACGTGGCTGCCGCGCCGCAACCGCGGCAACGACTACCTCGTCGACCGCGACCTGCAGCGACGTTTCGAGGCGACCGGGATCTTCGGCGTCAACGATCAGGACCGCGCCCTGCAGGAAGGCATGGGCCGGATCGTCGACCGCTCGCGGGAGATGCTCGTCGCCGCCGACCTCGCCATCGTGACCGCGCGCCGCAAGATGCTCGAGATGCTGCGCGATGCCGACGCGCTCGCGCGCTTCAAGGCCGTGATCCGCGACGGCACGGCCTATGCAGTCCACCCGATCGACCGTGTCGCGCCGGTCGCCGACGTGGCGACCTTCCTGAAGGAGCTGGAGGCCGCCTGACGGCCGCCGCTCGCTCACCCAAGGACACGCTCATGTTCACCCAGGACAACAACCGCATCCTTTGCAGCGTCGGCCGGGGCACGCCGATCGGCGAGCTGTTCCGCTCGATCTGGCTGCCGGCGCTGCCGTCGTCGCAGCTTCCCGCGCCCAACGGCCCGCCGGTGCGCCTGAAGCTGCTCGGCGAGGAGCTGGTCGCGTTCCGCGACGGCGCCGGGCAGGTCGGCATCGTCCAGGCCAATTGCGCGCATCGCCTGGCGCCACTTTTCTTCGGCAAGGTCGAGGATGCGGGCATCCGCTGCTCGTACCACGGCTGGCTGTTCGACCGCGGCGGCCAATGCCTCGAGATCCCGAGCGATCCCAAGGGCACGGTCTGCCGCAACATGAGGCTGAAGGCTTACCAGACGTTCGAAAAGGCCGACGTGGTCTGGGTCTACATGGGCAGCGACACGGCGCCGGCGCTGCCGAAGTTCCCCTGGATGGACCTGCCGAAGTCGCAGCGGATCGCCTCGATCTGGCTGCAGGAGACCAATTGGTTCCAGGGCGTCGAAGGCGAGATCGACAGCTCGCACGTGAGCATCCTGCACAAGTCGAAGGGTCAGAAGGACGCTGCGACGCTGGTGCATCGACCCTGGACCTTCAGCGACCCGAGCCCGAAGCTCTACACCCACGACACGCCGATCGGCTTCATGTCGATCGCGCGGCGCCATGCCGAGAACGACTGGTACTGGCGCATCACGCAGTGGATGGCGCCGATGTTCTCCTTCGTGCCGAGCGCGGTGTGGCCGATCGGCGGCCGCGCCTGGGTGCCGATTGACGACGAGAACACCTACACATGGGATTTCAGCTTCGACCGCGAGAAGGACATTCCGGCCGAGTTCTACGAATCGATCCGGCTCGGCAAGATGTTCCCGCCCGAGATCTCGCTGCGGGCTTACCGGCTCAACACCGGAACGATCATCGACACGTTCGTGCCGAAGCGCGTCGCCGGCAACAACTACCTGGTCGACCGCGCGATGCAGGCACAGCCGGGCGAAAGCACCGGCATCCTGGGCCTGAACGACCAGGATCGGTCGATGCAGGAAGGCATGGGCCGCATCTCCGACCGAACCCAGGAGCACCTCGTCGGCGCCGACCTGACGGTGGTGACGGCGCGGCGAAAGATCCTCGAGCTGGTCAAGTCGCCGGAATCTCTGGCTGCCTTCCGCCGCCTGGTCGCCGACGGCACCGCCTACGACACGATGCCGGTCGACACCGTCGAGCGGACCGACGATCTCACCACTTTCCTCAGCGAGCGCGCGCTCGCCTGACACGGGCCTCCCCATGAAACTGCGATTCGGAATCTGCGGTCTCGGCTTCGCCGGATCTGTGCTGATGGCGCCCGACCTCCGCGCCCATCCCAACGTCGAGATCGTCGCCGCCTGCGATCCGAACGAGGACGTGCGCGGCCGCTTCGGCGCCGACTATGGCATCGAGACCTATCCCACCCTCGGCGCAATGCTGAAGGCCGCCAAGCTCGACGCCGTCTATATCGCCTCGCCGCACCAGTTCCACGCCGAGAACGTGATCGAGGCGAGCACGCGCGGCCTGCACGTGATCGTCGAGAAGCCGCTGACGATCAACCTCGCCGATGCGCAGGCCATGGTCGACGCGGTCGACAAGAGCGGAATCAAGCTGGTCGTCGGTCCCTCGCGGGGCAACGACCCGGTGATCCGCAAGATGCGCGAGATCGTCCGTAGCGGCGAGGTCGGCAAGATCTCGATGGTGAGCTGCTGGGACTTCACCGACTTCCTGTACCGGCCGCGTCGCCCGGAGGAGCTGGACACCTCCAGGGGCGGCGGCATCGTCTTCAACCAGCTGCCGCACCAGATCGACTGCATCAAGGCGATCACCGGCGAAAAGGTGATCGCGGTGCGCGCGCACACCGCACGGCTCGACCCGGCGCGGCCGACCGAAGGCAACTGTGCCGCCTTCCTGACGCTCACCAATGGCGTCGTCGCGACCATGACCTACAGCGGCTACGACCACTTCGACAGCGACGAACTTCAGTTCTGGATCGGCGAGGTGGGTGCGCCCAAGAAGGCCGGCCACGGCGGTGCGCGCAAGGTCCTACGCGATCTCCAAGGCTCGAGCGAACGCGAGCTGCGCGTCCAGCGCTATGGCTACGGCGGCCCGGTCGCCAAGGGGCTGGAGGCGCTGCGCTCGTCGCGCAAGCAGGCCCACTTCGGCAGCATCGTCGCCACTTGCGAGAAGGCCGATTTGCGACCATCGCCGGACGGCGTGCTTGTCTACGGCGACGACGGCGTGAGCGAGATTCCCGCCGACCCGACGCAAGGCTCCAACGGCCTCAGCGATACGACCATCGACGAGCTGCACGACGCGATCGTCGGCCGTGCACCGGTACTGCGCGACGCGCGCTGGGGGATGGACACGGTGCGCATCTGCCTGGCGATGCTCGAGTCCACGCGGACCGGCCGCGAGATCGTTTTCTAGAAGGAGGCGGGAGTCCTGTGTCCATGCTGCAAGTCCTCGAGCCCGAGTCGAGCGGCGCCGCCCCGGTCGGCGCGGCGATGTCCGCGCTCGCCGCCGGCGGCGAGCGTAGCGGGGCCGGCGCGAGGGAAGCTGTCGCGAGCGACGCGTTTCTGGCGATCTCGAACCTGCGCAAGCGCTACGAGGGCAGCGGCCGCGGCGCGACCCTCGCGCTCGACGACGTCAGCTTCACGATCGCGCGCGGCGCCTTCCTGACGCTGCTCGGCCCGAGCGGCTGCGGCAAGTCGACTCTGCTCAACATGATCGCCGGCCTGGACGCGCCGACCGCAGGGCGCATCGACATCGCGGCTCGCACCGTGTTCGACTCGGAGCGCAAGCTCGACCTCGCGCCGGCCCAGCGCAACATCTCGATGGTGTTCCAGAGCTATGCGATCTGGCCGCACATGACGGTGCGCCAGAACATCGAGTTCCCGCTCGAGCACGGCAGCCAGCAGAAGACGCTTTCCAAGGCGGCGCGCAAGGCGGCCGTCGATCATGCCCTCGAGAAGGTGCGCCTGACGGCCTACGCCGACCGGCCGGCGCCTCTCCTGAGCGGCGGCCAGCAGCAGCGGGTCTCGCTGGCGCGCGCGCTGGCGCAGCGGCCGGCGATCATCCTGCTCGACGAGCCGCTCTCCAACCTCGACGCCAATCTGCGCGAGCAGATGCAGAAGGAGATCCGCTCGATCGTCACCGACGAAGGCATTACCGCCGTCTACGTCACCCACGATCAGAAGGAAGCGCTGTCGATGTCGGACGTCATCGTCCTGCTGAAGGAAGGCGTCATCCAGCAGGTCGGCACGCCCGACTCGATCTACTACCGGCCCGAGAACCGTTTTGTCGCGCAGTTCATGGGCTGGCCCAACGTCATCGAGGCGACGGTGTCGGGCTTCGATCGCGACAGCCAGGCCGTTCATGCCGACAGCCCTCTCGGCGCCATGCGCCTGCTGCGCGTGCCGGGCGCGGCCGAGCCGCGCCGCGGCGACCGGATCGACGTCATCATGAAGCAGGAAGACCTGCGCATCGTCGCGCCAACCCAGTACGTCGAGGCCGACAACGTGTTCTCGCTGCCGCTGGTGCGCCAGGTCTTCCATGGCGATCGCCTGGAGGTGATCTGCCAGGCTGGCGACAAGACGCTCGCCATCTATGCCAACGCCCGGCAGCGACAGACCGGTCCGCTGGTGAGCGTCGCCTGCGCGCCCGAGCACCTGCACTACCTGCCGCACGAAGCCGGATCGCGATGATCTCGCTCCTCGGCCTGGCCGTGCTGATGGTGCTGGCGCTGACCGCCCTGCCGCTGTACGTCCTCGTCATCACGAGCTTTCGGCCGCGCGGCAGCTACGGCTTCGACAGCAGCCCGCTGACCCTGGCGAACTACGCCGATCTGGTCTCGCAGCGGGCGGTGCTCGAGCTGCTCATCAACACCGGCCTCTACGTGTTCGGCACGATCGCCCTCGCTGTCGTGTTCGCGTCTCTGTGGGCCTGGATCACCGAGCGCACCGATTTCAAATACAAGGTCACGGTGCGCGTCCTGATGATGCTCACCTTCGCGCTGCCGTCCCTGATCCAGGGCCTCGGCTGGACGCTTCTGCTCAACCCGAACAACGGCTACGTCAATCAGCTGCTGCGCGAGGTCTTCACCTTCGAAAGCGACACCGGCCCGTTCAACATCTACAGCATGGGGCTGATGGTGTTCATCAGCGGCTTCCTGCTGACGCCGCCGGTGTACGTGATGCTCGCCGGCGTCGTCCGCCACCTCGACTACAAGCTCGAGTTCCCGGCGATCCTGGCCGGCGTCTCTCCGCGGAGCGTGCTCACCAAGATCATCGCGCCAATCCTCCTTCCGGGTCTGCTCTCGGTGCTGATCTACACCGTCATGGTGATGATCCAGGTGTTCGATATCCCTCTGTCGATCGGCCTGACCGGTGGCATCCAGGTCTTCAGCACGCGCATCTACCTGCTGAGCTCGGCGGAGATGGGGCAGCCCAACTACAACCTCGCTGCTGCCTTCGGCGTCCTGCTCGTGGCGGTGGCCGTCGTTCTGGTGCTGCTCTATCAGCGGCTTACCCGCATCTCGGAGCGCTTCGCGGTGATCTCCGGGAAGAACTACGGACTGGTCGAATCGCGTCTCGGCAACCGGCGCTACGCCATCTACGCCTATGCGGTCTCGTACTTCTTGATTGCCTTTGCGCCGATCTTCATCCTGATGTGGACCAGCCTGCTGCCGTTCTACAGCGAGCCGTCGGCCGAGTCGCTGAAGCAGGTGTCGCTCAAGAACTACACCGATCTCTTCGACTCGTCCTTGTTCAAGCGCGGTCTCGGCAACACCGCGATCACGGTGATCGTGGGCGCGACGCTGACGATGGCGGTGAGCCTCGTCATCGCCTACTCGACGCGCCGTCCGGTCGGCTTCTGGCGCAAGGCGATCGATCTGGTGGCGTTCGTGCCGATCGGCATCCCGCAGATCGTCCTCGGCCTGGCGGTGCTGCTGCTTTACGTGAAGACGCCCCTCTACGGCACGATCGCCGTCATCGTGCTCGCCCAGATGAGCGTCAACGTGGTGTTCGGGGTGCGCACCTTGAAGGGCGGCCTGATCCAGATCAACCAGGACATCGAGCGCGCAGCGATCGTCAGCGGCGTCGGGCCGACGACGGTCCTGACGCGAATCATGGCGCCGATCATCAAGACTCAGGTCTTCGACGGCTGGCTCATCGTCTTCGCGTCGTGCGTGCGCGACATCGGCGTGCCGCTGGTCTTCCTGACGTCCGAGACGGTCGTTCTGGGCTCGGCGCTCTGGCTCATCTGGGGCTATCCGAACGTGCCGTCGGCGGCGGCTCTGTCGGTCCTGATCGTCGTTTTCCTCGCGCTCTTTCTGACTCCCTTGCAGTACTACGTTTCCAACCTCGGGCGGCGCAGCGCCACCTGATCGTTTCCCCGTCACTCCATCAAGGATTGCCATGACTCGCCACCTGTTCGCACCCACTCGCGGCGCCTTGACGCGCCGTCGCTTCACGGTTTCGGCGGTCTCCGCCGCCGCCCTTGTGGCTATCGCGCTGCCGCTGCAGGCGGCCGACAACGCAGCGATGATTGCCAAGGCCAAGGAGGAGGCCGGCAACGGAAAGTTCGTCGTCATGGTCAGCTCGCCGAAGGGCGAGAAGGAACAGCGCGCGGTGATGGACGCTTTCCAGAAGCGCTTCGACATCAAGGTCGACTGGGAATGGCTGCCTCTGACCTCGCCGGTCTCCGGCCCGCGGATCGCCGAGCAGGCCAAGTCGAACGTGCGCCTGCCGAGCGCGATCGGCGGCTATGGCTACGTGCCGTACGAGCAATGGATCGTCAAGAACGACCTGGCCATGAAGGTCGACTGGGTCGGCGAGTTCTCGTCGATGTTTCCGGCGATCAAGTCGGCCGCCGTCGACTCGGTGCTGCCGCGCTATCGCAACCAGCTGATCCGTCAGTGGGACGTGCAGTACGTGATGGTCTACAACACCAAGCTCGTCAAGAAGGAGGACTTGCCGACCAAGCTCGAGCAGCTCGCCGATCCGAAGTGGAAGGGTCGCTTCGGCATGTCGAACGTCAATTCCAGCCCGCTCGAGCTGTTCGCCCTCGACAACGGCATCGACGCCAGCGTGTCGCTGGCCAGGAAGCTGCTCGCCAACCAGCCGCGCTTCAAGGCCGGCCCGCCGGCAGTGGTCGGCGCCGTCGCCTCCGGGGAGACGGCAGTGGCGGTGTGCGGCTACACGGCGCTTGCCGACAGCCTGAAGGCGAAGGGCGCGCCGATCGACTGGGTCCCGCTCGACGCGCTGCCACTGCAGCCGCTGCTCGACTTCATGCTCAAGGGCTCGCCGCAGCCGACGCTCGGCAAGCTGTTCCTCGCCTGGCTCGTCACCGAAGGCGCGGCGGTGCAGGAGAAAGAGGAGTACCTGTCGTCGTGGACGACGGAGACGGCCTCCGCGACGAAGGCGATCAAGGCGGCGAAGCCGAACATCAAGATCCTCGCCGTCAACAGCGACAAGGACATGGAAGTGGCGATGCAAGCCGAAAAGCAGATCATGGATCTGATCTCGGGTGCCGCCGGGAAGTAGTCCGATGTGCGATGCCGGAATCGCCAGAAGGTCGCCGCCGCGGCGGCAGCTGCTGCTCGCCCACCTGACGCTGCTGCACGTGGCGCCGCCCGAGTTCGTGTCGGTTGCGGCCGAGGCGGGCTACGACGGCGTCTCGCTGCACGTCTCGCAGCCGCCGCCGGGTGAAGAGGGTGTTCGCTATCCGATGCTCGGGGCGCGCAGCGCGATGCTGCGCGAAACGCTCGTCCGCCTGGCCCACACCGGCATCGTCGTGCACGACATCCAGGGTGCACGGCTCAGGCCGGAGACGCGCATTGCCGACTTCGAGCCGATGCTCGAAGCCGGCGAGCGGCTCGGCGCGCGCTACATCATGACGGTCAGCGACGATCCGGACGTGCAGCGCAACGGCGATCGCATCGCCGAGCTCGCGCTGACGGCGGCACGCCACGGCATTCAGGTCGTTCTCGAGTTCATGGCCTATTCCGGCGTGCGCTCGCTGATCGCGGCCAACGACATCATCGAGCGCTCGGATCATCCGGCGGCGACGATCATGGTCGATTCTCTGCACTGGTATCGCTCCGGTGGCTCGCTCGCCGATATCGCGGCGACGCCGCCGTGGCGCATGCCCTACCTGCAGCTCTGCGACGCGCCGCAAGCCGCGCCCGCGGGCGGCTTCGATGGCCTGAAGTACGAAGCCCGCAAGCAGCGCCGGTTTCCGGGTGAGGGCGGCTTGCCGCTCGTGGCCTTCCTGAAGGCTTTCGCCGCCGACTTGCCGCTGTCGGTGGAGACCCCCGTCACGGAGTGGCACGACCGCTTCGACACCCGAGAGATCGCAAGGCGCTCGATCGCTTCGACCCGCGCGCTGCTCGCCTCGATGGGCGAGACCGCGGTCACCCATTCCCAGCCAGGAGCCTCCTCGTGAGCAGCAACGCACTTCTTTCCAATCGCAAGTTCTTCGCGCCGCGCCGACTCGGCCATGCCAATGTCTTCGTCGGCGACTACGAGAAGGCCTTCAGCTTCTATCACGACATCGTCGGCTTCGAGGAGGTTTATCGCCAGCCCGACAACCGGGCAAGCTTCATCAGCAACGGCAACACCTATCACGACATGGCGCTCACGGACGTCAAGAGCAAGTACGCGAGTCCAGGCCAAGAGCCGGGGCTCTTCCACATTGCCTTTGAGCTGGAGAACGAGGTCCGCCTGGTGGAGGGTTACCGCAATGCGGTCGCCGCTGGCGTCTCGTTCGAGCACACCGCCGACCATGATGTCGCCCACTCGCTCTACCAGTCCGATCCCGATGGCAACGGCGTCGAACTCTATGCCGACGTGGTCGAGGACTGGCGCACGGCGCGTCACGGGATCATCGTCAAAAAGAAACCGGAATGGATTCCCGGCGTCACGACCGAGCCGATTGAGGTCTCGCTGCATCCGAAGGAGCCTGAGATCCGCGTCGTCGAGCATTCGATCTTCCATGCGCGTCGCGTCACCCACGTGGGCTTCATGGCCGACGACTTCGAGGCGCTGTTCGACTACTACATCGGCGTCATCGGGCTCGAGGTGCTGATCGGCACGCGCACAGCAGACTTCGCGGTGTTGCGCGGCGTCGCCAGCAACGGCGACGTCACCCTACTGCGTGGGCGCGATGGCGAAGCGCGCGGCATGCATCACGTGGGCATCGAGGTGGCGAGCGAAGTCGACTTGGCGCGCGCGCTGAAGGCACTCCCCGGCGTGGGCATCGGCGTCGAGGCCGAGATCGACCACCCGGCGCGCCACACCGTCTGCATCCGCGATCCCGACGGCATGCTGCTGCAGTTCTATGTCAATCGCGACTGGAACGCCGCTGCGCTCGCCGGGGTGACGCGCGAGCAGGCGCCTTACCTGCTGTAAGGACGGCGGTGCAGCACTTCGCCGCGCAAGACGAACCGGCGCCGATGTTCGCCGGCCAGGTCGCGATCGTCACCGGCGCAGGACGAGGCATCGGCCGAGCCGAAGCGCTCGCCTTGGCGCGGCACGGCGCGCGGGTCGTCGTCAACAGCCGATCGGCAGAGACCACCGCCGCCACCGCGGCGGCGATCCGGGAGGCGGGCGGCGAGGCGATGGAAGCGGCCGGCGACGTCGCCGACGACGAGACGGTCTGCGCGATCGTCGAGCGCACGGTCGCCGAATTCGGCCGTCTCGACATCCTCGTCAACAACGCCGGGGCCGGCGCCGAGTTCATGAACCGAAACGTCGAGGCGATGCCATTCGCGCACTGGGACCGCATTCACGCCACCCATCTTCGCGCGACCTACGTCTTTTGCCACCACGCGATCGCGCCGATGCGCGCGCGCGGCCACGGGCGGATCATCAACACGGCGTCGATGCACGGCTTGGGTGGCGGCCGCGCCGGCATCGCCAACTACACGTCCGCGAAGGCGGGCGTGATGGGTCTGACGCGCAACCTCGCCAAGGAGGTCGGCCCGCTCGGCATCACGGCCAATGCGGTCGCGCCCGGTTTCATCTACACCGAATTCTTCGACACCTATCCGCGCGAGTTCATCGCCCAGATCGAGCGGCAGAACCCCCTCCACCGCCTCGGCCGTCCCGACGAGGTCGCCGATCTCGTCTGCTTTCTCGCGTCGTCGCGGGCCGCGTACATCAACGGCGCGATCGTCTCCATCGACGGCGGTCGACAGGAGTATGCGATCGAGCCGGTGCGACGCGCCGAGGGCGGCGGAGAGGGCCTGACCTGATCCGAGCCGCGCCGGCCGTTTCGCCGCCATGAATTCCGCCTCGCGTACCGTCCGCGTCGCCCGCATCGTCGACGAAGCCGTCGACATTCGCACCTACGAGCTCGTCGCGCGGGACGGCCAGGCGCTGCCGTCGTTCTCGGCCGGGTCCCACATCGACGTGCAGGTGCCCGGCAACGCGGCTCGTCAGTATTCCCTCTGCAACGACCCGCTCGAAACCCATCGCTACCTGATCGGCGTGCTGCGGGATGCCGGCGGCCGCGGCGGCTCGCTGGCGATGCACGACCGCGTGCGCGAAGGCGACTTGCTCGAGATCAGCACGCCGAAGAACCACTTCGCGCTCGCGCACGACGCCAAGCGCAGCCTGCTGCTGGCCGGGGGCATCGGCATCACGCCGATCCTTTGCATGGCCGAGCGGCTTGCCAACATCGGCGCCGACTTCGAGATGCACTACTGCACGCGAAGCCGCGAACGCACCGCCTTCCTGGGCCGGACCGCTGCGCCGCCGCTGGCGCCCCGCGTGCGGTTCCATTTCGACGACGGGCCGCGCGCGCAGGCGCTCGACATGTCGTCGTTGCTCGCCGAGCCGGGACCGGGCGCGCACCTCTACGTGTGCGGACCGGAAGGCTTCATCGCCGCGGCGCTGCGCAACGCGCGCGCGCGAGGCTGGCTGGAAGCACAGCTGCACTGCGAGTTTTTCGCGGCCGCGCCGGCGGCCAGCGCCGACGACGTCGAGTTCCAGGTCAAGCTCGCGAGCAGCGGCCGTCTCATCGGTGTGCCGCGAGACTGGACGGTCGTGCGGGCCCTGGCCGCCGCCGACGTGCACATCCCGGTGTCCTGTGAGCAAGGCGTGTGCGGCACCTGTCTCACGCGCGTGATCGAGGGCGAGCCGGATCATCGCGACCTCGTGCTGACCAGCGACGAGCAGGCCAGGAACGACCAATTTCTGCCTTGTTGCTCGCGCTCCAAGTCAGCGGTGCTGGTGCTCGATCTTTGACAGCGTCGATACCTTGGGAAGCAACATGACCTCGATCGAACAACGGTTCAACCGACTCTCCACCGATAGCGCGCCGGGCCAGGAGCTCCGCCAAGGCGCGCTCGACGTCGACATGGCTACCCTGCGCGGCCCGACGCTGCCGGGACCGCCGGTGGACTTCTCGCACGGCGATGTCGACGCCGACGCCTTCGCGCCCACACCCGGCGCCTTCGAGGCGTTCGCCGAGGGCGTGCGACGTGGCGGCGAGCAGGCGTACACGGAGTACCGCGGTGCCGGGGCGCTGCGCGAGCTTGTCGCCGGGCGGCTGGCGAGTTTCACGCAGCACCCCGTCTCGGCGGAGCGCGAGCTGATCATCACGCCCGGAACGCAAGGCGCACTGTTCCTCGCCCTGGGCTCGACGGTCGCGGCTGGCGACAAGGTCGTGATCGTGCGGCCTGACTACTTCGCCAACCGCAAGATCGTCGAGTTCCTGGGCGGCGTTCCGGTCTATGCCGATCTCGCTTACTTGGACCGCAGCGATGGCGCCGGGCTCGACCTGTCGCAGCTCGAGTCGGCGTTCAGAGATGGAGCGAAGGTCTTTCTGTTCTCGAATCCCAACAATCCGACCGGCGTGGTCTATTCGTCCGCCGAGATCCAGGCGATCGCCGAGCTGGCCAATCGCCACGGCGTGACCGTCGTCGCGGACCAGCTCTATTCGCGCCTGCGCTACGACGGCACGGGCTACACGCACCTGCGGGCTGCGGGCATCGATGCCGATCACGTCATGACAATCATGGGCCCCTCAAAGACGGAGTCGTTGAGCGGCTACCGGCTGGGCGTCGCCTTCGGTGCGCCGAAGCTGATCGAGCGCATGGAAAAGCTCCAGGCCATCGTCTCGCTGCGCGCGCCCGGCTACTGTCAGGCGGTCCTGAGCACGTGGTTCGCCGAACCAGGCGGCTGGCTCGAGGAGCGAATCGCGCACCACCAGGCGATCCGCGATCGGCTCCTCGCCGTGCTGCGCGAAGTGGAGGGCGTGCGCGCCCGGACGCCGCAGGCAGGGAGCTATCTGTTCCCTCGGCTGCCGGCGCTCGCGCCGTCGTTGTCCGCCTTCCTGAGCATCCTCCGTGTCCAGGCCGGCGTGACGGTGACTGCGGGCAGCGAGTTCGGCGTCAATGCCACCGACAACGTCCGTCTGAACTTTTCCCAGAATGCGGACGCGGCAATGCAGGCGATCGGTCGAATGGCGCTGCTGATCGAGCGCTATCGCGCCTGACGCGCCGCCTCGGCCCAGCCGACCTTGGCCGCCGAGACTTCGTTCGCAGCCTCGGTCAAGAGCCAACCGAGGAAGAGGCGCGTGGTCGGGCTGTTCTCGTCGGCGGCGCGGGTCAGCAGGTAGTAGTTGCCCGCGCTCTCCACGTCGCCCTGAAAAGGGCAAACGAGGTCGGTGCCGTCGAACAGGTGCTGCAGAACTACCGAAGGGACGATGGCGACGCCCTTGCCGTTCTGCGCCGCGCGCAGGCCCATGAAGAAGTGGCCGAAGTGGATCGACTCGTGGTGCTCGGGCAGGCGCACGTCGTGCGCAGCAAGCCAATCGGGCCAGGCGTGCTTGCGGCTTGCCGTGTGGATGAGGCGGTAGTTCAGCAAGTCCCTCACGCTGCCGATCGGGCCGCCTTCTTCGAGGAGCCGGCGCGACAACACCGGCACCAGCACGTCGGGGAAGAGATGTTGCGCGACCACGCCGGACCAGCTCGTCACCATCTCCATCTCGATGCGCGGCTGATGCGCCTTGAACAGCGTGCCGGGCAGCTGGCCGACCCGGATGGCTGCGTCGATCTCGCCGGCCTGGAAGTTCACCGGCTCGATCGACGACTCGAGGCGCAAGTCGATCTCCGGGTGGGTCTCACTGAAGTTCGAGAGTTTGGGCATCAGCCACTGGGCACCGAGCGTCGGCATGATGCTGAGCGTGATCGTGGCCCGGCCGGATTCACGCATGACGCGCCGCGTCGCGAGCGCGATGTCGTTCATCGCCTGCTGCACCGAGCGGAAGTAGTCGGCGCCGGCCGGAGTGAGCTCGATGCGTCGCGTCAGGCGCTCGAACAGCTTCTGGCCCAAATGATCTTCGAGGGTACGGATTTGCCTGCTGATCGCGCCCTGGGTCAGGTGCATCTCGCTGGCCGCATTGGTGAACGAAAGATGGCGGGCCGCGGCCTCGAATGCGCGCAGCGCGAGTAACGGCGGAAGTCGGATGGACATCGAGAGAGAAAGGCGAGATTGCTCGAAAAGGAGAGGGCGAAGAGAGCATATTTCGGGCCACGCATGAAGTCTAGTCATGCATGCCCGGGCCACAAATCGTTTGTCCGCTGAGCTGTCGGTTCGTACGATTTCCGGACGAAGACAGGAACCAAACCGTGGCACGAATCGTTCTGGGCGTGGGCTCGTCGCACAGCCCCACGCTCCTCATGGAGCCGGGGGCCTGGCTCGCGCGCGCCGGCACCGACGACGTCAACCGTCATGCCCTTCACGACCTCGACGGCAACCGGGTGACCTACGACGAGCTGCTCGCCAAGGCACCCGCCGGCATCGATGCGGAGATCGACGTCGCGGTGCTGCAGCACCGCCATGAAGACAATCAGAGTGCGATCGCAAAGATCCGCGACGTGCTGCGCGAGGCCGACCCTGACGTCGTGCTGATCATCGGCGACGACCACAAGGAGGTCTTCCGCGACGACAACATGCCCGCCATCTCGGTCTACTGGGGCGACTCTCTGCCCTACAAGCCGCAGGGCATCATGAAGTGGAAATACGACCCGAGCCTGAAGGCCGACTCGTGGTACCCGCAAGAGGAGCGCGACTATCCGGTCGCGAGCGGGCTCGCCAAGCGTCTGATTGGCGACCTGATGGAGCGCGACTTCGACGTTTCCCACTCGCAGCACTACGGGCCGGGGCAGGGCATGAGCCACTCCTTCGGCTACTTCTTCTACAAGATGACGGCCGACAAAGTCTTCCCCGTCATTCCCGTGAGCATCAACACCTACTATCCGCCCAACCAGATCACGCCGCGGCGCGCCTATCGCCTCGGCGCGGCGCTGCGCGAATGTGTCGAGGGCTGGGCCGAGGATCTGCGGGTGGCGGTGGTCGCCACCGGCGGCCTCAGTCATTTCGTGGTCGACGAGGCCTTTGACCGCGAGTTCCTCTCTCTGATGGCTCGTGGCGGCGAGAGCGGCCACGCCGCGCTGCCGCTCGAAAAGCTCCAGTCGGGCAATTCGGAGTTTCGTTGCTGGTCGGTGCTCGCCGGCGCAGTTGCGCCGATGAAGAACATGCAACTGATCGACTACATCCCGTGCTATCGGAGCCCCGCGGGCACCGGTTGCGCGATGGCCTTTGCCACCTGGCGCGACGAATGAGCACTCTCCAGGTTGGCGCCTCGACGCTCTACTACGAGCTCTACGACGACACGCCGGCGCCCGGACGGCCGACGCTGGTGCTGCTGCACGGCGTCGGCGGCAACCACGCCAGCTGGTTCTATCAGGTCACGGCTTGGCGCACCGGCCATCGCCTGCTCGTCGTCGACGCGCGCGGCTTCGGCAATTCCTCCGACACCGAGAACGCTGGCCGCGACCGCTTCATCGACGACCTCGCCGCCGTCCTCGACGCCGTCGAGGTCGATCGCGCCGTGCTGGTCGCGCAATCGATGGGTGGCGGCACCGCTGCCGGCTACACGTGCCGGCATCCGCAGCGCGTCGCGGCCCTGGTCCTGGCCGACACCCTCGTCGGCCTGTCGCTGCCGGCGCCCCTCAGCGAGCGCATGGCCGTGCTCACCGAACGAAACGCGTCGCTGACGCAGGTGCAGCGCGTCCTCGGCCCGACCTTCGTTGCCGCGCATCCGGCCCTGGCCACTCTCTACACCGCGCTGGCGAGCTTCAACCGCTACAACGTCCGCACTCTGCCCGGCGTGGGCGAAAAACACACCCTCGCGGACCTCGCCGCGACCAAGGTCCCGCTGCTCTTCGTCGTCGGCGAGGAGGACGTGCTCTTCCCGCCGGCGGAGGTGAAGGCGGCGCAGCTCGCAACGCCCGGCTCGAGCTTCGTGGAGTTGCCCCAGGCCGGCCACTCGGCCTACTTCGAGACGCCCGTGGCCTTCAACGACACGGTACTCGGCTGGATCGCGAGCGCTGGTGTCGCGCTGAGGTGAGCCCGCTCCGCGAGCTTCGCATTGGCCTCGTCGGCGAAGGCGCCATGGGGCGCGTGCATGCCGGTGTCCTGTCGGGCTTGCCAGCAGTTCGCATCGCCGCATTGGTGGCCGGCGACGTGGACGCGGGCGCGGCCTTCGCTTCCGAGTGGCGCATTCCCAGGTGTTCGTCCGACCTCGCGGATTGCCTCCAGGACGACGACATCGATGCCCTGGTCATCGCTTCGCCTTCCGGTCTCCACGAGCTGCACGCCGTGCAGGCCGTGGAAGCGGGCAAGCCCGCATTGGTCGAAATTCCCGTCTCGCTCACGCTGGCCGGTGCCGAGCGGGTCGCTGTCGCACAGCGTCGAAGCGGCGTGCCGGTCATGGTCGCGCACACGCGCCGCTTCGCGGCGCCACACCGCCATCTGCGCGAGCGCCTGCGCGCTGGCGATTTCCATCTCCAGCACCTGGTCGTCGAAACGTATTTCATGCGTCGGAGCAACCTGAACATGTTCGGCCAGCCGCGCAGCTGGACCGATCACCTGCTGTGGCATCACGCCTGCCATTCGGTCGACCTGGCGGCTTGGCTGCTCGATGGCGAGGAGTTCGATGTCTGGGCATCGCAAGGGCCGATGCACCCCGAGCTCGGCATCGCCATGGACATGTCGATCGGGATGCGAGCGCGCCGCTCGGGCACGCTGGTGACCATGGCGCTCTCGTTCAATCACAAGGGTCCGTTCGGCGGCTTCTATCGCTACATCGGCGAGGAAGGCACGTACCACGTGTTCCGCGACGACATCAAGGACGGCGACGGCGCGGTCGTCGCGCTGGGAGAACATGCGCCTCCGGCATTCGAGGCCCAGGATCGCGCCTTCATCGATGCGTTGCGGAGCGGCGCGAAACCGAGCTGCGATGCCGAGGCGGTGCTGCCGGCAATGCACCTTCTTGACCGCATCGAGCGCGCCATGAATCAGTCGCGCGCCGCGTGAGAAGCGGAGACGCATGCCCCGCATCTGTCTGATCGCCGAGCCCATCCACGCCGCTGGCACCGACTTGCTCGCCGCCTCCGGCGTCGAGGTGCGGTACGCGTCGGCGCCCGACCTCACGTCGATTCCGCGCGAGACCGCGGCAGTCGACGCGATCATCGTGCGCAATGCCTTGCCCAGGCAGGCCATCGACGCGGCGCCGCGCCTGGTCGTCATCGGCAACCATGGAACCGGCACCGACGCCGTGGACGTCGCGCACGCGACGGCGATGGGGATCGCCGTCGTCAACACGCCGAACAGCAACGTGGATGCGGTCGCCGAGCACGCGCTGATGCTCATGCTCGCGACGGCGCGTCGCGCCGTTCGGGCCGACGCCGCGACGCGGTGCGCCGACACGGGCTTCAAGCGGGACCACGTCACGTTCTCGCTGGGCGGCAGGACGCTCGGGATCGTCGGCTACGGTCGCACTGGCCAGCGCGTCGCCAGGCTCGCCGCTGCCTTCGGCATGAACGTCGTCGTTTGGTCGCCGCGCGCCGAAGACGAAGCGGTGGCCGCGGCCGGTGCACGCCGGGCGGCGACTCTCGCGGAGCTGCTGGCGGTCGCCGACGTCGTCTCGCTGCACCGTCCGTTGCGTGCCGACTCGCGCCACACGCTCGACGCCGCCGCCTTGGCCTTGCTCAAGCCGACGGCAATTGTTGTCAACACCTCGCGCGGCGGCCTGATCGATGAGGCGGCGCTCATCGACGCGCTTCGCAATGGCCGCCTGTTTGGCGCCGGCCTCGATGTCCTCGCCGAGGAGCCGATGTCGCCATCTTCACCGCTCATCGCGCTCGACAACGTCGTTCTGACGCCGCACAGCGCCGGCTCCACCGAAGAAGCGCTGCGAGAGACCGCGCTGCGCTGCGTCGAGCAGGTGCTTGAGGTGCTGAACGATCGCCTGCCTGCGTGGCTGGTCGCGCCGGAGGTCTGGCCGCGACGCCGCATGGCCGGCGGCGAACCGAGTGGCGAGAGCCCGGCGCAACAGCCTGAGGTTCGACCTGCTGTCGCGGATCGCTAGTCGAGCAGCGCATCTGTCAGATGGATCGCTTCGTGTCAGCTGCGTTCGCCCCCAGCGGCGTCCTGGTATGACTGCCCACGATCCTTCGACCTTTGACCGCTTCCTCTGGGTCCAAGACTTCGCAGCCCATCTTGCCAACCTTGGCGCGCCCGGCCCGATGCGTCTGCTGATGACGCTCGGCGAGGAACAGTACGACGCTGGTGAACGCAGAGACCCTCGTGTCGCTGCTCAGGTCACATGGGATCGCTGGCCGACACAACCTGGAGAGATCGAAAAGGGTCGCCAGCAGAAGGATGACACAACGTCGTAGGACTTTGCACTGACTCTAGCGTTCGCCATGCCATGTTCCCCGCATGGCTCTCAAGCCCGCTTGTGCAATCGTGCCGAACCGCGAAACCGTGATCATGAAAGGCATGCGTCTGAGAGCTCGCATCGCACAGAATCGCCACTACGAAGTCGGAGGTGTGAGTGAGCGCGAGGGGAATCTACAAGGGCTACACGTTTGCGGGTGCATCAACGATGACGGAGGGGGGACGATATCGGTCGAGAATCGCCATCATGGCGCTGGACGGGACCCGTGCTCGCTCGCAGAGATTTCTCGATCTGGAGACTTTCCCGACAGAAGCGGAGGCGAACGAACGGGCGCTGACCGCGGCGATCGCTTGGGTCGACGCTAACGCTGCGCACGATCAACTGGCGCTTCCGACGAACTTCGCAGCCTTGGACTAGTTCAATTCGTCTGACCTCTTCGGCGGAGTCTGACAGCCCAGCCGGACATGCGGCTCAAGCCAGCTCGTCCAACATCCCGTCTCGATTGCCGGCCGCCGGACCAGCGGTCTGGACGTTGGACTGCATGGGCGCGGCTTTCCGAGGCTGCCCATGACGGCATCCTTGTCGCTGTGGCCCGTCACACGGGTGAGCTCGATGCCATTGCTGTCGGGCAAGTCGATCTGGGCTCGCTGATCACAGGCATCACTGACGAGTCGAAGTACGTGCTGGTCGCCGGTGCGGTGGCGGGCGGCGGTCTGACAATCATCGCGAACGCGCCTACTCCGGCTGGCGTCGCGCTGCTGAAGCGCGGCTTCGAAGACGAGTGATCGGGGCGGGCGAGTTGCTGCTGGGGCGCTCGCGCCGACCGCAGTCGCAGCGGCCGCGTTCCTTCTCTGACGGGCTCGGCAGCAGCTCGCTGTCGGGTGGAGCGACCGCTTCCTCTCAGAACCAAGGGACCGCTCTGGGTGGCGTCGAAAGCGGTCGTGACAAGGCGGGCGAGGGTGCCTCCACCGCGCTCACCAACGGCGCGACCTAGCAATCCGAGGGGCCGCGTCCCTCAGGTGAGTCGGGCCCGCAAGTCATGCCTCGTTCTTGCGCCGGCGCGTCACCACACGCAGCATTGCGGCGCCGCCTGCCAACATGAGCATCACGGTGCTCGGCTCCGGCACAGCCGTCACCGCCGCTGAGATGTTGTCAATGCCGACCACGTTGGCGCCGCCGGTCAGGTCGAAGGATCGCGCCAGCCCGCTGAACGCGAAGGTCACGGGCGTCCACGCGTCATAGGCGTTGCTGGCGTTGGCGGCGAGGTTGAACGTGCCGAGGAGTGTGCCGGTTCCGTTCAGGCCGGAATAGGCACGGACGGCGCCAAGGATGCTCAGCGGGCTGGAGTAGAAGAAGGACAGCGCACTGTCGACGCCGCCGGCGACGTTCATGAACGCGCGGTCTTCAGGCGAGAACGTGTGCGCGTACGCGGTGCCGAGCATGGACGGGGCGCCGGTGTAGTACGTGAAGCTCGCGTCGTTCGACAAGCCGGAGACGTTGACGAACGACACGCCGAGGTTGCTGCCGCTCGCCCCGTCGGCGGCGGTGCCTCCTGCGTAATAGCCGTTCACGTCGCCATTGGCGTAGTCCCAGCTTCGTTCGAAGTCGACCAGGAACGACGAGGCCGCGAATGCGGAAGAGGAGGCCAACAGCGCGACAGCAGCGGCGACAGGAAGCAACTTCATCGTGAATCTCCATGTACGGCCGATCGGCGCAGCGCGGACAGCGCGCTGCCGCACGACGGCACGGAGAAATAGTAGGAGTCGATCAAGACATCTTCATGAATTCGGCACGGGCAATTTCGGACTCGTGGTCATGAAGCCGTCACGCCCCCTGCCTAGGATCGCTGACACCGCTTGCCCATCGCCTTCGGTGCGAATCTCGGCGGTGCCCCAATCACCAGAACGCAGAGGAGCAGTTCGATGGCATTTCGATTCAGCAAAAGCCAGGTCGCCCTTGCCGCAGTCGCGGCCATCGGCAGCAGTGGTCTAGCCACCGCACCCACACTGGCCTCGGCCGCCAAGACGCCCGGCAAGTACGTGGCCGGCGACTTCCACAACCACACGACCTGCTCCGACGGCTCGATCTCGATGCAGAAGCTGGTCAAGAAGGCGACGGATCGCAGCGACGGAACGTTTGGCCTCGACTGGTTCGTGCAAGCCGGCCACGGCGGCAACGGCAATAGGAATTGCACGCTGACGGAAGATGCCTCTCTCGATACGCCGGTCTATCCGTTTACCGGCCAGGGCCCGACGACGACGTGGCAGAACACAACGCCGCCGGTACAACCGAAAGGCCTGGTATCCGGCACGTCGCCGAACCAGAACATGTGGCGCTGGCAATCGATCCAGGAGTTCCAGTACCCGCTGATCGAGTACCTCAACGCATTCAAGAACGTGCCGCTCTTCCTGGGCATCGAGTCGGTCGTCGCCGGCCACGAGCACTCGTCGATGTCGGTCATCACCGGCCAGATTCCGGCCGCGCTCGACACCGCGACACTGCCGACCGCGCCCCACTACGACGCCAACGGCAGCCGCTACACGCCGCTCGGGAGCGGCACGGCGCTCGCGCAATGGGAATATTGCTTCGACCGCGCCGACACCGACACGAGCCGCGGCAACACCACCGTGGGCGGCGCCATCGGCAACAGCTGGACGTGCGCCGTTCCGGGCAGCGCCAACGAAGCCGACCCGAGCTGGAGCGCGATCGCGCAGAAGCTCATTCCGGCCGGCAGCGGCGTCGGCAGCGGTGTCGGCACGAAGGGCCACCTGAAGACGCTTGAAGCCGTGAAGTGGATGGTCGTCAATCATCCGAACGCCAGCTACTACGTTCCCGCGCACCTGGAACGCGCCGGCCCGTTCAACCCGGACAGCAACAACGGCTACAACGTCGAGCATCTGCGTAACTTCAACAATGCGGCGCCAAACGTCGCCTTCGGCTTCGAGACTCAGCCGGGTCATGGCGCCTCTTCCGATCGCGGCGAGTACGCGGTGTTGCGCAACGGCTTCGTCGGCAGCGCGATCAACGTCGACTCGGTGGGTGGCACGACCTACGGCGGCACCGGCGTCTACGGCGCGCAGGTCGGCGGCGTGTGGGACGCGTTGCTCGGCGAAGGCCGTAACTTCTGGTTCTTCGCCAGTTCCGACTGGCACAACCGCGGCAGCTTCGGTCCCGACGACCGGCGCACGAGCCAGGACTTCTTGCCGGGCGAGTACCAGCGCAACTACACCATGGTGCGCAACGGCAGCGACAAGCTCCGGCCGCAGACGATCGTCGACGGCCTGCGCACCGGCAACAACTTCGCCGCGAGCGGCCAGCTGATCGACCGCCTAGCATTCGTGGCCTGCGCGTCGTACCCCGGGCCGGGGGCGCGGACCAGCGCCGCTGTCGAGGCGATCGCCGTTGCGGCAGCGACGAACAACACCGACATCGATGTCGCTGGCTGCGCCACGATGGGCGAGAAGCTCAAGGTCAGGCCAGGCGCGGAAATCGTCGTGAGCATCGTCGTGCGCGACCCCACGGGAACCAACTACTCGCCTTACAACTTCCCGAATCCTTCGCTGCTGCAGGTGGGCATCAGCCGGCCGATCAACGCACCGGTGCTCGATCACATCGACCTGATCCGCGGCATGGTGACCGGCTACCGAACCCCAGGGGCACCCGACTACGCTGGCGAATGGCCTCGCAACACCGACTGGCTGCGCGCCGATGGAACCACCGCAGGCCTCGCGGTCGTTCCGGCGGCGGCGAAGAACACCAGCGCCGCAGTGATCAAGACGTTCAACGGCAGCGCCGTGACGCCGTGGACGCAGGTCCAGTCAGGCGTCGACAGCACGACGTTCCTGAAGATGACGTACCGCATTGCGGCGGTTTCTGCCTCGCAGTACGTCCGCTTGCGCGGCAGCAACCTGCCGGCGAGCGTGCCCTTCGAAACCGATGCCGACGGCAACCCGCTGTCAGACGTCTACACCAACGCCAGCAACCCGTCCCGACTGCGGATCCCGTGCACGGCGGTGCAGACGACGGTCATCCCCGCGGGCAGCACGTACACCGGCACTGCCATCGACGGCTGTCCGGCGCACCTGCCGACGGTGACGATCCCGGCGTCGGGCAACACGCCGGCGTACACCGGCAAGGCAGCCGCGTACGACGTCGCCGCCTGGTCCGACCTGTGGTTCTACAGCAACCCGATTTACGTCGAGGTCTCGGGGTCGACAACGGTGGCGGGCGTTCGCTGACCCGTCTCGTCCTGCAACCGCGCCGCGCGCCGTGCGCGCGGCGCTTCTGGTGGCGATCACTTCTCGATGACATTCCTGATCCGGCGCCGCGACGTGCTGCGCTTCTCTGCGGCGGCCATCGTGCCTGCCGCGTATGCACCCGCCTGGGCCCACGAGTACTACGTGCCGACGCTGCGTGTCAGCCATCCCTGGTGTCGCGCGACACCTGCCGACGCCGCCTTCGCGGTCGTTTGCATCACGTTCGACGAGGTGCGGGAGGCCGACCGCCTGATCGGCATCGACACCACGGTCGCTTCCGCTGCGGAGTTGAGCGGCAGGCCGGGGCGGGCCATCGACTTCCCGATTCCCGCGGGCCGCGATTCGGTGCTCGGCGAGGAAGGCACGGTGCTGCGCCTCACCGGCCTCACGCAATCGCTCGAGCTCGGTCGCTCGTATCCCTTTCGCCTCGTGTTCGCCAAGGGCGGCGCGGTCGATGCCACCCTGGATGTCGCCTATGCAAGCCTCCGCTGACCCGTCCGGTGTTGCCGTCGGCCTCGCCCGGCCGAACCAGGAGCCGCACCACGACCTCGGCCGCCGCCTGCGCCTCGCACGCTGGCGGCGTGAGCCGCTGCTGCACTTCGTCGTCCTCGGGGCGGTGCTGTTCGCGGCCGACCACTTCATTGCGAGCCGCGCCGCCGACCCCCGCGTCATCGTCATGGGGGCCGACGTGGACGAGCAGGCGCAGCAGTTGTTCCGCGCCTCGCGCGGCCGGGGGCCCACAGGGGAAGAGCTGGCCGCGCTGCGCCGGGTATGGCTCGACAACGAGGTGCTCTACCGCGAGGGGCTGGCTCTGCAGCTCGATCGCGGCGACCCGGCGATCCGCGAGCGGGTGATCTTCAAGGCATTGAGCGTCGTCGATGCGAACGTCAAGCTGCCGCGTTTCGACGACGGCACGCTGCGCCAGTGGTTCGAGGTGCACCGCGCGAAGTACGACGAGCCGGCACGCTTCGACTTCCAGGAGGCGGCGCTCGCCGGCGAGGCCTCGGAGTCGACCGTGCGCGAATTCGTCATTGCGCTGAACAACGGTCTGCCCGGCGACGCCCGCGCCGGCCTGCGTGTATTCAAGGGCCGGCCGCACGCGAACTTGGTGCAGAGCTACGGGGTCGAATTCGCGCAGGCGCTCGAGCAATCGCCGGTCGGCGAATGGCGCGCCCAGGCGACCAAGGACGGCTGGCGTGCCGTGCGGCTGGACGCGATCGCCGCGCCGCGGCCGGCGGCTTTCGAGCCGCTGCGCGGCGTCGTCCTGCAGGACTGGACCGACGCCACGCTCGCCGAGCAGCGCAGCGCCGCGGTTCGCGTCATGGCGCAGAAGTACACCATCGGCGTCGAGGGCCAGGGCCGATGACGCGCTCGCGTCAGGCCCTCGCCGCGGCCGTGCTGGTGCTGCTCGGTGCGGCTGCGCATGCGCACGAGATGAGCATGGCCGAGATGAACGTGCGCGAAGTGTCGCGCGGCGAGTTTCTCTGGCAATGGACGGCCACCAACGATCGTCAGGGCAACTCCGTCGATCTCCGGCCCGTCTGGCCCGAGGGCTGCCGCGCCGAGTCGAACGTCGTTCGCTGCGGCGAAGGCGGCATGCAGGGCACACTCGAGATCGAGGGTGTCGGTCAGCGCTATTCGGCCGCGCTCGTGAAGATCTTCTGGCTGGATGGACAGGCGCGCGTCTATACGCTCACGGCCGGCCAGCGGACTGCGCGACTCTACGGCGCCGCCGACGACCGGCGCGGCTGGAGCGAGATCGCGTCGGCCTACACCGTGCTTGGAATCGAGCACATTCTGAGCGGCATAGATCACCTGCTGTTCGTGATCGGATTGCTCTTCCTCGTCGGCTTCGAGCGGCGCCTGTTCTGGACCATCACCGCGTTCACCGCCGCGCACAGCCTCACGCTCGCCAGCGCGGCGCTCGGCTGGATGACGTTGCGCTCCGCCCCTGTCGAGGCCTGCATCGCACTGTCGATCGTTCTTGTCGCCGGCGAAGCGCTGCAGCGCCGCGACACGCTCGCGCGCCGCTGGCCGGCCCTCGTCGCCTTCCTGTTCGGACTCGTTCACGGGCTCGGCTTTGCCGGGGCGCTGAAGGAGGTCGGTCTGCCGCAAGAGCATCTCCCCCTTGCGCTGCTGACGTTCAACCTCGGCGTCGAGATCGGCCAGCTGCTCACCGTCGCGGTCGCCTGGGTGGTGTGGCGGCTCGTCGCGCGCTGGCCGGCGGCGATGCGTCTGCGCCTCGCCGCGCTGTACGGCATCGGCTCGGTGGCGGCTTGGTGGTCGTGGCTGCGCATCGCGGCCATCATGGGCTGACGCGATGGACGAGGTGATCGCGCTGTTCCCGGTGCCGTTCCTCCGTGCGCCGGCAACGCTCGCGAGGCCGCTGGTCGCCGGCTTGGTCGAATCGTTCGCCAAGGTCGCCGTCAACGACAACAACTCGTCGCCCAACCTCTCGCACACCGAGATGCTGCGGCCGCAGGACAACCCGCTGTTCGTCGAGGCCGCCGCTGCGATCGTGCCGAAGCTGGTCGACTTCGGCCTGCTTCTCTTCGGCGAGCGCATGGGCTGGTCGATCAAGGAAATCTGGGTCAACGTGCTCGACCGCGGCGGGCGCCAGGCGATGCACAACCACGCTAACAGCTTCATCTCGGGCGTGGCCTACCTCTCCGAAACCGATCCGTCGGCGTGCACGGTGTTCATGAAGTCGCCGGGCGGCACCGATTTCGCATTCAAGAACGAGCATGCCGGGGTCACGCCAGGGCAGTTCAGCGCCGACAAGTGGATCAGCCCGATACCGAAGCCGGGTGACGTGGTGCTGTTTCCGAGCTACCTCATGCACGCCGTTCCACCCAATGCGGGAGGCCGGCGCATCACGCTCAGCTTCAACGCGATCCCGACCCGCCTGGACTCCTGGGGCTACGCGATCCGCTTCAGCGGATGAACGCCGCGCATTGCCGGCGCTGGCGCGCCTCTCTGGGGCTCATGATGGCGTCAGGCTTTGCCGGACTCGGCTACCAAGTGGTCTGGACACAGCAGGGCGCGCTCTGGCTCGGCCACGAGGCGGCGTCGGTGCTCGCCGTCGTGACGGCGTTCTTCGGCGGCATCGCGCTGGGTGCGCTCGCC
Organism: Caldimonas sp.; assembly: GCA_035995885.1. Taxonomy (GTDB): domain Bacteria; phylum Pseudomonadota; class Gammaproteobacteria; order Burkholderiales; family Burkholderiaceae_C; genus Schlegelella_A. The sequence continues at coordinate 31,237 of DASYKC010000196.1, read as the reverse complement.
TTCGAGCGGCGCATCGAGCGCAGTCGCCGTCCGCTGCGTTGGTATGTTGCAAGCGAGGCGGTGATCGCGATCTGGGGCGCGATTCTCTGCCTGGTCGCGGGGCGATTCAGCGCCTGGGCGGTGACGATCGTGGGGGTGCAACCGACAGCATCTTGGCAATGGACAGTGTCCTTCGTGGGCACCTTCGTTCTCCTGCTGCCGGCCACGGCGGCGATGGGTGCGACGCTGCCCGCCATCGAGCGAGTCACCGCCTCGATGCGCGAGGGCGGGCGCTCGATTGCCATGCACTACGCCGCCAACACCTTCGGAGCATTGCTCGGCGTGCTGGCGACGGCGTTCTGGCTCGTGCCGGAGCTCGGCCTCGCGCGGACGGCGGCGCTCTGCGTCGCCCTCAACACGTTTTGCGCGTGCGCAGCCGGCGTCGTGCTGCCGACGGTGGCCAACGCGAGCGCGTCCGCTTCGGCCAAACGGGTATCCCCGCAATTTCCAACTCTCGCACGGCTCGCCTTCACCGGTCTCCTCGGCATCGGCTACGAGGTCCTTGTCGTGCGCGTGCTCGGACAAGTGGCCGAGGACACCGTCTATACCTTCGCGTTGCTGCTCGCGGTCTACCTCGTGGGCACCGCCTCCGGCGCGGCTGTCTACGACCGCTGGTGGGCGCGGCGCGCCGATGCGCCCGCGCTCGCCGGTCGCCTCCTCGCTGCGCTTTCGCTCGCCTGCCTCGCCGGATCGGCGAGCCTCTGGGGTGCCGAGTGGCTGCGCGACATCTCTCGCCACGCCTTCGGGGCAAGCATGGCCGCGGCCCTCGCGAGTGAAGCGCTGCTCGCCGTCGTCGCGTTCGCCCTCCCGACCTTCATGATGGGGGCCTTGTTCAGCCATCTGTCTCGTCAAGCCAGCGCCGAAGGCGTCTCCTTCGGCCGGGCACTCGGCTTCAACACTCTCGGCGCCGCAGCGGCTGCGCCGCTCTTCGGCAGCGTGCTCGCGCCACTGCTCGGCGCCAAGGCGACGCTGCTGATCATCGCCAGCGCATATCTGGCATTGACCCCGCGTGCCGCGCGGTGGCGGCCGATCATCCTGGTGCCGGGCGCTGCGGCGCTTGCGATGGCTCTGCTCGCGCCACGGCTGGCCTTCATCGACGTTCCCGTCGACGGTCACGTCGTCAGCTACAGCGAGGGCGTGATGGCATCGGTCAGCGTGGTCGCCGACGATCAGGGGGTCGCCCGCCTGCGCATCGACAACCGGCAGCAGGAAGGCAGCAGCGGGACGCGCCTGGTCGACGGTCGCCAGGCCCTCCTGCCGATGCTTCTGCACCCCGCGCCCCGGCGAGCACTTTTCCTGGGCCTGGGCACCGGCATCACGGCGTCGACCGCCGCCGAGGACGAGGGCGCCGAGGTCGATGCCGTCGAGCTGCTGCCGGAGGTGATCGAGGCGTCCCGCCATTTCACGCGCGCATTCAACGGCGGCATGCCCAACACGCGCCTGCGGCTGGTCGCCGCCGACGCGCGCCGCTACGTGCGCGTCGCGGCAGAACACTACGACGTGATCGTGGCCGACAACTTTCATCCCGCACGCGGCGGCTCCGGCTCGCTGTACACGGTCGAGCACTTCAGGGCGGTGCGCGATCGACTTGCCGAGCACGGCGTCTTCTGCCAATGGTTGCCGCTGCACCAGCTCGATCTCGCCACTGTGCGCAGCATCGTGCGCTCGTTCGTCGACGTCTACCCCGATGGCTGGGCGCTGCTCGCCAGCAACAGCCTGGAAACGCCAGTGCTCGGTCTGGTCGCCCGAGTCGACGGCGGGCACTTCGGCGTCGCTGCCCTCGGCAGGCGTTTGCGTGACAACCGCTTTCCCCGCGGCCTGGACGAGTTCGGCCTTGACGACGAGCTGGCGGTGCTCGGCAGCTTCGTCGCGGGTCCGCGCGCACTGGCGGCGTTCGCCGGCGACGCGCCCGCCAACACCGACGATCGCCCGGTTGTCGCGTACCGGGCGCCGCGCCTCACCTATGCACCGGATTCGTCGCCCGGGCAGCGGCTTTCAGATCTCCTCCACGCTGTTGGCGTGACGCCTGACGAACTGGTCACGCGCGGGACCGATCCCGAGTGGATGCGGCGGCTCGCAGCCTACGCGCGAGCACGCGATCGTTTCATCGAGGCCGGCCGGGCAGTACAGCCGACCGCGAACGTTCAGGACATGCTGGCCCAGGTGCGCGCGCCTTTGCTCGCAACACTGCGGATGAGTCCAGACTTCCGACCGGCCTACGACCCGCTGCTTCGTATGGCATTGCTGCTCCGCCGCACGGACCCTGATTCGGCGAACTTACTGCTCGCCGAACTCGCCCGTTCGCGTCCGGCACAGGTCTCCACCGAAAGCGCGCCGAGGCACTGAGTCGAAGGCAGGCGCCTTTCAAAGGCGCACGTCTTCGAACCACTATCACCGAAGGCGAGTGACCATGCCCCGACAGGTTCAATGCCGCGTCGTGCACCGATGATCGATTCCACGCGACCTGGGTCGCCGCCGAGCCGACGAGATCGTGGAGACTCGCAAAGCCGCCTTGGAGAAGTCGATGGCCTCCCTTGATAGCGGGAGGGGTCAACAGTCAGCCCGAAGTCGTTGCAGGGAGAGCGCCGAGGCTTCGCTTTCCGGAAAGTCGCTGGCTCAGCCTGTCCAGGTAGAGATAGATGACGGGCGTCGTGAACAAGGTCAGGACCTGAGATACGAGCAAGCCGCCGACAAGCGCAACGCCGACCGGCGCGCGCAGCTCCGATCCCGCGCCCGTGCCGAGTGCCAGCGGCAGGGCGCCGAAAAGAGCCGCGGCCGTCGTCATCATGATCGGCCGAAAGCGCAGGCGGCAGGCGCGCTGGATCGCCTCGGCGGCGCTGATCTTCAGCGTCCGTTCGGCGTCGAGGGCGACGTCGATCATCATGATGGCGTTCTTCTTGACGATGCCGATCAGCAGGATGATGCCGATCATCGAGATGACGTTCAGCTCGTAGTGCAGAAGCCCGAGGGCGAGCAGCGCGCCCAGGCCGGCGGACGGGAGCGTCGACAGGATCGTGAGCGGATGGATGTAGCTCTCGTACAGGATTCCGAGCACGATGTAGACCGCCAGGATCGCTGCCATGATGAGGTAGGGCTGGGTGCTCTCCGAGGCCTGGAACGCCTTCGCATTGCCCTGGAAGCTGCCATGCATCGTCGGCGGCAGCGTCATCGTCGCCAGCCTTTGGCTCACCGCGGCGACAGCATCGCCGAGCGCCGCGCCCGGTGCCAGGTTGAACGACAAGGTCACCGCCGGGAACTGCCCCTGGTGGTTGATCTGCAGGGGCACCACCGAGTCCTCGAAGCGGGCGATCGCCGCGAGCGGAACCTGCTGCCCCGCCGCCGACGCGACGCGGATCTGCTGCAACGCCTCCGCGTCGAGGCGGTGCGCCGGATCGAGCTCCATCACGACGTGGTACTGATCCACCTGCGTGAAGATGGTCGCCACCTGGCGCTGGCCGAGCGCGTCGTAGAGCGTGTCGTCCACGGCCTGCGGCGTGATGCCGAACTGGGCCGCCCGGTCGCGGTCGATGACGACCGTGGTTCGCGGCGCGGCCGCCTGCACGTCGGAAGTCACATCGCTGAGCTGGGGCAGGGTCTTGAGGGCGGCGATGAGGCGCGGCGTCCAGGCATAGAGCTGCCTCACGTCGGTGTCCTCCAGCGAATACTGGAACTGGGTCTGGCTGCTGCGCCCGCCGATCTGAAGCTCCTGCCGGGTGCGCAGGTGCAGCTCGATGCCGGGGACATCGGCGACTTTCTTGCGCAGGCGGGACATGATCTGTCCCGCGTCGGCCGACCGCTGATCGAACGGCTTGAGGTTGACGACGAGTCGGCCGCTGCTCATGGCCGGCGTCGGGCTGATCCAGCTGTAGACGTTGGCCACGTCCGGGTCGGCGCTGACGATCTTGACCAGCTCGAGCTGGCGGGCGGACATCGCCGGCGCGGAGATGTCGGTCGGCGCCTCGCTGGCGCCGATGATCTGGCCGGTGTCCTGCTGCGGGAAGAACCCCTTGGGAATGGCCCAGAACATCACCACCGTCGTCACCAGCACGACGAGCGTGACCGCCAGGGTGATGGCGGGATGGCGCAGGACCCGCGTCAATGCCCGGTCATAGGCGGCCGCCAGGCGCTCGAAGGCGCCGCGCGAGGCCGGCGTTGAACGCGAGCGTCTGCCAGCGTCGAGCGGCAGCAGCACGCGGCACATCATGGGAGTCACCGTCAGCGAGACGATCGCCGAGACGACGAGCGCAACGCTGACCGTGAGCGAGAACTCGCGGAACAGCCGGCCGACGATCCCGCTCATGAGCAGCAGCGGAATGAGCGCCGCGATCAGGGACACCGTCATCGAGATCACCGTGAACGAGACCTCGCGGACGCCCTCGAGCGCGGCTCGCATGGGCGACTCGCCCGACTCGACGTGGCGGATGATGTTCTCGATCACCACGATCGCATCGTCGACGACGAAGCCGACCGCGATGGTGATGGCCATCAGCGACAGGTTGTCGATGCTGTAGCCGAGCGCGCCCATGATGCCGAACGTGCCGGCGATCGACAGCGGAATCGCGGTGGCCGGAATGAGCGTCGCCCAGACGCCGCGCAGGAACAGGTAGACCACCAGGACCACCAGCCCCACCGTCAGGAGCAGCGTGCGCTGCACGTCGCGCAGGCTCGCCCGGATGGTCTGGGTGCGATCGTTGACGACCTCGGCCTTGACCGCGGCCGGCAAGGTCCGCTCGAGATCGGGCAGGAGGCGGCGGATCTCGTCGACGGTGTCGACCACGTTGGAGCCGGGCTGCTTGTGGATGTCGACGATGATCGCGCGCCGGCCTTGGATCCATGCCGCCTGCTTGACATCCTGCACGCCGCTCACCGCCCGGCCGACGTCGCGCACCCGGACCGCGGCGCCGTTGCGGTACGCGAGCACGAGGTTGTCGTACTCAGGCGCGGTGTTCAGCTGATCGTTGGCGTCGACCGTCACCGATCGCTTCGCGCCGTCCAGCGTTCCCTTCGGGGAATTGGCCGTCGCCGTGCCGAGCGCGGCGCGCACCTGTTCCAGGCTCAGGCCGAGCAAGGCCAGCTTGCCCGGATCGAGCTGGACGCGAATGGCGGGCTTCTGCTCGCCGTGCAGATCGACCAGGCCCACGCCCTTGACGCGTGACAGCTGCTGGGCGATGTACGAGTCGGCGTAGACGTTCACCTCGGCGAGCGGCAGCAGCTCCGAGGTGACGGCGATCGACATGATCTGGAAGTCGGCCGGGTTCGCCTTCTCGTAGCTGGGCGGGCTGGGCAGCGTCCTGGGCAGCAGCCCGGCGGCGGCGTTGATGGCGGCCTGCACGTCCTGCGCCGCGCCGTCGATGTTTCGACCGAGGTCGAACTGGACCGTGATCGACGTGCTGCCGAGCGCGCTGGTCGACGTCATCTCCGACACGCCCGAGATCAGCGCGAGCTGACGCTCGAGCGGCGTCGCGACCGAGGTGGCCATCACCTCGGCGCTGGCGCCGGGCAGCTCGGCCGATACCGAGATCGTCGGCAGCTCGACCTGCGGCAGGGCCGCGAGCGGCATCAGGCCGTAGCCCGCGACGCCGAAGAGCGCCAGCAGCAGCATCAGCAGCGACGTCGCCACCGGCCGGTGGATGAAAGGGGCCGAGATGTTCATCCGCGTCTCAGTGAGCGGCAGAGGCTGCCGGCGCGATGCGCACCGGGGTGCCGGCCCGCAGCCGCGACTGACCCTCGGTGACCACGCGCTCGCCGACGGCCAGGCCCGAGGCGACCGAGGCGAAGCCTTCGCCCTGGCCGTCGTTCTTGACCGGGCGAATCTCCACCGTGGAATCGGCCCGGACGACGAAGACGAAAGGACCGTCGGCGCTGCTCTCGAGCGCCGTGACGGGCACGACGACGCCTCCCGGACGAGATCCGAGCGTGATTTTCACTTCGGTGTACTGGCCCGGTGTCAGCTTGCGATCGGCATTGGCGAACGACGCGCGGGCCATGATGGTCCCGGTGCCGGCATCGACCGTGTTGTCGAGAAATTCCAGACGACCCGTCACGACGGTGCTCGATCCCGGGACGCTGGCGATCGCCTCGACCGGGCCCGCCGCCATCGCCGCCTTGACGCGCTCGAGCTCGACCTCGGCAATGGCGAAGGCGACGCGAATGGGCGTGACCTGATTGATGACGACGAGCGCCGTGTCGTTCGCCTTCGCGGCGCCGCCCACCGGCAGAAGCGCCGCGCCGGCCACCCCGTCGACGGGCGCGACGACGTTGGTGAAGCCGAGCTGCAGCTGGGCACTGTCGATGCTGGCCTGATCGGCTTTCAAGGTGGCTTCGGCGGAATGGAAATCGGCCTCCGTCTGGCCCAGCCCGCTCTTCGAAATGAAGCCCTGCTGGAAGAGCTCGGAGTTTCGCGCCCGATCGGCTTGCAGCTTCTCCAGCTGGGCCCGGTCGCGCGCGAGCAGGGCGCTCGACTGGCGAAGCTGTGCCTGTGCCGGGGCGGAATCCATGCGCAGCAGGACCTGGCCCTTGTGCACCGCGCTGCCTTCGGTGAAGAGGATCGCCGCCACCTGACCGTCGAGGCGGGACTTGACCGTCACAGAGGCCTTCGCCTCGGCTCGGCCCGACGCCTTGACGACGATCGGCAGGTCACGTCGTTCCGCCGTCGCCACCGAGATCGCCACCGCGGCGGCGGGGGCGACGTCGACGACCGGCAATGCCGCGGGCGCGACCGTTCGGGAATGGACGAAGGCCGCGAGCGCCGCGGCCGCGGCGATGCCGGCGACGAGCGGCGGCCATTTCAGTTTCATCGGTTGATCGAAGAGTGACAGCGCACCGGAGAGGAAAGCCTCGGGAGCTCCTCGGGGCCCGCCATCACGGACGGTACAGGTTCCCGGCGCAGACGCTGCAATTCTGCGTCCATGCGCCTTGTCCCGGGTTCAAGGCGCGCTTTCGGCGCGGCGCCGATCACGGCGCCGCGCAATCGCGCGCCGGGAATCGCCATAGCACCGCGCCGTTCGATTCGAAGATGCGGACCGCCGCCGCGAGCTCGGAGCGGCGACGCTCGTCGGCTGCCGGCACGACCGCCCAGAGCGCGTGCCCGCACGGCGTCGCCAGGTCGCCCCATCGTTCGACGAGGAGCGTCTTCGCCTGGGCAGGCGCGAAAGCGGCGGCCTCGGACAGCTCGCGGCGCCAGTCGTCTTCTTTCGAGAAGCCCGGGTCGGACCAGTCGCCGAGTATCGGCAACGGCCGGTCGAGTCGCGCGTAGATCGGCAGGTCGTAGTAGTAGGCGTCGACGAACACGACCGGGTCGCCGGCGTGGCGGAGTGAAGCGAGCGTCCGGCCGAGAACCGTCTGGTCGTGGTCGTACGTGACGCCCGAGATGAACACGTATCCAAGCGAGGCCAACGCGCCCACGCCGAGCGTCGCCGCGCTGAGCGCCGGCCGCCACCGCGTGACTGCCAGCAGCTGCTCCGCGGCGAGGAACGAGAGCGGAAAAAGCACCGGCATGATGTAGCCGATCGGCTTCGATTGCGGGATCGAGAAGAAGAGCGCGACGACCGCGAGCCATGTCGCCATCAGCGCGCGCACGGCGCTGACGTTCGCGTCGTCGGACGGAGGGCGGCGCCAGGGCCAGCGCAGCAACCAGAGCGACCATGGGAACGCCGCCAGCGGAATGAGCACGAGGTAGAACCACCAGCCGCGGACGTTGTTGAACCCCGTGCCGGCGAAGCGCTCGAGGTGATGATGGAACAGGAAGTGCCGCATGAAGCCGGGATGGATCCACTCCTGCGCGATGAACCACGGCGCCACGACCAGCGAGAAGCTCGCGATCGCAGGCAGCGAGACCAGGACGCGGAGGGAGCGCGTGCGCCGCGTCGCCAGCGCCCAGGCGAGCACGACCAGCGCCGGCAGGACCCAGCCGATGAGCCCCTTCGCGAGGACGCCCAGGGCGGCGGCCAGCCAGGCGAAGACCACGCGCCGACGCGGCGAGGCTCCTTCTTCGGCTTGCAGCATCGACTCGGCCGCAAGGGCGATCGTCAGGGCGATGCAGCCCGCCACCAGCATGTCCGTGTTCGCGAACTGGGCGCCGCCGAAGAAGAGCGGCGAGGTCGCGAGCGCGAGCAGGGTCCACCGTGCCCGACGTCGCCCCGCGCGTCGCTGGACGAAGCGCCAGACCGAGATCGCGCCGAGAGTGGCACCCAGGAGCGGCGCGGCCCGTGCCGGCCACTGAACGCCGCCGAAGAGATCGAAGCTCGCGGCCGTGAGCCAGTAGAAGAGCGGTGGCTTGTCGAGGAAGGGCATGCCGTCGAGCATCGGCGTCAGCCAGTCTGCCGAGCGCGCCATCGCCCACGCGACGCCGGCGTAGCGAGCCTCCTCCGGCGAAGTCAGGGCACGAACGCCGGCCAGCGCCGCGAGCCACGCCAGCACGAGCGAGGTCGCGAGGAGCGTCTCGCCGAGGCCGGCCGGCGCCGCGGTCGCGTTGGCAGAGGGGACGGGGACCGCCGCCGGTTGCGAAGGGGGCGTGTCGACGATCATGGTGCTGGCGCCTCCTGCCGATACTCGAAGCGTAGACCCGAGCCCGGACCGGCGCGGTCCTCGAGTCGCACGCTGGCGCCCCAGCGCTCGGCGATACCGCGAACCAGCGCCAGGCCGAGGCCGCTGCCTTCCTCGGCAGCTCCAGGCCCGCGGTAGAAGGCATCGAACACCCGCGCCCGCTGCTCGACCGGGATGCCCGGGCCGTCGTCTTCCACTGCGAGCACCGCGTCGCCGTGCTCCTGGTAGAGCGCGATCGTGACCGTCGCGCCCGCCGGCGAATGGCGCAGCGCATTCTCGACGACATTGCGCAGCAGCATCGCCGCGTCCTCGGCGCTGGCCCGGATCGCGACCGGCTCGATGCGGCCGAAGCCGAGGTCGACCCGGCGCGCTTGCGCCATCGGCAGCAGCGTCTCGACGACCTCGCGCGCGATCGGCTCGAGCGGCACCACGACCGCACGCCGCGATCCCGAGGCCTGCAGGCGCGCCAGCGACAGCAGCTGCTCGAGCAGGGTCCGCGTGCGGGCCAAGCCCTGGATCAGCGGCTCGAGCCGCTCGCGCGCCGCGGCCGAGAGGTCCGCTCGCGCCAGGTTGTCGGCCTGCACGGTCAGCGCCGCGATCGGCGAGCGCAGTTCGTGGGCGGCGTCGGCGACGAAGCGCCGGTGCTGATCGAGCGCACCTCTCAGGCGCATCACGAGCCGCTCGATCGCGGCGACGAACGGCTCGACTTCCTCGGCCAGGCGCTCGGCACGAAGGTCCGGCGGGTCGAGACCCTCGGCGCGATCGAGGCGGCGCGCCAGGCGGGTCAGCGGTGCCACCGTGCGACGCACGGCGATCGCGACAAGCACGAGCAGCGCCGGCACCAGCGCCACCACGGGAAGGAGGGTGCGCCAAGCGCTGTTGAAGGCGAGCTCGTCGCGCAGCGCGGTGCGCTGTCCGACGACGACGCGCTGACCGCTGTGCAATGTGCGAAACAGCACCCGCCATTCCTCGCCCTCTCGCCTGAGCGTGTGCAGTCCGTCGCTCAGCGCCGGCGGGAAGCCGCTCGCCGTCAGGGGCTCGACGACGATGCGCGTGTCCTCTTCGGCGGAAGCGTCGCCGGCCGGGGACGCCGCGATCGCCGCCGGGCTCAGCCTGCCGGCATCGACCAGCGCCGCGAGTTGACGAAGCTGGTCATCCTGCAGCTCGTTCGCGTCCGCGTAGGCCAGCACCAGGGCGAGCGCGCCCGCCAGCGCGCCCGCGACGACGATCAGCACCGACAACCACAGCGACAGCCGCAGCTGCAGCGAATTCCTCATCCGGGCCGGTCGACCATCCAGCCGACGCCGCGCAGGTTGCGGATCGACTCCGCACCGAGCTTCTTTCGAATCGAATGGATCAGCACCTCGACCATGTTGCTCTCGATCTCTTCGCCCCAGCCGTAGATGCGGCTCTCGAGCTCGGCGCGCGACAGGATGGCGCCCGGCCGCACCAGCAAGGCTTGCAGCAAGGCGAACTCGCGCGCAGAAAGCCGACAGGCGACGTCGCCGAAGCGGCCCTCGTGGCTGGCCGGATCGAGCTCGAGGCGGCCGTTGCCCATGATCGGCGACGCGCTGCCGCCGCGGCGGCGCAACGCGGCGCGGATGCGTGCGAGCAGCTCCGACACCTGGAACGGCTTGACCAGGTAGTCGTCGGCGCCGAGATCGAGGCCGCCGATCCGGGATTCGATCGCATCGCGCGCGCTGACGATGAGGACGGGGACGTCGAGCCCGCGGTCGCGCAGGCTCTTCAGCACCTCGGTGCCGTCGCTGTCGGGCAGGCCCAGATCGAGCAGCACCAGGTCGTAGGACTCGAGCCGCAGCGCCGCCGCCGCTCGCGCCGCATCGCCGACGCGATCGACAGCGTAGGCGGCGTCGCGCAGCGCCTGCTCGAGAGCGGCGCCGATCATGCGGTCGTCCTCGACCAGCAGGATGCGCATCAGTCCTTCTCGTCGTGATCGTCGTCGTGATCGACCTTGTCCTCGACGCTGGCGATCATGTTGCCGGTCTCGGCGTCGACACTGACGTCGAAGACCTTCGTGCCGCTGACGACCTCGACGTCGAAGACCCAGCGGCCGTTCTTGGCCTGCTCGAGCTCGGCCTTGACGGCCTTGCCCTGAGCCTTCTGCTCGGCCGTGGTCACCGCTTGCGCGAGAGAGATCTTCGCCTGCGTGACGGCGAGCCCGTCGTTCTCGGTCGCGCCGGCCGCGTACGCGGTGGCGGCGAGGGTGGCGACGAGGGCGGCAGCGGCCGCGGCGATGGCGATTGGTTTCATCGGAGACTCCATGGACAGCACGCGACGGTGCGTGCGATCCGAAACATAGCGAGCGACCCTTAGTCTGCCCTTAGCCACCGATCGAGGGCAGGCGCGCGCGCTGCATCACGCTCAGCGCGAGCAGCGCCAGCACACCGGCGGCGAAGACGGCGCATGCGCCTGCCGAGACGATCGGGTGCCGGGCCTCGAACGCCCACGCCACCAGGGTCCAGGCGAGGACGCCGCCGGCAAGCCAGCCGTCGTCGACGAACAGCCCCCACAGCTCCGCGGCCGCGGCGGCGACCGGCCCGGAGGCGCGCGTCACTGTTGGCGTCGTCCTTCCTGTCGGCCGGTCGACAGCGACGCGGTTGACGCGTCGCCCGACCCTGACCAGCGCGAGCGCGAGCAGCAGCATCGCCGCGATCAGGTAGGCGATCGCGAGGTCCTCGCCGGGCCAGCGCAGGCCGATGCCTTCGCCGACCCAGAACGTTCCGAATGCCGCGAGCATGATGCCGACGCCGAACTTGAGGGCGTTCTCCGGCACCTTCGCCAGCGGTCGGTGCAGCCAGGCGCCGAGGACCAGGACGGCGGCGAGCGCCAGGCCGGCGCCGGCCGCCGCGGGCAGGAGCAGCCGCCCGCCGGCGCCGAGCGCGATGACGATGAAGACCACCTCGATGCCTTCGAGCATCACGGTCTTGAAGGTGGTGATGAAGGCGACCTTGTCGAGCGCGCCCGGGGCACCACCGGCCTCGCGACGCAGCCGCTCGGTTTCCTTCGCGAAGGCCTCGGCCTCGTCGTGCAGCGGCAGGACGCCCGCCTGGCGCAGCACCGCCTTGCGGAGCCAGCGCAAGCCGAACATCAGGAGCAGGACACCCACGACCAGCTGCAGGATCGGCAAGGGCACCTTCGCGAGCGATGTGCCGAGGGCGAGCACGAGCGCCGCGAGGACGACGACGCCGGCGCCCGCGCCGAGGAGCGCGGAGCGCCAGCCGCGGACGATGCCGACCGCGAGCACGATCGTGAGAGCTTCGATGAACTCGACCAGCGACGCCAGAAACGAAGCCAGCACCGACGGTCCGACGGAGGTCCACGCGGTCATTTCGTCGCTCCGAGTCGAGGATCCGGCGAACCATAGTCCTGTTCCGATCGAGTCGCGACGGTGCTCGCCGAGGAAGCCGGTGGCGCCGGCGAAGCGGCCATCGCCGCCGGCGAGCGGGAGGCATCGCCGGTGTGCTCGATCCAGCCGCCGCCGAGCGTGCGGTACAGGTCGACGAGGTTGGTGAGCCGCGCCAGGCGGGTCGAGACGACGCTGAGCTGGGCGCTGTACAGACCGGTCTGCGCCGTCAGGACGGTGAGATAGCTGGCGACGCCGTTCTTGAACAGCATCTGCGAGAGGTCGAGCGAGCGCTGCTGGGCTTCGCTGTCGCGCTCGAGCGCGGCGAGCTCGTCGCCGTACGTGCCGCGTGCCGCCAGGCCGTCGGCGACCTCGCGGAACGCGACCTGGATCGACTTCTCGTACTGCGCGACGTTGATGTCCTTCTGCAGCGTCGCGATGTCGAGATTCGCCTGGAGCCTGCCGGCCTGGAAGATCGGCATCGTGATCGACGGCAGGAAGCTCCACGCCAGCGAGCCGACGCCGAACAGGCCGCCGAGCGCTGCGCTCGCGCTGCCGAGGTTGCCGGTCAGGTTGATGCTCGGGAAGAACGCGGCCCGGGCCGCGCCGATGTTGGCGTTGGCGCCGCGCAGCATCGCCTCGGCCTGCATGACGTCGGGCCGGCGCGTCAGGAGGTCGGACGGAAGCCCCGCGGGGATGTCGGCCAGGATCGTCTGCGAGCTGAGCGGCACGGCCGCCGGCAAATCGGCGGGCATCGGCTGGCCGATCAGGAGCACGAGCGCGTTCTCGGCCTGAGCGCGGCCGCGCACCTGCGCCGCGTGGCTCGCGGTCGCCTGCTCGACGACGGTCTGCGCCTGGCGCAGCGCCAGCTCGGTGCCGGTGCCGTTCTGCAGCTGCAGCGCGGTGAGCTGGTACGAGGCCTGCGCGGTCGCCAGCGTGCGCGCCGTGACCGCGAGCAATTCGTCGTAGGCCAGCGTCGTCAGGTACTGGTCGGCGACCTGCGAGACGAGCAGGATCTCGAACGCCTTCTTCGCCTCTGCGCTGGCGAGGTACTGCTGCAGGGCGTCGTCCTTGAGGCTCTGCAGGCGGCCGAAGAAATCGAGCTCCCACGACGCCGAGACGCCGGCCGAATACGAATGCGATACCCCGCCGCCACCGCTCCGGCCGCCGGAGCTCCCGGACGGACTGCGCGATGCCGAACCATCGGCGAACGCGCCCACCTGCGGCAGGAGCGACGCGCTCTGGATCCGGTACTGCGCCTGCACCTGTTGGACGGTGAGCGCGGCGACGCGCAGGTCGCGGTTGTTGGCGAGCGCGATCTCGACCAGCCGCTGCAGGCGCGGATCGGTGAGGAAATCGCGCCAGCCGATCTCGGTCGCCGGCAGGGTGGTGCTGCCCGCGGCGCTCGCCGGGTAGGCCGCGCCGGCGGGAAAGGTCGAGGCGACCGGCGCCTCGGGCCGCCGATACACCGGCTGCAGGGCGCAGCCCGCCATCGTCGTCGCCAGGGCGAGCGCGGCGAGGCGATGACGCCCGCCGCGTCGCACGCCCGCGTCTCGGCTGCCTGTGTCGATCGTCATGTCTTCGCTCCTTGAGGTGCTTCGAGCGCCGGCAGCGGCGCCGACGGCGTCGTGCGCACTTCCTTCTTCTTGAACAGCTTGCCGGTGATCACGTAGAAGAACATCGGCACGAGGAACGGCGCGAGGAAGGTCGCGGTCAGCATGCCGCCGATGACGGCGACGCCGATCGCGTTCTGGCTCGCCGAGCCGGCGCCGCTGGCGATTGCGAGCGGCAGGACGCCGAGGACGAACGCCATCGACGTCATCACGATCGGCCGGAGGCGCATCGCCGCCGCATGGGTCGCTGCCTCGAGCGCGCTGCGGCCTTCCGCGTGCAGCTCGCGCGCGAACTCGACGATCAGGATCGCGTTCTTCGCCGCCAGGCCGATCGTCGTCAGCAGGGCGACCTGAAAATAGACGCCGTTCGACATGCCGAAGGCGGTGGCGGCGGCGAGCGCCCCGAGGACGCCGATCGGCACCACCAGGATCACCGAGAGCGGGATCGAGCCGCTCTCGTAGAGCGCCGCCAGGCTGAGGAAGACGACCAGCACCGAGAGCGCGTAGAAGAGCGTCGCCTGCGAACCGGCCTGCTGCTGCTGCAGCGAGATGCCGGTCCATTCGAAGCCGATTCCCGCCGGCAGCTGCTGGGTCAGCGATTCCATCGCCAGCATCGCCTGACCGGTGCTGTTGCCCGGCGCCGCCTGGCCGATGATCTCCATCGACGAGAGGCCGTTGTAGCGCTCGAGCTTGGGCGGCCCGTAGGTCCAGCTGCCGGTCGCGAACGCCGAGAACGGCACCATCGTCCCTTGCGAGTTGCGCACGAACAGGCGGCTCAGGTCCTCGGGGTTCATGCGGAACGGCGCGTCGGCCTGGACGTAGACCTTCTTGATCCGGTTGTCGGTATCGAGGAAGTTGTTGACGAAGCGCGAGCCCCACGAGATCGAGAACGTCTGGTCGACGTCGGCGAGACTGACGCCGAGGACGCTCGCCTTCTCGCGGTCGACGTCGATGCGGAAGGTCGGCGTGTCGTCGAGGCCGTTGGCACGCACCTGCGCCAGGTGCGGGTCGTGCGCGGCGAGCGCGAGCAGCTGGTTGCGTGCCTTCATCAGCGCGTCGTGGCCGAGGCCGGCGCGATCCTCGAGCTCGAAGTCGAAGCCGGCCGAAGAGCCGAGGCCGCGGATCGGCGGCGGGTTGATCGCCGTGATCGTCGCGTCCTTGTACGGCGCGAAGTGGCTCGCGGTGCGCGCCAGCAATGCATTCACCGACTGGTCCGCGGCCGTGCGCTGGCTCCAGTCCTTGAGGCGGACGAAGACCTGGCCCTGGTTCTGGCCGCGGCCGGCGTTGTTGTAGCCGTTGATCGCGAACGCGGCGTCGACGCTCGTCGATTCCTTGTCGAGCAGATAGTGGACGACGTCGTCGAGGACGACCCCGGTCCGCTCCTGCGTCGCCCCCGGCGGCGTCTGCACCTGGACGAAGAAGTAGCCCTGGTCCTCGTTGGGCAGGAACGAGGTCGGCATGCGCATGAAGAGCAGGCCGACCGCGGCGACGACGGCAAGGTAGATCAGCATCCAGCGGCCCCAGCGGCCGATCACGTGGCGCACCCCGCCGACGTAGCGCTCGCGGCCGGCGTCGAAGCCGCGGTTGAACCAGCCGAAGAAGCCGCGCCTGGTCTGATGCTGCGTGTCGGCCGGCCTGAGCAGCGTCGCGCAGAGGGCCGGCGTCAACGTCAGGGCGACGAACACCGAGAGCAGCATCGCCGCGACGATCGTGAGCGAGAACTCGCGGTAGATCGCGCCGACGGTGCCGCTCGAGAAGGCGACCGGGACGAACACCGCCGAGAGCACCATCGCGACGCCGACGAGGGCGCCGGTGATCTGGCCCATCGCCTTCTTCGTCGCCTCCTTGGCCGACAAGCCTTCCTCGCTCATCACCCGCTCGACGTTCTCGACGACGACGATGGCATCGTCGACGAGCAGGCCGATCGCGAGGACGAGGCCGAACATCGACAGCGTGTTGATCGTGAAGCCGAACGCCGCCATCAGGCCGAAGGTGCCGAGCAGGACGACCGGGACCGCGATCGCCGGGATGATGGTCGCCCGGAAGTTCTGCAGGAACAGGTACATCACGAGGACGACCAGGCCGATGCCTTCGATCAGCGTCTTGATGACTTCCTGGATCGAGACCTTGATGAACGGCGTCGTGTCGTTCGGATAGACGACCTCGAGCCCCGGCGGAAAGCCGGGCTTGAGGGCGTCGATCTTGGCGCGCACCGCGTTCGCGGTCTGCAGCGCGTTGGCGCCGGTGGCGAGCTGGATGCCGATCCCGGAGGCCGGCTGGCCGTTGTACTGGGTGTCGACGGCGAAGCTCTCGGCGCCGAGGGCGATCCGGGCGACGTCGCGCAGGCGCACCTGCGAGCCGTCGGGCAGCGCCTTCAGCAGCACGGCGCCGAACTGCTCGGGCGTTCGCATCAGCGTCGCCTCGGTGATGGTCGCGTTGAGCTGCTGGTCGGCGACCGCCGGCGTGCCGCCGAGCTGGCCGCCGGAGATCTGCACGTTCTGCGCCTGCAGCGCCGCGGTGACGTCGAGCGGCGTCAGGGCAAAGCTGTTCAGCTTGCTGGGGTCGAGCCAGATGCGCATCGCGTACTGGCTGCCGAAGACGCTGAAGTTGCCGACGCCGTTGATCCGGCTGATCGGATCCTGGAGATGCGAGACGACGAAGTTCGCGATGTCGAACTTCGACATGCTCTTGTCGCGCGAGTAGAAGCCGACGAGCATCAGGAACGAGCTGGTCGACTTGGTGACGCGAATGCCCGACTGCTGCACCTGCAGCGGCAGCTGCGGCACGGCGAGCTGCAGCTTGTTCTGCACCTGCACCTGGGCGATGTCCGGATCGGTGCCGGGCGCGAAGGTGAGCGTCGTCGTCGACTGGCCGGTGTCGTCGCTGGTCGACCCCATGTAGAGCAGGTGGTCGATGCCGCTCATCTGCTGCTCGATCACCTGGACCACGGTGCTCTCGAGCGTCGTCGCCGACGCGCCGGGATAGCTGGTGCTGATCTGCACCGTCGGCGGCGCGATCGGCGGGTACTGCTCGATCGGCAGCGACAGGATCGACAGACCCCCGAACAGCATGATCAGGGCGGCGATCACCATCGCGAAGATGGGGCGGTCGATGAAGAACTTGGCCATGTCGCGCTCCTACTTCGCTTGTGCGACGACGGCGGAGGCCGCTGCCGCGGGGCCGCTCGCGCCGGCCGCGGCAGCGGCGCTCGCGGTCTGCGCCTCGCTGACCTGGACCAGCGCGCCGGGTTGAACCTTCTGCACTCCGGCGACGATCACGCGATCGCCGTCGGCGAGACCGGCGTCGACGACCCACCGGCTGCCCGCCGTTCGCGTCGCCTGGATCGCGCGCAGCGCGACCTTGTTGTCGCTGCCGACGACCAGCGCGGTCGCGTGTCCGGCCGGATCGTGGGTGACGCCGGCCTGCGGCACGAGGATGGCGTCGGCATTGACGCCTTCCTCGATCTGCGCGCGCACGAACATGCCGGGCAGGAGCACCGACGCCGGGTTGGCGAAGATCGCGCGCAAGGTCACCGAGCCGGTCGCGGGGTCGACGGTGATGTCGGTGAACTGCAGGGCGCCGGGCACCGGATATTGCGATCCGTCCTCGAGTGCGAGCGTCACCTTCGCCTGGCCGGGACCGTTGAGCTTCAGCTTGCCGGTCGCGACGTCGCGTCGCAGTTGCAGCCCGGCGACGCTCGACTGCGTCAGGTCGACGTAGATCGGATCGATCTGCTGGATCGTCGCCAGCAGCGTCGCCGCGCTCGCCTGCACGTAGGCGCCCTGGGTGACGAGCGACGTGCCGATGCGGCCGGCGATCGGCGCGACGACGTTGGTGTAGCCGAGATTGATCCGCGCCATCTCGACCGCGGCCTTGCCGGCGGCGACGTCGGCGGCGGCCTGGCCTTGCGCGGCGACGGCGTTGTCGAAGTCCTGCTTGCTGACCGCGTTGGCGGCGGCCAGCGGCTTGTAGCGCCCGACCAGCGCGGTCGTCGACGCCAGGGTGGCTTCGGCTCGCTGCAGCGAGGCGGTCGCGCTGTTCAGTGCGGCGACGTAGGGCGCGGGGTCGATCTGGTAGAGCCGCTGGCCGGCCTTGACGTCGCTGCCTTCCTGGAACTCGCGCTTCAGGACGATGCCGTCGACGCGCGCGCGCACCTGCGCCACGACGTGGGCCGAGGTCCGGCCGGGCAGCTCGACCGTCATCGGCACGCTGCTGCGATGCACCGTGACCACGGCGACCTGCGGCGGTGCCGGCGCCGGCTTGGCGGCCGGGGCCGGTCCGCACGCGGCCAGCGTCAGTGCCGCCAGCGCGGCGGCGGCGAGAGCGGCTGGCGCTGTCGTCAAGGGTCCGGGATTCATGGCTTCTTCTCCTGGGTGCTTGGGTCGATCGAGACACCCGGCCCGAGTCGGGCGTCTCGACCCGCGTCGCTCACTTCGTCGCGCGAGCGGCGAAGGACTCGGCGGTCGGTGCGCTGTGGCGAGCGGTGTAGACCGTCGCGTCGGGGTTGCCGTATTCACCCTGGCCGGCCGGGATCAGCGTGCCGTTGGCGCGTGCCTCGAGCACCTCGGACTTGACCTGGTCGCGCGTCACGCTCGACGGCGCAGCCACCATCTGGCTGTAGGCCTTGTTGCCCAGCGCGCCGTCGCCGGCAGGGACGAGGTCGCCGCTGGCACGGGCCTGCAGCACCTCGGCCTTGACCGCGGCCCGCGTCGTGTCGGAGCCGAGACCCGGATCCTGGTAGCTGGGGAGGACGCCTTCGCCGGCAGGAATCAGCGTGCCGGCGGCACGCGCGGCAAGAACCGACTGGACCACTTCGGCCCGGGTGACCGGGGCAGCGGGGCTTTGGCCGGCGAAGACGGCACCGGTCGCGAGCGCGAGCGCTCCGACGACGAACACTTGCTTGACTTTCATGATGGACTCCTGATCACTATCGGTTGAAGCTCGGAGCCTTGCGGTTCCGGCGCCGCATTCATCTGCAGCACGGTTCACACGATAGAAATCGAGCCCCGACGCGCCTCTGACCGCTTCATTACAGTTGTGCAATGGTCGCGTCATCGGCGTGAGCGGCCCAGGGCCGACACTGGTCGCGCCGCCATGAACACCTTGCCCGCCATGCGCATCCTCATCGTCGAAGACGAGCCCAAGACCGCCGCCTACGTCAAGAAGGGCTTGATGGAGCACGGCTATGTGGTCGACGTCGCGAGCGACGGTCTCGACGGCCTGCATCTCGCGACGACGACCGAGTACGACCTGATCCTGCTCGACGTCATGCTGCCCGGCATCGACGGCTGGTCGGTGCTGCAGGGCGTGCGCCGGCAGCGCCAGACGCCGGTGCTGTTCCTGAGCGCGCGCGATCAGGTCGACGACCGCGTCAAGGGCCTGAAGCTCGGCGCCGACGACTACCTCGTCAAGCCGTTCGCGTTCTCGGAGCTGCTCGCCCGCGTGCAGAACATCCTGCGCCGCGGCCAGGTGCCGCGGGACCAGACGATGCGGGTCGCCGACCTCGAGGTCGATCCGCTGCGCCGGCGGGTCACGCGCGGCGGCGACCGCATCGACCTCACCGCCAAGGAATACGCCCTGCTCGACTACTTCGTCCGCCACGTCGGCGAGCTGTGCTCGCGCACGCTGATCGCCGAGAACGTCTGGGACATGAACTTCGACAGCGACACCAACGTCGTCGACGTCGCGGTCCGCCGACTGCGCGCGAAGGTCGACGATCCGTACGACACCAAGCTGATCCACACCGTGCGCGGCGTCGGCTACGTCCTCGACGTGCGCAGCGAATGAGCGCCGCCGCGCGCCTCTTGCGGCGCGGCATCGGCTGGCTGCGGCGCTCGATGACGGCCCAGATCAGCCTCTCGATCACGCTCGTCTCGGTCGTCATCATCGCCGTCTTCGCCAGCATCACCGGCCAGTTCGTGCGCGGCGAGCTGCGCGAGGAGAACGAGCTGACGCTGCTCGCCAATCTGGCCTTCGTGCGCGACGACCTGGCCGCGATCGGCTACGACCTGACGCAGGCGGCGGGCCTGGTCGATCGCGCCGAGCGTCGCGTGCATCGGCTGCATGCGGCAGTGCTCGACGGCGAAGGACGCCGCGTCATCGCGAGCTCGCCCCGGTACGCCGTTCCGCTGCCTGCGTCGCTGCCGCGACCGGTGCTCGACGTCGTGCTCCTGCCGACGCGGGCGCGCATCACCGACATCGAGGCCCTGCGCGAGCGACTCGCCGGGATGACGTCGACGTGGCGCGCCCCGGACGGGGCCGGTTATCGCCTATTGACCGGTCGGATCGACGTGCCGGCCCAGGCGGCGCGCCCTGCCGGCTCGGTCCTTGTCGACCTGGCGATCGAGACGACCGACACGAGCGAGGTGCGCCAGCGCAACCGCCGCAACGTCCTCGCCGGCCTGGCGGTCGCGGCGCTGCTCGCCAGCGCCCTCGGGGTCTGGATCGCTCGCCACATCGTCGTCAGCGCGCGCCGTCTCGGCGCGGCTGCCAGCCGGATCGGAGCGCAAGCGCTCGAAGAGCGCCTGCCGCTCGACGAAACACCGCTCGAGCTGGTCGAGTCGACCCTGGCCTTCAACCGCATGCTCGACCGCCTGCAGGACGCGTTCGAGCGGCTGTCGGCATTCTCGTCCGACCTCGCCCACGACCTGCGCACGCCCGTCGGCAACCTGCTCGGCGAGGCGCAGGTCGCGCTGTCGCGGCCGCGCAGCGCCGACGAATACCGGGCCGTCCTCGAGTCGGCAGTCGAGGAGTACGAACGACTGTCGCGAATGATCGGCAACATGCTCTTCCTCGCCCAGGTCGACAACGACAAGGCAGCGATGTCGACCGACTGGATCGACCTCGACAAGGCGCTCGATCGCGTGGTCGGCTACTTCGAGATGCTCGCCGATGAGCGCCGCGTCATGCTCAAAAAGACGCTGGACGCGCCGCGGGCCGGTGGCGCCGTTCGCGTCTGGGCCGACGAGACCATGTTCATTCGCGCCGTCAGCAACCTGGTCTCGAACGCGGTGCGCCACGCGGCGAGCGGCACCTTCATCGAGCTGGCGGCGCGGATCGATGCCGCCGGCGGCTGCACGATCGAGATCTCGAACGCAGGCGGGGCGATCGCCGCCGAGCAGCAGGCGCGCGTCTTCGAGCGCTTCTACCGCGCTGATGCTTCGCGCCACGGGTCGGCGTCGGGCTCGGGCCTCGGCCTCGCCATCGTGCGCTCGATCATGGCGCTGCATGGCGGCAACGCGTGGGTGCGCAGCGCACCGGGCGAGCGCACGACGTTCGGCCTGCACTTTCCGCCGCCGTCGGGCGCGAGCGGCCGCACGCTCGGTTGATCGGGGCCGGCGCGAGCGTTCGTGTTCGAGAGCGTGCTGCGCCGCTGCATGAGTGAAGGCCTGGTCAGTGGCGAAGGCTTCGCGGTTGATGCCGGCGTCATCAAGGCCAACGCCCGAACCGAGTTTTTCAACGGAATAGACCAAAAGCAGTCGACCGCCCGGGTGGCAAGGACACGCTCAGTACGCGCGGATCGAGCGGCTAGTCAGCCATTGAATGGTGCGAGAGCATGGGCCAAATCGGCCTGAAGGTCCGCCACCGGCTCGATACCCACCGATAGCCGGATCAGGCCGTCGGCGATGCCCATCTCGGCGCGACGTCCGGCGCCAAGCTCCCAGAAGATCGTCTGCGCCACCGGAATCGCCAGCGAGCGGTTGTCGCTCAGGTGGCTGGACAGGATGATCAGCCGCAGCCGGTTCAATACGGCCACCGGGTCGATGCCGGGTTTCAGCTCGAAGCTCAGCAGCGAGCCGAAGCGGCCGCCGAACAGCCCGGCGGCGCGCGCATGCTGCGGGTGGCTGGCCAAGCCCGGGTAGTACACCCGAGCCACGGCTGCTTGCTGTTCAAGCCACTGCGCCAGTTCTCGTGCGTTGGCGTTGGTCGCGCCGATGCGTAGTTCCAGCGTTTCCAGTCCGGTGGCGATGCGGTGTGCATCCTCGGGGCGCAGCGTCGCACCGAAGTCGCGCAGACCGCGTTTCTTAATTTGCAACAGACCCCAGCCGGCCGGGTCTCCGACGCGGAAGGGCTCAGCAATGTGTGGCCAGCGTGTCCAGTCGAACAGTCCGGTGTCGATGACCGCGCCGCCCATCGCATCGCCGTGGCCCGAGAGGCCCTTGGTCAGCGAATGCACGATCAGGCCCGCGCCGACGTCACGTGCGCGCAGCAGCGCCGGTGTCGTCATCGTGTTGTCGACGACATAGAGCAAGCTGCGCTCGGCGCAGAGGCGGCCGATCCCGGTCAGATCGGGCACTTGGGTGCCGGGGTTGGCAATGGTCTCGACGAAGACCAGCCGCGTCGACGGGCGTAACGCTCCGGTCACGCTGTCCGACTCTGAAGCATCGACGAAGTCGACGTCGATGCCGAAGCCTTGCACCGTCTGGAACAGACTGCGCGTGTTGCCGAACAGATGCCGACTGACGACCAAATGGTCGCCGGCTTTGAGCAGCGCGAACAAGATGCCGGCGATTGCCGCCATGCCGGTGGAAAAGCCCGCCGCAGCGCGGCTCCCTTCCAAGAGCGCAAGCTTGGCTTCCAGCGCGCCGCCCGTGGGGTTGCCCTGGCGCGCGTAGACGAAGCCCGGATTCGCACCCTGGAACACCGCCACCAACTCTGCCGCCGTGGCGTATCCAAAGGTGGTGGAGATGTGCACCGGCTTGTGCAGCGCCCCGTGCTCCGCGCCGGTCCGGCGATCGGCGTGCAGCAGGCGGCTCAAATCGGATTCGGCGTCGGGAGGGGGGGCATCGGCAGTCATGGCCGCGATTGTCACGCCCGCGTCGACTGTTCAGTCTGCAGCGGCGCATCTTCGCCAACGCATGCCCGGGTATTGCCCGGGTCAACGGCACCTGTCAGCACACTCCGCGAACGGGTAGTCTCGGCCACAAGCTGAGCTTCATCAACGACCGCTTTTTTTCCTGAAAAGGAACGGTCTCGTCGTGCCTCCGCCGGTGCGGCCGGCGCGACTGCCAGGGTCGAGCTACCCTCGGCGTCATGCGATCTTCGCGCGCTCTGATGTCGTCGCTCGTCGCCGCGAGCCTTGTCGTCGCTGGCTGCGGCACGGCGCCGTCGTCGACGCCGGCGCGTCCCGAGGACGTCCGCGCGCGCATCGCCGGGCTGCTGCCGGCGAGCGTTGTCGATCGTCCCGGCTGGGCGATCGACATCTACGCCGCATTCGACGCCCTGCGCATCGAGCCAAGCCCCGGCAACGTCTGCGCGGTGCTTGCCGTCGCCGAGCAAGAGTCGACCTTTCGCGCCGACCCCATGGTGCCCGGCCTCGGCAGGATCGCGCGCGAAGAAATCGATCGCCGCGCCGAACGCGCCGGCGTGCCGCAGGTGCTCGTGCAGGCAGCCCTGCAGCTGCGCTCGCCGGACAGTCGCACATGGAGCGAGCGGATCAACGCCGCCCGCAGCGAGAAGGAGTTGAGCGATCTGTTCGAGGACTTCATCAGCCAGGTGCCGCTGGGCCAGCGCTTCTTCGCCGGCTACAACCCGGTGCGCACCGGCGGGCCCATGCAGGTCAGCGTCGAGTTTGCGGAAACGCACGTGAAGACCCGCGCCTATCCGTATCGAATGGCGGGATCCATCCGCGACGAGGTCTTCTCGCGCCGCGGCGGCCTGTACTTCGGCATCGCCCACCTGCTCGACTATCCGGCGCACTACGACCAGCCGATCTATCGCTTCGCCGACTTCAACGCCGGTCAGTACGCGAGCCGCAACGCCGCGTTCCAGAGCGCGGTGAGCGCGCTCGCCGGTGTCACGCTCGACCTCGACGGCGACCTTGTCGCGCCCGGCGGCGACGCGGCCAAGCCGGGCAGCACCGAGGCCGCGGTCCGCTCGCTCGCCCCGCGCCTGGGCCTGAGCGACGGCGAGATCCGGCGGGCGCTCGAGCAGGAAGGCCGCCCGTCGATCGAACAGACGCGGCTGTGGACTCGCATCTTCGAGCTCGCCGACGCGGCGGCGGCGCGGCCGGTGCCGCGCGCCATGCTGCCGCGCATCCGCCTGCACAGCCCGAAGATCACGCGCCCGCTGACCACCGAATGGTTCGCGCGTCGAGTTGACGAGCGCTATCAGCGCTGCCGAGGCAAGGGCGGCTGAGCGCCTTCAAGTATTGACCGGCGATGATGAGCGGCGGAGGTCACGAGGATGAGCGGGCGCCATACCCTGCTTCGCGGGATATGAAACTGACAAGTGCTTACCTATGCTCAGGACATCGGCCGACGCGCCCATGTGTCGGGCGAGCCTTCCTTGAATGAACTGAGTCTGGTGAGTCGATGACCTTCACTGTCGTGCGTGCGGTGCGCGGGAGCGAGCTCACTGCAAGGGAACCCAGCGACAAGCTGCAACGCGTCTTGCAGACGCCGCTGCCATCGGTTTCCGCGGCAGGCACGGATAGTCCTTTCGTCTTGGATTTCGTGAATCTCGCAGGCATACCCTCCGCCCGAGGCGCCGACCTTTCAGTGAGCGACTTCGCCAAGACGATCCCAGGCGCATTGGGATAGCGATCGGTGTCGGCGGTCCACAGCTCGGCGACTCGGAGGCCGTGAAGCGCGAAGCGGCCGAGGACCCTCGCAAGCCGGGGCGGCGCGCAAGAAGATGACTCAACGGACCCCGCGGCCGTTCTTGCAACTACGCGCTACGGCGGCGCCTCGCACGAAGCAAAGGGCTCCGCCGCCGGCAAGCATCAGCGCGCAGGTCTCGGGTTCCGGCACG
Organism: Caldimonas sp.; assembly: GCA_035995885.1. GTDB lineage: Bacteria > Pseudomonadota > Gammaproteobacteria > Burkholderiales > Burkholderiaceae_C > Schlegelella_A. The sequence continues at coordinate 6,925 of DASYKC010000196.1, read as the reverse complement.
GGGGTCGCCGGAGTGACTGCGAGGTTGCCGCCATGCGAACCTTGGGCGTCAGAGCGCGTCAGATATCTCTACCACGCAGTGGTCCATTCCTGTGACGAGTGCGAGGCGCCTCGAAGGAATGATCACTGCATTCGCAGTTGTAATATTCATGCGAACGACGACGGGCTAAATTTGCCACATGCCCCGGTGAGGCCGCTTCAGGTCAAACAGCAGAGGAATGCAATGGCTGACTCGGTCGAGCACGACTACACCTGCCGTATCGGATGGACGGGTGATCGAGGTCGCGGAACAGAGACGTATCGCGGATACGACCGCACATGGGATATAGCGACGCCGGGCAAGCCGATCGTCCATTGCTCCAACGACCCGTTGTTGGGAGGCAATCCAGCGTTGCCGAACCCTGAGGATCTTTTGCTTGCCGCGCTCTCGTCGTGTCACATGCTGTGGTATCTCCATCTCGCGAGCAAGGCAGGGATCGTCGTTCGTGGCTATTCGGATGAGCCGATTGGCGTTGGCGAGACCGCGGGCAGTGGCGCTGGCCGCTTCCTGCGCGTCACCCTTTATCCGCGGATCGAAGTGCTCGCCGGCTCAGATCTTAAAAAGGCCGATGCAATACATCATGAGATTCACGAGTTCTGCTTCATCGCCCGATCGGTGAACTTTCCGGTCTCCGTCGATGCCACTTACATGGAGCGTTGACAGCGCTGCCAGGACGGGCCGCGGCGCTGTGCCGCACCGGTGCCGGCCGTCGGAAGAAGTCCGAACTCTTGCCCTCGCCCACAATGAAATCATTCAAGGCAAGTGCGAGGAGTGGATTGGCGTTGAGAAGTCCCAGCAACCCGCAACAAGCCGCAACACTGGAAGCGATATCGATGCCACTTACCAAAATTTCCGCACCCAAGCACCTCGCCTTCGCTAAGGTGAAAGCGCTGGCAGACGCTGTCCAGGACGGTCTCGTGAAAACGTGCAACGTGCCGCCAAATGATCTCTTTCAGCTCATCACCCGCTTCGAGGAAGAGGCAATGGTCATTGACCGCAACTTCGGGAATGTGGATCGGTCTGCTGATGCATGCATCGCGGAGATCACCTTCTTGATGGGCCGCACGGACGAACAAAAGCGAAGGCTGTTTCGGCACGTGACGGCGAGGGCGGTAGAGGCCGGCTTCCGAGCCGACGACATCATGATCGCACTCAGCGAGAATTCGAAGATGGACTGGTCGCTGGGGCTTGGCGTCGCATATGCCGATCACCCGCACCAACACAACGGCGATGCCTGACGCTTCCATCAAAGCTTGGCCGCCGGCCAGCACTCCACGCCAAGCGTTGGGCCCGACGGCGGCCGCCGTTAGAACCCGGGACGAGGAGGCGAGCTCCCAAGGAGCGCGCTTCAGCGCCGAAAGTGTGGCCGTCACAGCGGCGGCGGCTTCGCCTGCCAGCAGCGATGTGCCGGCCGCCTCGTCCGGGCCGTTACCACGCCTGCCGCGCCGGGGCAGCAAGCCTCGGCGGCCGCATCTTCCGCGCCGCCAGAGGCTTGCGCCGAGAGCGTCAGCGCCGCGCCTGGTCCTGACGATCCGCCTGGGGAGACAGCGCGCCAGCGCTGGACCGCCTGTCTGCGACCCTGACGCCGCCCATCGCCGGATCGCTGGCGCTCGGGCGTCCGTCCTCCAGATGGCCGGCGATGCGGTACTCGAAGCTCGCGTCGCCTTCGACCGAGATGACGAAGTCGTACCAGCCTGAGGTCTCTTCCAGCGGCAGGCGCAGCGCGGTGCTCTGACGCTGCGTGAGTCTGACGCGGGAACGCTCACCGGTGTAGTTGTCGATGACCGAGGCCACGAGCGTCGCCCTCGTCAGGTTGCGCAGGGCCACCTGAAAATGCTCCTTGTCGCCGTCGCCGCCGGCGCGCACGTCGAGAAGCGCCGCGCCGGCGACCGCTGCCGTCGAGCCCTTGAAGCCGCGATAGAACCCGTTGGGACCGTGCACGGCGAAGTCGTACGACGTCTTGCCGGCGGCCTTCACCGGCCAGACGCCGACGAGCTCCTTGCCGGCCTCGACCGTGTAGCTGCGCGGAACGACCGACCCGTCGCCGGTGCGGACGTGAAACACGCCGGCCGCCTTGCCGGAATTGACGAACTGGATCTGGAACGAGCCGTCGGCGGTGTCTGCGGTGGCGTGCGCATGCAGGTCGTACGGCAGGGCACGGGCCGGTCGCACGCCGGATTCTTGCGGCGGCAGGGCGCCGACAGCGGGCGCGACGACGAGGTAGTCGGGCTGGCGTACCAGCGAGGTCGGCACATACGACGCCGTGGCGGGCAGCGCTGCGACGCGCGCATTCGAGCGGTCGAAGTCGAAGGCACTCGTCAGGTCGCCCACGACCGCACGGCGCCACGGCGTGATGTTCGACTCGAAGAGAGCCGGGCGTCCCTGGCCGAAGCGCGCCTCCAGGAATCGGATGATCGACGTGTGGTCGAACACCTGGGAGTTGACCCACCCGCCGCTGCTCCAGGGCGAGACGACCAGCATCGGCACGCGCATTCCAAGTCCGTAGTTCGCGCTCGGGTGTCCGGGGTCGCCCGGGTAGATCTCGAGCGCCACGTCGACCGTCGATGCGCCGCGGTCGGCGGAGGCGGCTGGCGTGGGCGGCACCATGTGATCGAAGAATCCGCCTTCCTCGTCGTAGTTGATGAAGACGACGGTCTTGCTCCAGACGTCGGGGTTCGAGGTCAGGATGTCGAGGAATTGCGAGATGTACCAGGCGCCGTAGTCGGCCGGAAAGTTGGGATGCTCGCTGAACGCTTCCGGCGACGCGATCCACGACACCTGGGGCAGCTTGCCCGTCCGAACGTCTTCGCGGAAGACGTCGAACAGCCGATTCGGATCGCGGTTGAGCGCCTTGATGTTGGTGCCGGTCTTGGCCCGGTCGGCGAGCGGGTTGCCCGGCTGGGCGTTTTGGTACTGATGCAGGTAGAGCAGCGAGTTGTCGCCGAAGTTGCCGATGAAAGGATCACCGGTCCAGCCCCATGAGCCGGCCGCGTTGAGGCCGTCGCCGACGTCCTGGTAGACTTTCCATGAGATGCCGGCCGCCTGCAATCGCTCCGGGAACGACGTCCAGTCATAGCCGACTTCGGCATTCGTGATCACCGGCCCGCCGCCGAGGCCGTTGTTGCCGGTCCATCCGGTCCAAAGGTGATAGCGATTGGGATCGGTCGGGCCCATCAGCGAGCAGTGATAGGCGTCGCACACCGTGAATGCGTCGGCGAGCGCGAAGTGATAAGGAATGTCCTTTCGGGTGTGGTACGTCATCGCCCGCACGCCCTTGTTCGGAACGAAGCGATCGTGGAAGCCGTCGCGCCACGCGGCGTGCGTGTCGTTCCAGCCGTGCGGCGGGTCGGGCAGGAAGGTCAGGCCGAGGTTGTCGACCGGCGGCCTGAACGGCAGCACGTCGCCCGAGGCGCCGGGCTGATACCACACCGGCTTCCCGGAGGAGAGCTTCACCGCCCGCGGGTCGGCGAAGCCGCGAACGCCGCGCAGGGTCCCGAAGTAATGATCGAACGAGCGGTTCTCCTGCGTCAGGATGACGACGTGCTCGACGTCGGCGATGGTGCCGGTGCGACGGTGCGCGGGAATCTCGAGCGCACGGGCGATGCTCGGCGGAAGTGTTCCGGCCACTGCGCCGGAGCCGACGATCTTCAGGAATTTGCGGCGATCTTGCGTTGTCATGATGGTGGTTCCCTCTGTAGCCACGGGGTCTGACGGAGCGCGGGGGCTGAGGGCCATCAGATGAAGCAGAGCGACGCCCTCGCGCCGCGCAACACGACGCTAGGCTTCGCTGATTACACCGCCGTGACGCCGCCGCGGTGCTGGTTCAACGTCGATTGGCTGCGCGCGCAAGAGGCGGGCGCGATCGAGCGCTGCGGCGTCGCCTTGCGCGCGGTCGCCGATCGGAGCCCCCGGTGGGCACACCGACATCGGCAGCCAGATAGACGGAGATCGGAGTGAACTCATGCGGACACGTATGGACAATCACGTCGCGGTCGATGGGAAGTGCATCCTACGGTTGTCGAGCCGAGATGCAAGGCGGCCTATGTTGCGATCCGAAACGGCGGCGGCCCCGAAAGCGACGAGGGTGATCGCCTGCCGCTTTTTTGCGCACGACTCCCAAAGCCGCCTCATTGGGATTGAGTATGACGAACGAACGCTCTTGTCCACAGGCTTTTGCACAAGGTCGGTGGAAAACGTGGGCGCGCCGGTAGCGATGCTCGAGTGGAAGAATGAATCGGCTTGGCTTCTAGGAGCAAGCAGCGGTCGCCGCCACTCGGGGATGCGCACTGAACGATCAGTCCAGGTTGCATTTCCGATCGTTGACCTACCAGCGCTCGGCAACGGTGACGCAGGCAACGATCTAGAACTTCTGCCCTACGTTGCTGCAATGCAGCATTTCAGGCTTGAAAACATCCCCGTTTGCCTCTACAGTTCACGTTATGTTGCAGTGCAGCATAAGGCAACCAGAAATCCTCATTCCGCCAGGAGTCTCATGATCACCCTTGAGCAAATCGCCGCCACCCAGAAGTCCGTCAAGGATGGGCAACAGTTGATCGCGCTGCAACAGAGCTTCTTTCAGCCAGCCTGCGAGGAGGCCGCTGCCTACAGCCGTTCCGTCTACCAAATCCCGGCCTCGACCTGCGCCGAAGTGACGCGTGTCGCCCAGGCGCAGAGCGCCGACGCGCAAGCCAAGCTCCGGACGATTGTCGACGCGGCCGTCAAGAGCGCGCCGGCCGGCTCCGAGAACGGCGTCGCGCTGTTCAAGTCGGCGATCGCCGCGGCGACCACCGCCATCGAGAGCGCGCAGAAGGCAGCCAGGCAAGCCACCGAAGCCGCTGAAGCGAACTTCCAGCCCGTCACGAAGTCGGCTGTTCGTGCGGCCCAGCGCGGTTCGAAGGCAAGGCGCGCGGCCTGATTCCGAACGCGCCTTGCTAAGCGCGTCGCTCGCCTTCGGGCAACTCGCGGCTTGCACGTTGAAAGCGTGGGGCTCGCTGCCACTTCACCTTTGGCTTCATGACACTCACCGCGATCGTCACCGGCACGGGACTGCGCAACGATGACGGCTCCAGCCGTGCGCGCGTCATCCGCCGACGTTGCGAGATCGGCAGCGAAGTCGTACTTCGAAGAGGTTCCACCAGCCGCGAGGCGTCTCAGGCGGTGGCGGTGTACTTCGAGGTCCGCAGACTCTTCGGATTGCTTCCATCCTCATATGCGCAGATCGGCTATCTCGAGCCGCGCGCCGCCGCTTCGGTAGTCGCCCGCCTCGATTCGGCAGGCGAGGTTCGAGCGCGGGTCAAAAGTGTCTATGCCCCTGAAGAGAAAGACAGTCCGCGGGTAAGCCTTTGCATCGATTGAAGGAAATGACGCCTACCGAGTTCTACAACTGGTGGATCATCGACGAGCTCACGGGATTGCGCCGGCTGACGACCTACAAGCTGACTCGGGTCGACGCGAAGAGAGCCTTCCCGGGAGCTGAGCCCGACCTTCAGACGCGCGAGCTCCGCAATGTGCCGGAGCCGGGCGAGCTGCCCTCGAACAGCAGACCTGGGCCGGAGTGGTCCTCCTGAACCGCGCTCGCTTGCCTTCACTCCCGCATCGGGCTTTCGCACATTGACTTGATGGACTCGAGCCCACGCGAGTAGTCGGCAAGTATGGCGCTTGTCATTTCTCGCGGCGGCTCAGGGTTGGACAGCCACTTCGCGTGGAAGCGCAGGAACGTTCGTCGCTCTCCGAGGCGCTTGATCACGAACGACGCCCGAGCCGGAAGGTCCTTCTCGACGATTCTTCCTTCCTCGACGTACAGGATCTCATCGTCGCCGATCTCGTTCTTGACGGTCTCCCACTCGACCGTCAGGCCGTGAAAGATGCAGACGTGCCGCATGCCGATTCGCTCCGTTTTCGCGGGCCGATCGAGTCGCTCCACCGCTGTCAGCCATTCAGGCCGCCGGTCGAGATCGATCACGAGCTGATGCACTGCTCGCATCGGTGCATCGATCTCCACGGCGACGGAATGATCCCCGAGCTCGACCACCGGGCTGGTTCGGGGTGGAGGATCCGCGACGGTCTGTCTGACTTCGGCGAGCCCAGCGTACTGATACTGAATCGTTCCGATCGCGGGATAGTCGTCGCTCGATCGCTCCCACGCCAGCGCGCCCGCGGAGGGTTGAAGCGTCGAGGAGTCCAAGCAGCCGGCGGTCGCCAGGATGTATTCGTTCGACGCGACTCGGTTCTTCAGCAAGCGGTGAGCAATGATCATGTCGACGCCCGAGCATTTCGTGAATTGCCGCACCTTGATTTCCTGAACGACGCCGTGATGGGCGATGAACTTCAGGCTCAAGTTCGACGCTGTCGTGCAAGCACCGCACTGGCATACCGCGTCGCGCTCGATGAGCTTGACCTGCGTGTGGAAGCTTTCGAACATGCGCAGGCACAGCCGCACGAGCGCATCGCCTTCGATGGGCTTGCCCTTGCGATAGAGCAACAGCGCATCGCCTTCAACCTCGGAGAGCTCGAATTCGCCCTCGTTGGCAGCGAGGATCGCTTCGAGCAGCTCATTGATGATGTGAGAGCTGTGGACGAGCTCTGTCTTGGTCAGGAATTCCGTGTAGCCGCTGATGTCCGGTATCAGGATCGTCGCACTCTCGGCCATCGTCGTCTCCCGAATTCGCCAGCGTCTGCACTGTCCGAAGGGTCGTGCTGGAGCATAGCCTCGCCGCAGGCCGTCATCACACTTCCGAGCGGCCAAGCGCCATCCGATCGGGCGTATGCACGGCCGGATCAGGTTCCTGCAAATCGATCAGGCCTCGCCGACGATGGCAATTGAAGCTCAGGCGCCTGGATACCGTCGCATGACCGCGGAGAATGCCGAGTTGCTCAACGCTTGACT